>NZ_CP108430.1:7095000-7395000 GCF_041435335.1 Streptomyces sp. NBC_01283
GTAACAAGGTAGCCGTACCGGAAGGTGCGGCTGGATCACCTCCTTTCTAAGGAGCACTTCTCACCAACTTCGGTTGGTCAGAGGCCAGTTCATCAGCGAACGTCTGATGCTGGTTGCTCATGGGTGGAACGTTGACTATTCGGCACAGTTGGCCTGCTCGGGCCGCAAGTACTGTCCTTCGGGGCGTGGAACGCGATACGGGTGGGATGACTGGGTCGGGCACGCTGTTGGGTATCTGAGGGTATGGCCGTATGGCTGCCTTCACTGCCGACCCCGGTGTAAGTCTGCTTCGGCGGGCTGTGACGGGTGGTTGGTCGTTGTTTGAGAACTGCACAGTGGACGCGAGCATCTGTGGCCAAGTTTTTAAGGGCGCACGGTGGATGCCTTGGCACCAGGAACCGATGAAGGACGTGGGAGGCCACGATAGTCCCCGGGGAGTCGTCAACCAGGCTTTGATCCGGGGGTTTCCGAATGGGGAAACCCGGCAGTCGTCATGGGCTGTCACCCGCTGCTGAACACATAGGCAGTGTGGAGGGAACGCGGGGAAGTGAAACATCTCAGTACCCGCAGGAAGAGAAAACAACCGTGATTCCGGGAGTAGTGGCGAGCGAAACCGGATGAGGCCAAACCGTATACGTGTGAGACCCGGCAGGGGTTGCGTGTGCGGGGTTGTGGGATCTCTCTTTCACAGTCTGCCGGCTGTGAGACGAGTCAGAAACCGTTGATGTAGGCGAAGGACATGCGAAAGGTCCGGCGTAGAGGGTAAGACCCCCGTAGTCGAAACATCAGCGGCTCGTTTGAGAGACACCCAAGTAGCACGGGGCCCGAGAAATCCCGTGTGAATCTGGCGGGACCACCCGTTAAGCCTAAATATTCCCTGGTGACCGATAGCGGATAGTACCGTGAGGGAATGGTGAAAAGTACCGCGGGAGCGGAGTGAAATAGTACCTGAAACCGTGTGCCTACAAGCCGTGGGAGCGTCGCGCAAGGAACTTGTTCCTTGCGTCGTGACTGCGTGCCTTTTGAAGAATGAGCCTGCGAGTTTGCGGTGCGTTGCGAGGTTAACCCGTGTGGGGAAGCCGTAGCGAAAGCGAGTCCGAATAGGGCGATTCAGTAGCGCGCTCAAGACCCGAAGCGGAGTGATCTAGCCATGGGCAGGTTGAAGCGGCTGTAAGAGGTCGTGGAGGACCGAACCCACCAGGGTTGAAAACCTGGGGGATGACCTGTGGTTAGGGGTGAAAGGCCAATCAAACTCCGTGATAGCTGGTTCTCCCCGAAATGCATTTAGGTGCAGCGTCGTGTGTTTCTTGCCGGAGGTAGAGCACTGGATAGGCGATGGGCCCTACCGGGTTACTGACCTTAGCCAAACTCCGAATGCCGGTAAGTGAGAGCACGGCAGTGAGACTGTGGGGGATAAGCTCCATGGTCGAGAGGGAAACAGCCCAGAGCATCGACTAAGGCCCCTAAGCGTACGCTAAGTGGGAAAGGATGTGGAGTCGCAGAGACAACCAGGAGGTTGGCTTAGAAGCAGCCACCCTTGAAAGAGTGCGTAATAGCTCACTGGTCAAGTGATTCCGCGCCGACAATGTAGCGGGGCTCAAGCGTACCGCCGAAGTCGTGTCATTGCAGCAATAGGGCCAACGCCTGCTGTGATGGGTAGGGGAGCGTCGTGTGCCGGGTGAAGCTGCAGCGGAAGCTAGTGGTGGACGGTTCACGAGTGAGAATGCAGGCATGAGTAGCGATACATACGTGAGAAACGTGTGCGCCGATTGACTAAGGGTTCCTGGGTCAAGCTGATCTGCCCAGGGTAAGTCGGGACCTAAGGCGAGGCCGACAGGCGTAGTCGATGGATAACCGGTTGATATTCCGGTACCCGCTGTGAAGCGTCAAACATCGAGCCCATTGATGCTAAGGCCGTGAAGCCGTCCTGGAGCCTTCGGGCAAAGGGAAGTGGTGGAGCCGCCGGTCCAAGGTGGTAGTAGGTGAGTGATGGGGTGACGCAGGAAGGTAGTCCAGCCCGGGCGGTGGTAGTCCCGGGGTAAGGGTGTAGGGCGTGTGATAGGTAAATCCGTCACGCATTAAGCCTGAGACCTGATGCCGAGCCGATTGTGGTGAAGTGGATGATCCTATGCTGTCGAGAAAAGCCTCTAGCGAGTTTCATGGCGGCCCGTACCCTAAACCGACTCAGGTGGTCAGGTAGAGAATACCGAGGCGTTCGGGTGAACTATGGTTAAGGAACTCGGCAAAATGCCCCCGTAACTTCGGGAGAAGGGGGGCCATCACCGGTGATCGGATTTACTCCGTGAGCTGGGGGTGGCCGCAGAGACCAGCGAGAAGCGACTGTTTACTAAAAACACAGGTCCGTGCGAAGCCGTAAGGCGATGTATACGGACTGACGCCTGCCCGGTGCTGGAACGTTAAGGGGACCGGTTAGTGCACTTTCGGGTGTGCGAAGCTGAGAACTTAAGCGCCAGTAAACGGCGGTGGTAACTATAACCATCCTAAGGTAGCGAAATTCCTTGTCGGGTAAGTTCCGACCTGCACGAATGGCGTAACGACTTCTCGACTGTCTCAACCATAGGCCCGGTGAAATTGCACTACGAGTAAAGATGCTCGTTTCGCGCAGCAGGACGGAAAGACCCCGGGACCTTTACTACAGTTTGATATTGGTGTTCGGTTCGGCTTGTGTAGGATAGGTGGGAGACTTTGAAGCGGGCACGCCAGTGTTCGTGGAGTCAACGTTGAAATACCACTCTGGTCGTGCTGGATGTCTAACCTGGGTCCGTGATCCGGATCAGGGACAGTGTCTGATGGGTAGTTTAACTGGGGCGGTTGCCTCCCAAAGAGTAACGGAGGCGCCCAAAGGTTCCCTCAGCCTGGTTGGTAATCAGGTGTTGAGTGTAAGTGCACAAGGGAGCTTGACTGTGAGACCGACGGGTCGAGCAGGGACGAAAGTCGGGACTAGTGATCCGGCGGTGGCTTGTGGAAGCGCCGTCGCTCAACGGATAAAAGGTACCCCGGGGATAACAGGCTGATCTTCCCCAAGAGTCCATATCGACGGGATGGTTTGGCACCTCGATGTCGGCTCGTCGCATCCTGGGGCTGGAGTCGGTCCCAAGGGTTGGGCTGTTCGCCCATTAAAGCGGTACGCGAGCTGGGTTTAGAACGTCGTGAGACAGTTCGGTCCCTATCCGCTGTGCGCGTAGGAATATTGAGAAGGGCTGTCCCTAGTACGAGAGGACCGGGACGGACGAACCTCTGGTGTGCCAGTTGTCCTGCCAAGGGCATGGCTGGTTGGCTACGTTCGGAAAGGATAACCGCTGAAAGCATCTAAGCGGGAAGCCTGCTTCGAGATGAGTATTCCCACCCCCTTTGAGGGGTTAAGGCTCCCAGTAGACGACTGGGTTGATAGGCCAGATCTGGAAGCCCGGTAACGGGTGGAGGTGACTGGTACTAATAGGCCGAGGGCTTGTCCTCAGTTGCTCGCGTCCACTGTGTTGGTTCTGAAACAACGAACAGTTGTGTCGGCTGAACAGTTACACCACTTAATTGAAGAGTGTGCTTGTTCGCTGCCCTGTTTGAGATCCCGCTTTTGCGGCGGGATATTTCATAGGGTTTCGGTGGTCATAGCATGAGGGAAACGCCCGGTTACATTCCGAACCCGGAAGCTAAGCCTCATAGCGCCGATGGTACTGCAGGGGGGACCCTGTGGGAGAGTAGGACGCCGCCGAACAATCTTTGGAGGACCCTTGGTCCCAGCGTCCACGCTGGGACCAAGGGTCCTTTTTTGTTTTGTCGAAGCGCGCCGGCTACCCGGCTGCGCGAGAATGACTGCGGTACCGAAGACTAGGAGTCACCGATGTCCACCAACTCTCCCGACGAGCGACCGGAGCGCGGGCAGCGCAGCCGGGACGGTGGCGACCGGGGCGGAAACCGTGGCGGCGCACCGCGTCGCGACAACGACCGCAGCGGTGGCGGGCGTCCTCCGTTCCGCCGCGACGACCGCCCCACCTCCGGTGGTCCCCGACGCGACGACCGCGACCGGGGTGCCCCTCGTCGTGACGACCGTGGTGGCAGCGGTGACCGTGGCGGCTTCCGCCGTGATGACAATCGTGGCGGCGGCGGTGACCGTGGTGGTTTCCGACGTGACGACAACCGGGGCGGCAGCGGTGACCGCGGTGGATTCCGTCGCGATGACAACCGTGGCGGCGGCAGTGGCGGCGGCTTCCGTGGGCGTGACGACCGTGATGGTGGCGGGCGTCCTCCGTTCCGTCGTGACGACCGCTCGACCTCCGGCGCACCGCGTCGCGACGACCGCCGCGACGGCGATCGTCCCGCTTTCCGTCGTGACGACCGCTCCACTTCCGGCGCCCCGCGCCGCGACGACCGTGGTGGCGACCGTCCCCCGTTCCGCCGTGACGACCGTCGGGATGACCGGCGTGATGACCGCGGCGGTGACCGTGGCGGTTTCCGCCGGGACGACAACCGTGGTGGCGGCGACCGTCCGGGGTTCCGTCGTGACGGGGATCGTCCGGCGTTCCGCCGTGACGACCGGCGTGACGACAACCGTGGTGGCAGCGGTGACCGTGGCGGCTTCCGTCGCGATGACAACCGTGCTGGCGGTGGCGGCGACCGCGGTGGTTTCCGTCGTGACGATCGCCGGGACGACCGGCGCGATGACCGGCCCCGTGGTGGCGACCGTCCCGCTTTCCAGCGCGATGACCGGCGTGACGACAACCGTGGTGGCGGCGACCGTCCTCCGTTCCGTCGTGACGACCGTCGGGATGACCGTGGCGGCGACCGCGGTGGATTCCGCCGTGACGACCGCGGCAACGACCGCGGCAACGACCGCGGCAACGACCGTGGTGGCGATCGCGGTGGTGACCGTGGTGGTTTCCGTCGCGATGACAACCGTGGCGGCGGCGGTGGCGGCTTCCGCGGGCGTGATGACCGCGGACCGCGGCGCGACGACCGTGGTGGGCGGCCCGGCGGGTTCCGTGGGCGCGACGACCGGCGTGACGGCGACCGCGGTGGATACCGCGGGCGTGACGACCGTGACCGCGAGCCGATCAAGCGGCTGCCGATCCCCGATGACGTCACGGGCCGCGAGATCGACAAGGACGTGCAGCAGGAGCTGCAGAGTCTTCCCAAGGGGCTCGCTGAGGACGTCGCCAGGAACCTGGTGATGGTCGCCAACCTCATCGACGACGAGCCCGAGCAGGCCTACGAGTACTCGCGGATCGCGCTGCGGCTCGCCTCGCGCGTCGCCGCCGTACGAGAGGCCGCGGGATTCGCCGCGTACGCGACCCAGAAGTACAACGAGGCGCTCGGTGAGTTCCGGGCCGCCAAGCGGATGACCGGCACGGTCGAGCTCTGGCCCGTCATGGCGGACTGCGAGCGCGGTATGGGCCGGCCCGAGAAGGCGCTGGACATGGCCGGTGCGCCCGAGGTGCAGAAACTGGACAAGCCGGGGCAGGTCGAGATGCGTCTCGTCGCCGCCGGTGCGCGGCGTGACCTGGGGCAGATCGATGCCGCCATCGTCACTCTGCAGGGCCCCGAGCTGGCATCGAACTCCGTCCAGCCGTGGACCGCGCGACTGCGGTACGCCTACGCCGACGCGCTGCTCGCGGCGGGTCGTGAGGACGAGTCGCGCGAGTGGTTCGCCAAGGTCATCGAGTCCGACAAGGACGGCAGCACCGACGCGTCGGACCGCCTGGCCGAGCTGGACGGTGTCGAGTTCGTCGATGCGCTCCATGGCGACGCGGACGCGCCGGTCGCGGAGCCCGCGGTCGTCGATGCCACCCCCGTCCACGAGGACGAGGACGAGGGCGTCGAGGAGTACTACGACGAGGACGACTTCGAGCTGGACGACGAGGGTGACGAGGACCGCAAGGCCTGAGCACTGACCTGGTAGTACGACAACGGGCGGGATCCCTGAAGGGATCCCGCCCGTTGTCGTATCCGGAAGAGGCGGATTCAGAGGCCGAGGCTGCGCAGGACCAGGCCCGATGCCGGCTTGGGGCCGAAGGACGTGGACTTGCGGGGCATCGTGACCCCCTGGCGGGCCAGGTCGCGTACGACCTCTTCGCGGACCGGGTGCATCAGGACGGCCGTGCCGCCATCACGTTCCGCCTTCTCCACGGTCGCACCGGTGTCGTGGATGTACGCGATGTGCTCCGGGGCGTCCGGGATCTGCCAGATGTGATCGAGGAGCGTGGAGTGCAGGACCGTCGCGTCCAGGGTGCGCCAGGCCTCAGGCAGGTCGGCCGGGATCGTGCGGGCCAGCAGGTCGGGGTCGGGCCGGTCTATGAGGTGGAAGGCGCCGTCACCCACGAGGAGGAACGCGTTGCCTTCGGCCGCCGCGTCGGCCAGGGCTTCGAGTGCGTGCGGCAGGGGGCCTTCGACGGTGCGTACGCGGAAGGAGTCCGCGAGGGCGGCGAGGGCGTCCGAGACCGGGAGCCGGTGCAGGTAGCGGTGGATGGAGCGGACCCGGAGCGGGTAGCGCGCGGTGTCCACCAGGAGCACCAGGCCGTACTCCCACGGGCTGGACGTCGGGTGCTCGGAGCGCAGCCGGAGATAGGTCGCCCAGCGGTGGTGGCCGTCCGCGATCAGAGCCTGGTGGCGGGCGAGATCTGACTGGATCTCGGCGAGATCGGCGGGATCGGTGACCGCCCACAGACGATGGCTGAAGCCGTCCTCCGTGGTCGTCGACAGGAGCGGCTCGTGCGTCACGGTGCGCTCGATGACGGCTGTCGCGCCGGTGGCGTCGCCGTTCGAGCGGTACGTCAGGAGCAGCGGTTCGAGATTGGCGCTCGTCGCGCGCATCAGGGCCGCGCGGTCCTCCACGACATGGGTCATGACGCCTTCGTGGGGCAGGACGATGCCTTCGTCCGCCTCGGAGAGGCGCAGTGCGCCGATGACGCCGCGCTGCAGGATGCTGCCGTCGCGCTGTTCGTAGATGTAGAGGCTCGGCTCCGGGTCGGGCGCGAGGATGCCCTGCGAGAGCCAGGTCTGCAGGGTCTCGGCTGCCTGGTGGTTGCGGGCCTCCGGTGTGGTGGCCTGCGGGAGGATCAGCCGGACGATGTTGTGCGGGTCGGCGGACTCCAGGTGGAGCAGGCCGTCGGGCCGTACGACCACGTCGTACGGCGGGGACGTCACGGCGGCAAGGCTGCCGACCTGCTCAGGGACGTAGCGCACGCCTCGGAACGGGATCAGGTCGAGGCCTTGGTCGTCGGTATGACCCGCTGTGTTCATTGCTGCATCGTATGTGTGTCAGTGGCATGAGCGATGATCGGGGGAGTGGGATCGATCGAGGAGCGATGCGTAATGAGCCAGACCGCCAGGACGCGGCCCGAAGGCAGCCGAAATGTGCTGAGCGAGGCGTATGACACGGCGCTGCTCGACCTGGACGGGGTGGTGTACGCGGGCGGTCACGCGATCGCCCACGCCGTCGAGTCGCTCGGCACGGCCCGGTCCGGCGGCATGCATCTCGCGTACGTGACGAACAACGCGCTGCGCACGCCGGACGCGGTGGCCGGGCATCTGACGGAGCTCGGCATCCCGACCGGGGCCGCGGACGTCATCACGTCCGCGCAGGCGGCGGCGCGGCTGGTGAGCGAGCAAGTCCCCGCGGGGGCGCGGGTCCTCGTGATCGGCGGGGAGGGGCTGCGGGTCGCGCTGCGGGAGCGCGGGCTGGAGCCGGTGGAGTCGGCGGACGACGATCCGGTGGCGGTCGTGCAGGGGTACGGCGGTCCCGACATGGCGTGGGGCCGTTTCGCCGAGGCCTGTTTCGCGATCGCGCGGGGGGTGCCGTGGTTCGCGTCCAACACGGATCTGACGATTCCCAGCGCGCGGGGCATCGCGCCCGGCAACGGCGCGGCGGTCGAGGTCGTACGCATCGCGACGGGCGCGGAGCCGCAGGTCGCGGGTAAGCCGCTGCCGCCGATGCACCGCGAGACGATCCTGCGGACGGGCGCCGAGCGGCCGTTGGTCGTGGGGGACCGGCTCGACACGGACATCGAGGGCGCGTTCAACGGCGAGGTGGACTCGCTGCTCGTCCTGACCGGGGTGACGGACGGCGCCCAGCTGCTGGCTGCCCCGCCCGAGCACCGGCCCACGTACGTGGACGCGGATCTGCGCGGCATGCTGACCGGCCAGCCCGAAGTGGCCCCGGTGGAGGGCGGCTTCGGCTGCGGCGGGTGGACGGCCGCGGTGCGAGGCCAGGAGTTGGTGCTGGACGGTGAGGGCGATGCCATGGACGGGCTGCGGGCGCTGTGCGCGGCGGCGTGGACGGAGGCGGGGGACGGGAAGTGCACGCTGGACGGGGAGAAGGCGTTGTCACGGCTGGGGTTGTAGCCGGAGCACGCCGTAGCTCCGACCCCGCTTGCCGGGCTCGGCTGTTCCGGCCTGGGGCCGGGGGACCCTGTGCTGAACGCCCGCCTCGTGGCGAAGCCCCGGCTGGAGGGTGGTCGGGGCCTCGGCGTGCCGTGAAGGGGTGGGGAGAGAGGTCAGGCCGTCTCGTTGCGGTCGATCAGCTCGTCCGTGGTGGTGCCCCTGCGCCAGTAGCCGGAGAACGAGATCCGCTTGCGGTCGAAGCCTCGGTCGCCGACCAAATGGCGGCGGACCGTCTTGACCGTCGCGGACTCGCCCGTGACCCAGGCGTACGGAGTGCCCGAAGGGAGCTCGGCGGCACGGATCGCCGACGGCGTCGTGTCCTGCTCCGTGAGCCAGGTGATCTCGGCGTCGGCCTTCGTGGACAGCTCCTGCTTGTCCGCCAGGTCGTGGACCTCGATCCAGACGCGGGTGGGCGTCGCCGCCGGGAGTGTCTCCAGGATGGCCGCGACCGCCGGGAGCGCCGACTCGTCGGCGGTCAGCAGGACCCAGTCGGTGTCCGGCGGGGGCCTGAAATCGTAGGCGCCGTTCTCCTCCTCGATCGGGGCGAGTACGCCGATCCGAGCGCCGGGGCGTGCGGACCGCGCCCAACGAGTGGCCGGGCCGTCGTTCGGCGAGGGAGCCGCGCCATGGACCGCGAAGTCGACGATCAGCTCGTCCGGATCCCGGCGCAGTTCACGTGTGGTGTAGGTGCGCATGATGCCCCGGACGGCGGGATCGAGGGCGAGCCAGTCGGCGTACCAGCCGGCCGCGTTCCCCTCCGAGGTGTCCGGCATGACGGGCGCGTCCTGTCCGGGGTGCGGAAGGAACACCTTGATGCGCTGGTCGCGGCCCGCGGAGCCCATCCGGGCCAGTCCTTCGCCGCCGAGGGCCACGCGGATCATGGAGGGCGTGACGTACTCGGTGCGCAGCACGTGGACGTCGAAGAAGTGGTACGGGGAGTCAGTCATCAGGTGAGCCTCTTCGACTTCTCGATGGCGGCGGCGAGTTGTTCGAGCACGGGGGCGTAACCGGCGTAGCTGTAGCGCTCCTCCATCGACCAGGGCACGGTCTGGCCGGCCTTGACGGCGGGGAGCAGCTTCCAGGTGGGTTTTTTCGCGAGATCCTTGGGCTGCAACGCGCTCGACCGGTTGTCGATCATGATGAGATCGGCGTGATATTTGTCGGCGTTCTCCCAGCTGAGGAATTCCCAGAAGCCCCAGTCGTCGCTCTTCTTGCCCTCGACGAACTCGACGCCCAGGTCCTTGAAGTAGTTGAGGTCGCAGTACGAGTCGGGCACGGCGACGTAGAACTGGTCGTCGTCGCCCGTCATCGCCAGGACCTTGAGGCCGCGGTTGGCCTTCGCGGCCTTGCGCAGGGTCCGCTCGGCCTTGTCGAAGCGGGCCTTGGCCGCCCGTACCTTCTCCGTACCGAGGTCCGCGCCCAGGGATTCGGCGAGCTCGGTGTAGCGCTTCAGCGGTTCCAGGAGCGAGGCGCGTGCGCCGTTGATACCGACGGTGGGCGCGAGCGACTCGATCTTCTTGGCGCTGTCCGCGGGCACGAACCACAGGGCGGGGGGCGGGAACATGTTGCTGATCAGCAAGTCGGGTTCAAGGGCCGCGTACTTCTCGATGCTGAACTGGTTGAAGGACTCTCCCAGGCTGGTCAGTTTGTCGACATCGAGATCGCCCGCCTGCGGGTTGGGCTTGCCGCCCACCGGCTTGGACGGGCCGAAGATGCCGGTGCACGAGACGCCGTAGTCGTGCAGGGCGGCGGCCGTGCTGACGAAGGCGACGATGTTCTTCGGGGCGTGGTCCACCTTGGCGGTCCTGCCGCGGTCGTCCTTGAAGCTCCAGGGCCCGGAGCCCGTGCGCTCCCCGGACTTCCCCGCTTTCCCGGATTTCCCGGATTTCTCCTCGCTCCCGCAGGCGCTGAGCAGGGCGCCGAGGCCGAGGGCTCCGCCGGAGGCGAGCAGGCCGCGGCGGGACATGCCCCCAGAGGTGAGGCCGGGGGTGGGCCCGGAGGCGGGGGAGCGGTGGGTGGTGGGCATCAGGCTGCCGCCTTCTTCGTGGCTTTCGCCGTGGCTTGCGTGGTGGCTTCGCGGTCGTCCTCGAAGCCGTCGTCCTCGAAGCTCCGGTCCGAGCCGCCGACCGGCGATCTTGCGCCGCCGTCCCTGCCGCCGCATGCTGTCCCGAGTCCGCCGATACCGAGGGCGCCGCCCGCGCCGAGCGCACCTCGACGGCTCGGACCTCGACGGCTCGGACCAGGAGGTATCGGGCGGCGGGCATGCATCGGTGGTGCTTCTCTCGTCGAAGTCGAGTGCGAGGGTAGGCTAACCTAACCTGGTGTTGGTCGACAGTCCCCCAGAAGCCGGCGCGGAGACCGCCCCCGCGCCACCCAACCGCCGCGCGATACGCAGCGCCGGGCTCCTCGTCTCGGTCTGTGTGCTGCTGCTCGTCGTCGTGGCGAGCATCGCGGTCGGAGCCAAACAGATGTCTCTGGACCAGGTCTGGCACGGCCTCTTCCAGGACACCGGGACGTACGGCGATGTCGTCGTCGGAGAGCGGCTCTCGCGGACGCTGCTCGGTGTGCTCGTCGGTGTGGCCCTCGGCCTCGCGGGCGCCGTCCTTCAGGCGCTGACCCGGAACCCGCTGGCCGACCCGGGACTGCTCGGCATCAACCTCGGGGCATCGGCCGCCGTCGTCACCGCGATCAGCTTCTTCGGCGTCACCTCGCTGAGCGGCTACGTGTGGTTCGCCTTCTTCGGGGCGGCAGTCGTCGGCGCCGCCGTCTACGCACTCGGCGGCACCCGCAACGCCACGCCCGTGCGGCTCGCGCTCGCCGGCACCGCGCTGAGCGCCGCGCTCTACGGCTATCTGCAGGCCGTGATGATCATGGACAACGCCGCGCTCAACAAGATGCGCTTCTGGACGGTCGGTTCGCTGGCCTCCGCCAAGAACGAGACCATCCTGCAGGTCCTGCCCTTCCTCGTGATCGGCATCGTGCTCGCCCTCGCCCTCGCGAGGCCACTGAACGCCATGGCGATGGGCGACGACACCGCCCGCGCGCTCGGCGCCCACCTGAATCGCACCCGCGCCCTGTCCATGACCGCCGCGACCCTGCTCTGCGGGGCCGCCACCGCGGCCTGCGGACCCATCGTGTTCGTCGGCCTGATGGTGCCGCACATCGTGCGCTCCTTCACCGGGCCCGACATGCGCTGGATCCTGCCGTACGCGGCGATCCTCTCGCCGGTCCTGCTGCTCGGCGCCGACGTCGTCGGACGCGTGGTCGCGCGGCCCGCGGAACTGCAGGTCGGCATCATCACCGCGTTGATCGGCGCTCCGGTCTTCATCTTTCTCGTACGACGGCGGAGGCTGGCACAGCTGTGAAGGCGATACGCACCCGGGGCGGCCTCAGCTTCCGCCTCGACGTCCGCACGGCCGTGGTCGTCGCCGTGCTCATCCTGGCCGCGCTCGTCGCGAGCGTCGTCCTGATCGGCACCGGCGACTTCCCCATCCCCGCCGCCGACGTCATCCGCACCCTGCTCGGCAACGGGGACGCCGGGCAGGAGTTCATCATCAACGACCTGCGGCTGCCGCGGGTCATCGTCGGTCTCCTCGTGGGGGCCGCGCTCGGGCTCGGCGGCGCGATCTTCCAGTCCATCTCCCGCAATCCGCTGGGCAGTCCGGACATCCTCGGCCTCGGGCAGGGGTCCACCGCGGGCGCGCTCATCATGATCGTGCTCTTCCAGGGCACCGCGGTGCAGGTCGCGGGCGGCGCGCTCGTGGGCGGTCTGGTGACCGGCTTCGCGATCTACGTGCTCGCCTGGAAGCGGGGCGTGCACGGCTTCCGGTTCGTGCTGGTCGGCATCGGCGTCTCCGCCTTCGTCACCGCGATCAACGGCTATCTGCTCACCAAGGCGGACCTCGTCGACGCCGCTCGCGCCGTCGTCTGGATGACCGGCTCGCTCAACGGCCGGGACTGGGATCAGGTCTGGCCGTTGCTCGTCCTGTGCGCGATCCTCGTACCGCTCGTCATGACGTACGCGCGTCCGCTGCGGATGCTGGAGATGGGCGACGACGTCGGGTACGCGCTCGGCGTGCCCGTCGAGCGCACCCGCATCGTCCTGATGGCCTCGGCCGTGCTGCTCACCGCTGCCGCCACCGCGGCGGCGGGACCCGTCAGCTTCGTCGCGCTCACCGCGCCGCAGCTCGCCAGGCGGCTCACCCGCTCGCCGGGGCCGAACCTGATGCCCGCGATGTTCATGGGCGCCACCCTGCTGATCGTCGCCGACTGGGCCTCGCAGCGGGCCTTCGGCGCCGACCAGCTGCCCGTCGGTGTGGTCACGGGTGTGCTCGGCGGCATCTACCTGCTGTGGCTCCTCGTCATCGAGCGAAAGGCGGGGCGGATATGAGGAAGCGCACCGCCATGGACACGAAGACCTCCGATACCTCTGAGAGCACCGACAGGCAGGAGCGTGCCGCAGTGAACCGGCTCATCGCGGACGACGTGACCCTTGGTTACGACCAGCGCGTCATCGCGGAACAGTTGTCCGTCGAGATCCCCGACAACTCCTTCACGGTGATCGTCGGCCCGAACGCCTGCGGCAAGTCCACCCTGCTGCGCGCCCTGTCGAGGATGCTCAAGCCCTCGGCGGGCCGTGTCCTGCTCGACGGGAACGTCATCCAGTCGATGCCCGCGAAGAAGGTGGCACGGACGCTCGGCCTGCTCCCGCAGTCGTCCATCGCACCCGACGGGATCACCGTCGGCGACCTGGTGGCGCGCGGCCGCTACCCCCACCAGGGGCTGCTGCGGCAGTGGTCGGGCGAGGACGAGCGGATCGTGGGCGAGTCGATGGCCTCGACCGGCGTCGCCGAACTGGCCGATCGCTATGTCGACGAACTGTCGGGCGGACAGCGCCAGCGCGTCTGGATCGCGATGGCCCTCGCCCAGCAGACCCCGCTCCTCCTCCTGGACGAGCCCACGACGTTCCTGGACATCCAGCACCAGATCGACGTGCTCGACCTCTGCGCCGACCTCCACGAGGAGCAGGGCCGCACGCTCGTCGCCGTGCTGCACGACCTCAACCACGCTGCTCGGTACGCGACCCACCTCATTGCCCTGCGCGACGGTCAGGTCATCGCCGAGGGCGCGCCGGCCGACGTGGTCACGACGGAGCTGGTGCGGGACACCTTCGGGATGGACTGCCAGATCATCGACGACCCGGAGACCGGGACGCCGCTCGTGGTGCCCGCGGCGCGGCGGGGCCGCAAGAAGCCGGTGGAAGCGGCGGGCGCGGGGGCTAGAGCAGCGACCTGAGGCGGAGCATGTCGCGCAGGCCCGCCTCCAGCTTGACCCTGCCGGAGGCCCAGGCCTTCGCGAAGTTCAGCTCGCCGTCGACCATCGCCACCAGATCGTCGCCGGACATGGCGAGCCGGATCTCGGCCTTCTCGCGAGGGGCGCCCGGGTGCGTGTCGAGCACCGTGATCCGGCCGTTCTCGAGGCGGCCCGTGAAGGTCACGTCGAGATCGGTGATGTGGCAGCTCAGCGAGCGGTTGAGCGCGGCGGCGCCGCGCACGCCGCCTTCGGCGCCCGCCAGGTTGTCCGAGAGTTTGTCCAGTGCCGTGCGGCACTCTTCGATCGTCGCCATCGTGATCGACGGTACCGCAGCGCTTCGCGGTAGCGTCGGGGCATGAGCGACTCGTTGCCGGGCCCCGAGCCCGAGCCGGTGGAGCCCGAGGTCCCTGCGGCCCCCGAGGCCTCCGAGGTCCGGGCGGAGACGTACGACCCGGTCGGGCCCGCGCCCCTCGGGGTGGAGCGTGTCCCGACCGGCGACGCGGAGGTGGACGGCCTGCTTGGGCGGCTCGGCGATGCCGACCACCTCGCCACGGACGGCCACATCGAGGTGTACGAGGATGTACACCGGGGACTGCGTGATGCGCTGACCGCGCTCGACGCACGCCCCGGGCCGCCGGCGTCCTCACCCATGGGGACGCCCGCCGCTTCGTCCCAGCACTCACCCCCGTACAACAGGAGCTGAACAGAACGTGGCAGGAGTGGCACGCCGCCGCCTCGACGCCGAGCTGGTCCGGCGCAAGCTCGCGCGCTCGCGCGAGCATGCGAGCCAGCTGATCGCCGCCGGGCGTGTGACCGTCGGCAAGAACACCGCGACGAAGCCCGCGACGCAGGTGGAGACCGCCGCAGCCATCGTGGTCGCGACCGACGGGAGCGATCCCGACTACGTCTCGCGGGGTGGCCACAAGCTGGCGGGCGCGTTCGCCGCGTTCGTGCCGCAGGGCCTGGCCGTCGAGGGGCGGCGCGCGCTCGACGCGGGCGCGTCCACCGGCGGCTTCACCGATGTGCTGCTGCGTGCTGGCGCCTCGGGCGTCGTCGCCGTGGACGTCGGGTACGGCCAGCTCGCCTGGTCGCTGCAGAGCGACGACCGGGTCACCATCAAGGACCGCACGAACGTACGGGAGTTGACGCTGGAGGCCATCGACGGGATCCCCGTCGACCTGGTCGTCGGCGACCTCTCGTTCATCCCGCTCGGCCTGGTGCTGCCCGCCCTCGCGCGGTGCGCCGCCCCCGACGCGGACCTGGTCCTGATGGTCAAGCCGCAGTTCGAGGTCGGCAAGGAGCGCCTGGGCAGCGGCGGAGTGGTGCGCAGCGCGGAACTGCGGGCCGACGCCGTGCGCGGTGTGGCCCGGCAGGCGTGGGGGCTCGGGCTCGGTGTGCGTGGCGTGACTGCGAGCCCGCTGCCCGGACCTTCCGGAAATGTCGAGTACTTTCTGTGGCTGCGTGCCGGGGCGCCCGAACTGGACCCGGCGGACGTTGACCGTGCCGTGGCGGAGGGGCCCCGTTGACTCAGACCCGAGTGACCCAGACCCGAGCTCGTACCGTTTTCCTGCTCGCGCACACCGGACGGCCTGCCGCCATCCGCAGTGCCGAACTCGTCGTGCAGGGGCTGCTGCGCAGCGGCATCGGCGTACGGGTCCTGGAGGCGGAGGCGGCCGATCTGCCGCTGCCGCCCGAGGTGGGCACCGTGAAGGAGGCCACGCCCCAGTGCCTCGACGGCTGTGAACTGCTCGTCGTCCTCGGTGGGGACGGCACCTTGCTGCGCGGCGCCGAGTTCGCCCGCGCCTCCGGGGTGCCGATGCTCGGCGTGAACCTGGGCCGTGTCGGCTTCCTCGCCGAGGCCGAGCGCGACGACCTCGACAAGGTCGTCGACCGGGTGGTGACCAAGGCGTACGAGGTCGAGGAGCGGATGACCATCGACGTCGTCGTGCACAGCAACGGCGATGTCGTGCACCGCGACTGGGCGCTCAACGAAGCGGCCGTGCAGAAGATGTCGGCCGAGCTGATGCTCGAGGTCGTCCTGGAGATCGACGGGCGTCCGGTCACCGGCTTCGGCTGCGACGGCATCGTGTGCGCGACCCCGACCGGCTCCACCGCGTACGCCTTCTCCGCGGGCGGGCCCGTGGTGTGGCCGGAGGTGGAGGCGCTCCTGATGGTGCCGATCAGCGCCCACGCCCTGTTCGCCAAGCCGCTGGTGACCTCGCCGGACTCGGTGCTCGCCGTGGAGGTCCAGCACCACACGTCGCACGGGGTGCTGTGGTGCGACGGGCGCCGGACCGTGGAACTGCCACCGGGCGCGCGGGTCGAGGTGCGCAGGGGCGGGGTGCCGGTGCGGCTCGCGCGGCTGCACCACGCGTCGTTCACCGACCGGCTGGTCGCGAAGTTCGCCCTGCCGGTGGCCGGGTGGCGCGGGGCCCCTCAGTAGCCGTACGCCGGATCTCCGGGAGCCGCGGCAGGGCGCGCCGTCACGCCGTGGCGACGACCGTTATCGCGCGGCGCCGCATCACGCTCGCCACCGGGAGGCCGGTGGCGAGCAGCGTGAGGAGCAGCGTGCCCGCCGCGATCCCCGCCGGCACACCCCACGGCAGGTACGGGAGCGCCGAGCCGAAGGCGGTGCTGAGGATCGGGGCCAGCGTGCCGAGCGCGATCGCGGTGCCGAGCAGCAGCGCCGTCCCGGCGACGACCACGGCCTCCCAGGCGGCCATCGCCCGCACTTGGGCACGTTGGCTGCCCACCACCCGCAGCAGGGCGACATCGCGGCGCCGCTCGAAGGAGATCATGGCGAGGGTGTTCGCCGCGGCGATGGCGGCGAAGCCCGCGTAGAGCCCCGTGCCCACGTAGTCGAGCCAGACCTCGCCCGTGCTGCCCGCCGAACCCGTGTGGTGCTGCGCCGTGGTGTGCATGCCGATCTTCGTCAGGCCGAACCCCACGACCAGCAGGAGCGGCACCACCGCGGCGGAGAAACGGCGGGGCTGCGAGCGGACGTTGAGCATCGCCAGGCGCGCGCTCGCGCCGAACCGGCCCACCAGGGCGGAGACGAGCCAGGCCGCGGGCCCGATGATCCGCGGGCCAAGCAGCCCCGCGCCGACGCAGAAGAGGATCAGGACGAGGAAGGCGCCCTCGCTCGCCTCGTCCGACGGCTGCTTCGACAGAAGGACGGAGATCGCGCAGGCCCCCGCGACCGCGATCAGGCCGAGCGGCGCCCGGAGCATGCCGAGCCCCCGCCGCCCGGTCGCCGCCTCACTCAGGGCGCGGGCCGGTCGGAGCAGCGAGAACCGCAGTGCCGAGAGGAGCGCGGCGAGCGTCGTCGTCACCACGGCCACGCCGAGGCACACCGGCAGGGCGACCCAGCCGAACCGGAAGCCCGCCTCCGCGGGGAGCAGCCCGTGCGCCACCATGCCCGCGTGCCACCAGCGCGCGACGAAGCCGCCCAGGACGAAGCCGGCCAGCGCAGCGGGGACCGACGCGGCGAGGGCCTGAACGGCGACCGCGCGGCGCACCTGGCGGGGCTTGGCGCCGATGGAACGGACCATGGCCAGCTCGCGGTGCTGCTGCGTGACGGCCGTACCCATCGTCGACGCGACCACGAATATCGACATGTAGACCGATCCGATGAGAAGGACCACGGCCATGTCGCCGACGCCGTTCTCCGTGATTTGCCTGCGGGCCCGTGTGGAGAGCCCTTCCGTGCCCGTCGTGCCGAGCATCATCGTCGACGCGCTCACCACCGTCGCCGCGAAGAGCGCGGCCACCGCTGTGCCCATGAATGCCGGGCGATGCGCGCGCAGCGCCGCCTGTGCCAGTCCCGTTCCCATACTGATCATGGTGGGCTGCCGGGGTATCCGCCCACCAGGAGGCTGGCAGGAAGATCCTTGTGGGGGTAATCCCCACCACCGAACTCCCACCCCTCGATCCGTACCCCTGCGGGTGACGCGTCCGTTCGGTCCGCCTTTGCCACCTGCGTCTTCGTGGACGGAAAGCGGAAGGAGACCAGGGGCCGTCGCACACCTGGCCCATGACCTCGTAAGGTCGTGTCCGTGTTGGAGGAGATGCGGATACGGTCGCTCGGAGTCATCGACGACGCGGTGGTCGAGCTGTCGCCGGGGTTCACCGCGGTCACGGGCGAGACCGGTGCGGGCAAGACGATGGTGGTCACCAGCCTTGGCCTGTTGCTCGGCGGTCGCGCCGATGCCGCCTTGGTACGGATCGGTGCCAAGGCGGCGGTGGTGGAGGGCCGGATCACTGTGCCCGAGGGCACCTCGGCCGCCGTGCGCGCCGAGGAAGCGGGGGCCGAACTCGACGACGGAGCGCTGCTCATCAGCCGTACGGTCTCGGCGGAGGGGCGCTCCCGTGCGCACCTCGGCGGCCGTTCGGTCCCGGTGGGCCTGCTGTCCGAACTCGCCGACGACCTCGTCGCGGTGCACGGCCAGACGGACCAGCAGGGCCTGCTCAAACCGGCCAGGCAGCGCGGGGCCCTCGACCGGTACGCGGGCGACGCGGTCGCCGTGCCGCTGGCCAAGTACACGGCCGCGTACCGCAGGCTGCGGGCCGTGACGACCGAGGTCGACGAGATCACCACGCGTGCGCGTGAACGGGCCCAGGAGGCCGATCTGCTGCGCTTCGGCCTCGACGAGGTCGCGGGCGTGGAGCCGCGCGAGGGCGAGGACACCGAACTGGCCGCCGAGGCCGAGCGGCTCGGTCACGCGGAGGCGCTCGCCTCCGCCGCCACGGCCGCGCACTCCGCGCTCGCGGGCATCCCAGAGGACCCGGAGGGCGTCGACGCCGCGACGCTGGTGGCGGGCGCCCACCGAGCTCTTGAGGCGGTGCGTTCGCACGACCCCGCGCTGGCCGCCCTTGCCGAGCGGATCGGCGAGATCGGGATTCTGCTGGGCGATGTGGCGGGTGAGCTCGCGGGGTACGCGGACGACCTCGACGCCGATCCCCTGCGCCTCGCGGCGGTGGAGGAACGGCGTGCCGCGCTCACCCAGCTGACGCGGAAGTACGGCTCCGACATCGACTCCGTGCTGGCCTGGGCCCAGGAAGGGGCCGCGCGGCTCACCGAACTCGAGGGCGACGACGACCGCTTGGAGGAACTGACCGCCGAGCGGGACGCCCTGCGGAGCGAACTCGCGGGGCTCGCGCAGGCGTTGACCGATGCCCGGATGGAGGCGGCGTCGCGGTTCGCGGCGGCCGTCACCGCGGAGCTGGCCTCGCTGGCGATGCCGCACGCGCGCGTGACGATCGACATCACCAGTACGGAGGTGCCGGAGGGCGCGGACGGCGTGCCGGTCGGCGGACGCGTCGTCGCATACGGCCCTGCGGGCGTCGACGAGGTGGAACTCCTCCTCGCCCCGCATCCGGGAGCTCCGCCGCGGCCGATCGCCAAGGGCGCGTCCGGCGGTGAGCTGTCGCGCGTGATGCTCGCCGTCGAGGTCGTCTTCGCGGGCACGGATCCCGTGCCGACGTACCTCTTCGACGAGGTCGACGCCGGTGTCGGCGGCAAGGCCGCGGTCGAGATCGGCCGCAGGCTCGCCCGCCTCGCCAAGTCCGCGCAGGTCGTGGTCGTGACGCATCTGCCCCAGGTGGCGGCCTTCGCCGACCGGCAGCTGCTGGTCGAGAAGACGAACGACGGGAGCGTCACGCGCTCCGGCGTGCTGGTCCTCGAGGGCGAGGACCGGGTCCGGGAGCTGTCCCGGATGCTGGCGGGCCAGGAGGACTCGGAGACCGCGCGGGCGCATGCCGAGGAGTTGCTGGCGACGGCCCGCGGGGACGGCTAGGGGGACGGGTCGGGGCCGGGCGCGCGCCCGGCCCTAGGCTGGCCGCATGATCGACCGCAAGCCCGCCCGGCGCCTCCCGGCCCTCCTCGCCTCCGCCACCGTCACCCGTGCGGCCACCACCGTGCTGCGCTCACGCGCCCCCGGCGGCCCCGACCGCTGGCAGCGGAAGAACTACGCGGGACGGGCGGTGGAGTTGTACGCCGGGCCCGCCGCCGCCCTTGGTGCGGCGGCCGGAGCCGTGGCGCTGCCAGCCAGGACCCGGGCCGCCGCCGCGCTCGCCGTGCTCGCGGCGGGGGCCTGCGGGGCGTACGACGACACGGCGGGGGAGGGCGATCCGCGCCGTGGCTTCCGTGCGCACCTGGGCGCGCTGCGGGACGGCGAAGTGACCAGTGGGGCCGTGAAGTTGTTCGGGATCTCCGTGGCGGGGCTCGCCGCGGGTGCGCTGCTCAAGGAGCGGCCGGTGGACAAGCTCCTTGCGGGCGTCGTGATCGCGGGCACCGCCCACTTCGTCAACCTCGTGGACGTACGCCCGGGAAAGGCCGCCGGAGCGGTGGTCGCGCTGGGGGCTCCGGGGCTGCTGCGCCGAGGCACCGCCGGGGCCCTCGCCGCCGCCTCCGTGGGGGCCGCGGCGGCCGTGCTGCCGGACGACATCGGGGAGCGAGCCATGATCGGCGACGCGGGCGCACACGCCCTGGGCGCGGCCCTCGGCACCGCCATCGCCGCAGGCAACGGCCGCCTGGGCCTCACCGCCCACGCGGCGGCCCTGGTTGCGGCTGCTGTGTGCGGGGAGAGGGTGAGCGCGGTGGCCGGGAGTCGGGGTTAGGGGGCGGGGGCATGCCTGGCCGGGACTCGGGCACGGTACGGCTGCGCGAGCCTCACCACCCATGAGACGGCCCTGGTGGCAGCTGCCGTGTGAGGGAAGAAGATCAGCAGGGCCCAGAGCCAGGCAGCTTGGCGTCATGGTCGAGCCACGCCGGAGCATTGCCCGGCCGGGGTGTGCCATACCAAGGTCCTGCCCAGCCGGGGCTCTGCCCGGCCAGGGCCTTGCACAGCCAAAGCGCCGCACAGCCGAAGCCCCGTCTGGCCAGCGGCCTGCCGCGCCGAGCTTCTGAAAGGCTTTCGCTTGAAGGGGTGGCGCTGCGAAGATGCGGGGGCCGCAGGTCGTCCACGGTGCTGAATCCCCGTTGTCCTCACCCGTGTGGGTGATCCGGGTCAGGGAGTTGCCCGCCCCGACACGGAAGAGGCCTTTCGGCGGTGCCGGAACGTCCGTACGGACTGGCATCCTTGGCGCAGCCCCCCGACGCCGACCCAGGAGCCCCGGCTACGTGAGCCACGTGAGCAGCCACTCACCGCACGGTCAGATCCCGCTGCACACCGTGCAGGTGCTGGGCGGTGGCAGCGCGGGCAGCAGTGCCCACGTCAGGTCGCTCGCCGCGGGCCTCGCGGCGCGGGGCGTGCGGGTCACGGTGTGCGCCCCTTCCGAGGCGGCCGGCGCCTACGACCTGACGGGCACCGGCGCCCGGCACGTGCACGTGCCCCGCAGCAGCGACCCCGCATCCGTCGCCGCCCTCCGGATGGCCTGCGTGGACGCCGACCTCGTGCACGCGCACGGACTGCATGCCGCGCTCCGCGCCGCCCTCGCGCTCACCGGACGCCGCATCCCCCTCGTCGTCACCTGGCACACGCGCGCGCACGCGGAAGGCGCCCGCGCCCGGCTCCTGCACCTCCTGGAGCGACGCGTCGCCAAGGCCGCCGCCGTGGTCCTCGGCACCTCGTCCGACCTCGTGGACCGCGCCCGCAGCAGGGGCGCACGGGACGCCCGCCTCGCCCCCGTCACGTTCCCCGCGCCGCGCGCGGCGGCCGGGACGTCAGGGGCGGCCGAGGATGCCGAGGGGCTGCGCCACAAGGCCCTCGCCGAACTCGGCGCCGTCGGACGCCCGCTGGTCGTCACGGTCGGCACGCTCGAACGGCAGCGGGGCCACGACGTCCTCCTGGAGGCCGCGCGCGCCTGGCGCCACCTCGACCCCCTGCCGCTCGTCGTCATCGCGGGCGAAGGGCCCGAGCGCGCCGCACTGCAGCGCCGCATCGAGGGCGAAGGCCTCCCGGTCCGGCTCGTCGGGCGGCGCGACGACGTGCCCGAGATGCTCGCGGCGGCCGATCTCGTGGTGCTGCCCAGCAGCTGGGAGTCCCGCTCCGTACTCGCCCAGGAAGCTCTGCACGCGCGCGTGCCGCTCGTCGCGACCGCTGTCGGCGGCATCCCCGAACTGGTCGGTGACGCCGCCGCGCTCGTCCCGTACGGCGACGCCGAGGCGCTGGCCACCGCCGTCGCACGCCTCCTCGCCGACCCCGCGCTCAGGGAGCGGCTCAAGGACAAGGGCACCGCCCAGGCGGCGACATGGCCGACCGAGGACGAGACGGTCACCCAAGTCCTGAGTGTCTACGACGAGTTGACCCAGCCCTTCGCCACCTAGGGCCCGGGGCCCACGCGCTACGCCACATGCCTCCGGGCCCGCAGCGCCAGGCTCAGCGCGAGCACCGTCTGCGGGTCGTCCAGGTCCGTGCCCAGGAGTTCACTGATCCTGGCGAGGCGGTTGTAGAGCGTCTGACGGTTCAGGTGCAGTTCGCGCGCCGTCTCCGCCTTGCGTCCCGCATGGGCCAGGTACGTCTGCAGGGTGGGCAGCAGCGGTGGCTTCGATCGCCGGTCATGGGCCCGCAGCGGGCCGATCGCGCGGTCCACGAACGCCGCGAGCGCCGAGTCGTCGTAGTTGTGCAGGCGCCACAGCAGCAGGTCGATGTCCAGCCGCCGCGCGTCGTACCAGGGGCGGTCCGAGAGGCCCTGCGCGGCCGTCGCCGTCTCCGCCGCGTGCCGCAGCCCCGCCGAGGCCGCCGCCCAGCCGCCCGCCACCCCGACCACCACGACCGGCGGCAGCGCCCCGGCCCGCTGCATCCCCGCCCGCTCCACGCCCGCCCGCAGCGCGGCGGCGACCCGGTCGGCCACCGCGGTGCGTTCGGATTCCGAGCGCAGGCCGAGCAGCAGCGGGACGCGCCCCTCGACCGGACGTACGCCGAGCAGCACCGGCACCCCCACCGCGGCGAGTTCCTCCGCCACCGCACGCGCGAGCACGGCCCAGCCGCCCCCGGGCGGAAGACCGTCCGCGAGCCGCATCACCACCGGGAGCAGCGGGCTCTCGCCGGGCTTGAAGCCGAGCACCCGCGCCTGGGCGGGCGCGTCGTCGGCCTGGATCCGTCCCTCCGCCAGATCGGTCAGGAAGTCGCCACGGCCGCGCGCGGCGAGCTCCTCTTCCTGGCGTGCCTGCATCAGGACCACCGCGAGCGAGCCCGCTGCCCGCTCCGCCGCGATCCGGTGCACCGGAAGCAGCGCGGACTCCACGGCGAGCAGCACCAGACGGGCGCGTACCGAGCCCGAGCCGGGACCGCCGCCGGGCACGTCGACGAGCAGTGCGCCGGCCGGCGGCCCGTCCTTGTGCTGGCCCCGCAGCCCCTCCCACACCTGGAGCGGATCGGCGCACTCCGTGCCCGCCCCGGCGGCGTACAGGAGCTGCCCGTCCGCCGTCTCCAGGAACACCGGGTTACCGCTGAAGTCCGCCAGGACGTTCAGGACCTGGGGTACGCCGCCCCCGCCGAGCAGCGCCTCCGTGCAGCGCCGGTGGACCTCCTCGGCCCGCTGGAGCAGCGCGTAGTGGCCGTTGACGATCTCTGTGTGGACCTCTTCGGTGACCGTCACGAAGGGCACCTCGCGGTGCAGCTGCACCAGTGGGAGACCCGCGGCGCGCGCCGTCTCCACTATGGCCGCCGGTAGCCGCGTGAAGCGCGGGCCCAGTTCGACGACGAGGGCAGCGATGCCGCGCTCGGCGAGCTTGCGCACGAAGACGCGCTGCTCGGCGGGGCGTGCGCCCAGGCCGAGGCCCGTGGTCAGGAGCAGCTCGCCGCCCTTGAGGAGCGAGGCGATGTTCGGCACTTCGCCCGCGTGCACCCACCGCACCGTGCGCTGCAGCCGTTCGGCGCCCGCGACCACCTCGGGGAGGCCACCGCGCAGCCCCGGTAGTTCCAGGGCGCGCTGCACGGTGATGCCGCCCTGGGTGCCCTGCGTGCCCTGACTTTCCATGGAGCGGACGCTACCTGCGCATACGCTCCGGGAACATCTCCGGCCGATTACGGGAGTGATCTGTTCCGCTCATGTCCCGGCAACCGGTCGCCCCGGAACGGAAAACGGACGGCGACGGGGATCCCGTCGCCGTCCGGACCCGGAGGGCCTCGCTAGCCGCCGTACGCCCCGCTGGCGGTCAGCCGCAGTGCCGTGTCGATCAGCGGCACGTGGCTGAAGGCCTGCGGGAAGTTGCCGACCTGGCGCTGCAGCCGCGGATCCCACTCCTCCGCGAGGAGCCCCAGATCGTTGCGGAGCGCGAGCAGCTTCTCGAAGAGCTTGCGGGCCTCGTCCACCCGACCGATCATCGCCAGGTCGTCCGCCATCCAGAACGAGCAGGCCAGGAAGGCACCCTCGTCACCCTCCAGGCCGTCCACGCCCGCGTCGTCGCCGGTCGTGGGGTAGCGCAGGATGAAGCCGTCCGACGTCGAGAGCTCCCGCTGGATCGCCTCGATCGTGCCGATCACGCGCTTGTCGTCCGGCGGCAGGAAGCCCATCTGCGGGATGAGCAGCAGCGAGGCGTCCAGCTCCTTGGAGCCGTACGACTGCGTGAACGTGTTCCGCTCCTTGTCGTAGCCCTTCTCGCAGACGTCCCGGTGGATGTCGTCGCGCAGCTCGCGCCACTTCTCCAGGGGGCCGTCCGCGTCGCCGGACTCGATGAGCTTGATCGTGCGGTCCACGGCGACCCAGACCATCACCTTGGAGTGCACGAAGTGCCGGCGCGGGCCGCGGACCTCCCAGATGCCCTCGTCCGGCTGGTCCCAGTTCGTCTCCAGGTACCGGATCAGCTTGAGCTGGAGCAGCGAGGCGTAGTCACTGCGGGCCAGGCCCGTCATGTGCGCCAGGTGCAGGGCCTCGGTGACCTCGCCGTACACGTCGAGCTGGAGCTGGTGCGCGGCGCCGTTGCCCGCCCGCACCGGTGTCGAGCCCTCGTATCCCGGCAGCCAGTCGAGCTCCGCCTCGCCGAGCTCACGCTCGCCCGCGATGCCGTACATGATCTGCAGGTTCTCGGGGTCGCCGGCCACCGCGCGCAGCAGCCACTCGCGCCAGGCGCGGGCCTCCTCGCGGTACCCGGTGCGCAGCAGCGAGGAGAGGGTGATCGCGGCGTCGCGCAGCCAGGTGTAGCGGTAGTCCCAGTTGCGGGAGCCGCCGACGTCCTCCGGCAGCGACGTCGTGGGCGCCGCGACGATGCCGCCCGTGGGGGCGTACGTCAGGGCCTTCAGCGTGATCAGCGAGCGGACCACGGCCTCGCGGTACGGGCCGTGGTACGTGCAGTGATCCACCCACTCGCGCCAGAAGTCCTGCGTGGCCACGAGGGCGTTCTCCGGCTCGGCGGGCGCGGGCGGCTCCTTGTGCGAGGGCTGCCACGAGATGGTGAACGCGATCCGGTCACCGGGCGCGACCGTGAAGTCCGAGTACGTCGTGAGGTCCTTGCCGAAGGTCTCGGCCGACGTGTCGAGCCACACCGAGTCGGGCCCCGCGACGGCCACCGTGCGCCCGTCGACCTTGTGCACCCAGGGCACCACTCGGCCGTAACTGAAACGCATCCGCAGGGCGGAGCGCATCGGTACCCGGCCGCTGACGCCCTCGACGATCCGCACGAGCTGCGGGGCGTCCGTGTCGCGCGGCGGCATGAAATCGGTCACGCGGACCGTGCCGCGCGGGGTGTCCCACTCGGATTCCAGGATCAGCGAGTCGCCGCGGTAGGTGCGCCGCGCGGCGGTCGGCGGTGGTGCGTCGGGGCTGTGAGCGGGCCCGAGACGCCAGAATCCGTGCTCCTCCGTGCCGAGCAATCCGGCGAAGATGGCGTGAGAGTCGAAGCGGGGCAGGCACAGCCAGTCGACCGTGCCGTCCCGGCAGACCAGGGCAGCGGTCTGCATGTCTCCGATGAGTGCGTAATCCTCGATGCGCCCGGCCACGTGCATCTCCAGTCAAACGGCCACGTCGCCCTCTCGGGGGCGCTCGCTCTACGGTCAAGGGTTCGCTGTAAAACGAACTGCACGAGCCTCTTGTTCCGGGCGAACGGACGGGGGTGATTGCCGTTGATCGGTCCGGCTCGGCAGCGAGTGTCCGAGCAGGATACGACGCACCCAGGTGATCTGCGCGCCGCTCCCGGCAACGAGCCTGCGCCGAACGGGTGAGCGCCAGGTGAGGGAGGTGTGACGGGAGTGCCCGAGCGTGGCCGGAAGCAGCCTCCCCCGGTCGCTGATACCCTGGTAGCCCGTGAGCCGGTGGTCATTGAACCCCCGAACCGCAGCGACGGCACCTCCTCCAGAACCACCTGAGGACGACGCCGGTACGCACCCTCCAGACCGCGACCACGGGAGCCCCCTCTTGGCCATGCAGCCCGCTGCTTTTCGAAACAGCACAGCCACGACGACCAAGCACATCTTCGTCACCGGGGGTGTCGCGTCTTCCCTCGGGAAGGGGCTGACGGCCTCCAGTCTCGGCGCGCTGCTCAAGGCCAGGGGTCTTCGGGTCACCATGCAGAAGCTCGACCCGTACCTGAACGTCGACCCCGGCACGATGAACCCCTTCCAGCACGGTGAGGTGTTCGTCACGAATGACGGCGCCGAGACCGACCTGGACATCGGTCACTACGAGCGCTTCCTCGACGTCGACCTCGACGGCTCGGCCAACGTCACCACCGGCCAGGTCTACTCGCAGGTCATCGCCAAGGAGCGGCGCGGCGAGTACCTCGGCGACACCGTGCAGGTCATCCCGCACATCACCAACGAGATCAAGCACCGCATCCGCCGCATGGCCACCGACGACGTCGACGTGGTCATCACGGAGGTCGGCGGCACGGTCGGCGACATCGAGTCGCTGCCGTTCCTGGAGACCGTCCGCCAGGTCCGCCACGAGGTCGGCCGCGACAACGTCTTCGTCGTGCACATCTCGCTGCTGCCCTACATCGGCCCGTCCGGTGAGCTGAAGACCAAGCCGACCCAGCACTCCGTCGCGGCCCTGCGCAACATCGGTATCCAGCCCGACGCCATCGTGCTGCGCGCCGACCGCGACGTGCCGACCGCCATCAAGCGCAAGATCTCGCTGATGTGCGACGTCGACGAGGACGCGGTCGTCGCCTGTGTCGACGCCAAGTCGATCTACGACATCCCGAAGGTCCTGCACACCGAGGGCCTCGACGCCTACGTGGTGCGCAAGCTGGACCTGCCGTTCCGCGACGTGAACTGGACCCAGTGGGAGGACCTCCTGGACCGGGTGCACAACCCGAACCACGAGGTCACCATCGCGCTGGTCGGGAAGTACATCGACCTGCCCGACGCCTACCTCTCGGTGACCGAGGCGCTGCGCGCCGGCGGCTTCGCCAACCGTGCCCGCGTCAAGGTCAAGTGGGTCACCTCCGACGACTGCAAGACCCCGGCGGACGCCGCCAAGCAGCTCGGCGACGTCGACGGCATCTGCATCCCCGGCGGCTTCGGCGACCGTGGCGTGACCGGCAAGGTCGGCGCCATCACGTACGCCCGTGAGAACAAGATCCCGCTGCTCGGCCTCTGCCTCGGCCTGCAGTGCATCGTGATCGAGGCCGCCCGCAACCTCGCGGACATCCCCGACGCCAACTCCACGGAGTTCGACTCCGCGACCGCGCACCCGGTCATCTCGACCATGGCGGAGCAGCTGGACATCGTCGCCGGTGAGGGCGACATGGGCGGCACGATGCGGCTGGGCATGTACCCGGCGAAGCTCGCCGAGGGCTCCATCGCGCGCGAGGTCTACGACGGCAAGGAGTACGTCGAGGAGCGCCACCGTCACCGCTACGAGGTGAACAACGCCTACCGCGCCGAGCTCGAGAAGAAGGCCGGCATCCTCTTCTCCGGCACGTCCCCGGACGGCAAGCTCGTCGAGTACGTCGAGTACCCGCGCGAGGTGCACCCCTACCTGGTCGCCACGCAGGCGCACCCGGAGCTGCGCTCGCGCCCGACCCGCCCGCACCCGCTCTTCGCGGGCCTGGTGAAGGCCTCGGTGGAGCGCCAGACGGGTAAGTAGCACAAGAGCGATACGGTTGCCGGGGGACGAGCCTTGTGAGGCGCGTGCCCCGGTTTCTGTTTGCACGTGTGGGAGGACAGGGCGACATGACGATCAAGGACACTGCCGAGGAGTGGCAGGTCACGGCCACGCAGACGCCCTTCGTGGGGAACAAGACCTCCGTCCGTACGGACGACGTGGTCATGCCCGACGGCACGGTCGTCACCCGTGACTACCAGGTGCACCCCGGGTCGGTCGCCGTGGTCGCCCTGGACGACGTGGGCCGCGTCCTGGTCCTGCGCCAGTACCGCCACCCCGTCCGCCACAAGCTCTGGGAGATCCCGGCCGGGCTGCTCGACGTCCCCGGCGAGAACCCCCTGCACGCGGCCCAGCGCGAGCTCTACGAAGAGGCGCACGTCAAGGCCGAGGACTGGCGCGTCCTGACCGACGTCTACACCACGCCCGGCGGCTGCGACGAGGCCGTGCGGATCTTCCTGGCCCGCGATCTGTCCGAGGCCGACGGCGAGCGCTTCGAGGTCTCCGAGGAGGAGTCCGACATGGAGCTGGCGCGCGTACCGCTCGACGAGCTCGTACGCGGTGTGCTCGCCGGAGAACTGCACAACAACTGCCTCGTCGTGGGCGTCCTTTCGCTGACCGCCGCACTGGCGGGCGACGGCGTCGACGCGCTGCGTCCCGCCGACGCGCCCTGGCCGGCGCGCCCCTTCGAGGCCTGAGGGGCCTGAGGGGCCATCAGGGCTCTCCGGTGTGACGATCTGCTGATCCGATCGGGGGACTTGTGCGCGCCGCTCGCCGGGGGAGGCGCCACGGCCTGAACTAGGCTCTGGAAGCGTCCCGACCGGAGTCCCGGCGGGTTCGCGCGCAGGCGGACGGAGCATGGCCCGTGACGGATCAGGCGGTCGACACGGACGGTTCGGCGGCGGGCGGCGCGGTGCCCCGGCCCGCTCCGGCCCAGACTTCCGAGGGCGGTCAATTCGTCGGCCGTCGCAGGGAGTTGAAAGAGCTCCGCGCCGACATCGACCGCGCGGGGCTCGACACCATCTCGGGCCGCAAGGCGCCACGGGCCCGGGTGCTCCTCATCGCGGGCCGCCCCGGATCCGGCCGCACCGCACTCGCCGAGGAACTCGCCCGGCAGGTCGCCGACGCCTACCCCGACGGGGTGCTGCGCGCCCAGCTCACCGAACCCGACGGCACGCGCGTGCCCACGGAACGCACCGCCCGCGAACTCCTGGACGCCCTCGATGTGCCCGCACCGGCGGGCGCGGACGAGGACGAGCTCGCCGAAGTGCTCCGCGAGGCCCTCTCCGGACGCCGGGCCCTGCTCCTCCTGGACGGGGCCGCGGACGCCGAGCAGGTCGACCCGCTGCTCCCGGACGCGCCCGAGTGCCTGGTCGTCGCCGTGTCGGAGGGCCCGCTCACCGGGATCCCGGACGTGCGGCCGTGCACGCTGGGCGGCCTGGACACCGCGGCGGGCGTCGAACTGCTCTCCCGTGCGGCGGGCCCGGTGCGCATCACCGTCGACCCGCGGTCCGCGGAGAGCCTGGTCGAGGCGTGCGCCGCGCACCCCGCCGCGCTCGTCCTGGCCGGCGGCTGGCTCTCCGGGCGGCCCAAGGCGGCCGTCGCCGACCTGGCCAAGCAGGTGCACGACCGGCCCGAGGACGAATCGGCGCCCGGCGCGCTCTCCCGCATGTTCCAGCTCTCGTACGCCTCGCTGCCCGGGGCGGCCGCGCGGATACTGCGTTACCTCTCCCTCGCCCCCGCCGGTCACATCGACCCGCACACCGCGTCCGCGCTCGCCGGCTGCTCGGTCTCCGCGGCCCGCACGACCCTGGACGACTTCGTGAAGCTCGGCCTGGTCAGGGCCGTGGATTCACCGCTTCCGCAGTACGAGCTGCCGGCCTGCCTGGTGCCGCTCCTGCGGGCGCGCACCGAGAGCCAGGACCGGGCCGCCGAGGTGCAGCTCGCGCGGGCCAGGATGCTGGAGCGGACCGTGCGCCTCCTCCAGTCCTGCCGGGCGATCACGGAGCCGGACGGCTCCGGGGCCCGCAAGAAGCTCGCGGGCCTGCCGCGCGCCCTGCGGTTCCCCAGCCCCGCCGCGGCCTCGGAGTGGCTGCGCATCCGGCAGCCCGCCCTGCTGGCCGCCGCACGCCTCGCGGTCGCCGACGGGGAGCTCGACACCCTCGCGCGACGCCTGATGGCGGCCCTGACACGGGCCCTGGTCGCCCACCGGGGCACGGAGGAGGCGGCTCCGGAGCTGTACGGAATCCACCGGCTCGTCCTCGATGTCGCCGAACGCCGGAATCTGCCCCGTGAGAAGGCGGCGGCCCTCCTGAATCTCGCGGATCTGGACGCGCGGACGGGACGCACGCAGGAGGCGCTGGTGCGCTATCGGCTCGCTCTGGACGCCGGACGGGAAGCAAATGATCCGTACGCGACCGGTCGCGCGATGGAATCCGTAGGTGGTGCCCACCAGGAGCTGGGGGACTGGTCGCGGGCCTCGGACTGGTTCGGGCGCGCCCTCGCCCATCGGCTCGCGCGCGACGAGCGCACCGACGCCGCCCGCCTCTACGGCCGCATCGCGACGGCGCACACCTATGCGGGCCGCTACGGCGAGGCGCTGCGCAACTGGAGCTCCGCCGTCACCGGGCACCGCAAGACCGGTGATGTGGCGGGCCAGGCGCGGGCGTTGAGCGAGCTGGCGCGGGTGCAGGAGTACGCCGGGCGACCCGAGGAGTCGCTGCGCACCTGCCAGGAGGCCGTCGAGTGGGCGCGGCAGGCCGGTGACGTACGTCTCCAGGCGGCGCTTCAGCTCAGGCTGGCCGACACCCTGGACCGGCTCGGCGACCCGGCTGCCGCCCGGCTGCACCGCAGTGCCGCCGAGCGCATGCTGGGAAGTGAGCTCGACGAGGTCACAGGGCTTGCATCGAAAGATGGAGCAACGGCTTCCGCCTACGAAATCCGTAGCGCTTCCGCAGAAGATTGATGCATTGAAAGGCTAGACAGCGAGAAGTCCTTCATTAGACTGGCTCCGCCGCGTACTTCCGCGGTGTCTCCGATGCGCCCTCTTGTGTATCGGTATGTAGTTCATTGCCCGAAAGATCCCTGAGCCAAGAGGACCGTGATCGACGTGAAGGTCGGCATCCCCCGCGAGGTCAAGAACAACGAGTTCCGGGTGGCCATCACCCCCGCCGGCGTGCATGAGCTGGTGCGCCACGGCCACCAGGTCGTCATCGAGCGGAACGCCGGGGTCGGCTCCTCGATCACGGACGCGGAGTACGTCTCCGCGGGCGCCCGGATCCTGGACACCGCCGACGAGGTCTGGGCCACCGCGGACCTCCTCCTGAAGGTCAAGGAGCCGGTCGCGGAGGAGTACCACCGCCTCCGCAAGGACCAGACCCTCTTCACCTACCTGCACCTGGCGGCGTCCAAGGAGTGCACGGACGCGCTCCTGGACTCCGGCACGACCGCCATCGCGTACGAGACCGTCGAGACCGCGAACCGCGCGCTCCCGCTGCTCGCCCCGATGTCCGAGGTCGCGGGCCGCCTGGCCCCGCAGGTCGGCGCCTACCACCTGATGGCCGCCAACGGCGGCCGCGGTGTCCTGCCCGGCGGTGTCCCCGGTGTCGCGGCCGGCAAGGCCGTCGTCATCGGCGGCGGCGTCTCCGGCTGGAACGCCATGCAGATCGCCATCGGCATGGGCTTCCACGTGACCCTGCTCGACAAGGACATCAACAAGCTCAAGGAGGCGGACAAGATCTTCGGCACGAAGATCCAGACCGTCGTCTCCAACGCCTTCGAGCTCGAGAAGGCCTGCCTCGAGGCCGACCTCGTCATCGGCGCCGTCCTCATCCCGGGTGCGAAGGCCCCCAAGCTCGTCACCAACGAGCTCGTGTCGCGCATGAAGCCGGGAAGTGTCCTTGTCGACATCGCGATCGACCAGGGCGGCTGCTTCGAGGACTCGCACCCGACGACGCACGCCGAGCCGACCTTCCCGATCCACAACTCGGTGTTCTACTGCGTCGCCAACATGCCCGGCGCGGTGCCCAACACCTCGACGTACGCGCTGACCAACGCGACGATGCCGTACATCGTCGAGTTGGCGAACCGCGGCTGGGTCGAGGCGCTCCGCCGCGACAAGGCCCTCGCCCTGGGCCTCAACACCCATGACGGCAAGGTCGTTTACAAGGAGGTCGCCGAGTCGCACGGTCTCGAGCACGTGGAGCTGGAGACGCTCCTCGGCTGAACCTGACCGCTTTCGTCAACGAAAGTCGTCAATCTCACGCCAACGGCCGGACCTTGAGAGGGGTCCGGCCGTATGCGTATGTCCGTGGACATGGTCAACTCGCCTTGAACGTAACCCTTTAACCGATTCGCACACCCCGGAATCGTGCCGAAGACACGCCGTGCACCCTTGACATGGGGGCGTTCGATTGCCGACACATCGGGCCGGGTCCGGCGGATTGTGTTGCTGCGGACCGGTGACACGCCATAGAGTCGCCAACCGTCGGCATGGTGCCACGCTGACCTATCGAGAAATTTCCTGGTCACCAAGGAGGTAAGACGACTTGTGAATGAGTCGACATTTGCTCCCGGGGGTGGTCAACCAGGAACCTCTGAGCGGGGCCAAGGACCCGTGGGGCTCGAGGCTGTCGGCTCCGTCGCTGTCCGCACCTTCGAAGCCCGCCAGAAACCGCAGCCGACTGGGGCGACCCAGCCGACATCGTCTGCACCCCAGAGCATGGATGGCCATCACGTGAACGCCATGGCCGGCGACCGGAGTGGCGAGAACACCACCCACACCCAACTCGCCGACTACGAGGAACTGCCCCAGGGGCACTTCTACGACCCTGACGCCGAGTACGAGCCCGATCCCGAGTACGCGGCCACGCTGGCCCCGGACGCGGCCCGTCAGCGCCGTGAGCGCATCGGTCCCACGGGACGCCCGCTGCCGTACTTCCCGATTCCGGGTCCGCTGACCGATCACGGTCCCGCGAAGATCATCGCGATGTGCAACCAGAAGGGCGGCGTGGGCAAGACGACGTCGACCATCAACCTGGGTGCCGCGCTCGCGGAGTACGGACGCCGGGTCCTGCTGGTCGACTTCGACCCGCAGGGCGCGCTCTCGGTGGGCCTCGGGGTGAACCCGATGGAGCTGGACCTGACGGTCTACAACCTGCTCATGGAGCGGGGCATGTCGGCCGACGAGGTGCTGCTGAAGACGGCGGTCCCGAACATGGACCTGCTGCCCAGCAACATCGACCTGTCGGCCGCCGAAGTGCAGTTGGTGAGCGAGGTCGCGCGCGAGTCCACGCTGCAGCGGGCGCTGAAGCCGCTGATGCAGGACTACGACTACATCGTGATCGACTGTCAGCCCTCGCTCGGCCTGCTCACCGTGAACGCCCTGACGGCGGCTCACAAGGTGATCGTGCCGCTCGAGTGCGAGTTCTTCGCGCTGCGCGGTGTGGCCCTGCTGACGGAGACCATCGAAAAGGTCCAGGAGCGGCTCAACCCCGACCTGGAGCTCGACGGCATCCTGGCCACCATGTACGACTCCCGCACGGTGCACAGCCGTGAGGTGCTCGCGCGGGTGGTGGAGGCCTTCGACGATCACGTGTACCACACGGTGATCGGACGCACGGTCCGTTTCCCGGAGACCACGGTCGCCGGTGAGCCGATCACGACGTACGCATCGAACTCGGTCGGCGCGGCCGCTTATCGCCAGCTCGCCAGGGAGGTGCTCGCCCGGTGTCACGCCGAGTGAGTCTGCCGGGGGCCGACGAACTGTTCCGTACGACCGGGGGGATGGCGCTGCAGTCGTCCTCCCCGCGACGCCAGGCGAACGGCGAGGCGAGGGTGCCCCCGCCCGCGGGCGAGAGCGACGAGGCCGCAGCCGGTGACACCCACGGTGGCGCCGCGGCGGGAGACGGCGGTGACGCCGCCGAACACGGCGCCGCCGACGCGGAGTCGGGTGAATCCCGCAGCCGCTCGGCCGCCGAGGGCGAGAAGGACGGGCGCCGTCCCGCCCAGGGCCAGGAAGGCGCCGCCGCACAGAGCGGCGGCGGCCGGTCCGCGAACTCCTCCTCCACGGCACAGGCGCGGCGGCGCGCACGGGCCGCCAACCGGCGGCCCAGCGGGCGCGAGCGGCACGACGAGAAGATCACCGTGTACGTGTCCGCCGAGGAGCTGATGGACCTCGAGCACGCGCGTCTGGTGCTGCGGGGCGAGCACGGGCTCGCGGTCGACCGCGGGCGCATCGTCCGTGAGGCGGTGGCCGTCGTCCTCGCCGATCTGGAGTCACGCGGGGACGCGAGCATTCTCGTACGACGGCTTCGCGGGCGGTAGCGGTAGCGTTCCCGCCTGATGGCCACGACTGACGACTCCGCACCGCCTGCCCCTCGCCGCGCCCTGGGGCGGGGCCCCGGTGTGGCTCCCGCGGAGCCCGAACCGGAGCCTCAGCCCGAGCCCGAGCCGTCCCCGGAGCCCGAGCCGGATACTCTCCCCGAGCCGGACGACGGGCGGTTCAAGGTCCGTCTCGCCAACTTCGAGGGCCCCTTCGACCTGCTGCTCCAGCTCATCTCGAAGCACAAGATGGACGTCACCGAAGTCGCGCTGTCCACGGTGACAGACGAGTTCATGGCGCACATCCGCGCCATGGGGCCCGACTGGGACCTGGATCAGACCACCGAGTTCCTGGTGGTCGCCGCCACCCTGCTCGACCTCAAGGCGGCCCGCTTGCTGCCCTCCGCGGAGGTCGAGGACGAGGCGGATCTCGCGCTGCTCGAAGCGCGGGACCTGCTCTTCGCACGGCTGCTGCAGTACCGCGCGTACAAACGGATCGCCGACATCTTCAGCGAGCGGCTGGAGGCGGAGGCGCGGCGCTATCCGCGGACCGTCGGTCTTGAGGCCCACCACGCCGAGCTGCTGCCCGAGGTCGTCATCAGCATCGGCGCCGAGGGGTTCGCCGCGCTCGCCGTGAAGGCGATGCAGCCCCGGGCGAAGCCCCAGGTGTACGTCGACCACATCCATGCCCCGCTGGTCTCCGTGCAGGAGCAGGCCGGGGTCGTGGTGGCCCGGCTCCGGGAGCGGGGCGAGGTCAGCTTCCAGGTGCTCGTCGAGGACGCGGGGGACACCCTCACCGTCGTCGCCCGCTTCCTCGCGCTCCTGGAGCTGTACCGCGAGAAGGCCGTGGAGCTGGACCAGGAGGCCGCCCTGGGCGAGCTGATGGTGCGGTGGACCGGCGGGGACGGCGACGGACAGCCGACGGTGACCGACGAGTTCGACCGCGCCCCGGAGCCGGTGAGTGAGGAGAAGGCCACATGAACCCCACGAGTGCCGAGAGTCCTGCGGGAGACCTGGCGGGCGCCGTCGCCGATCTGGAGCTGCGGCCCGCCCTGGAGGCCGTCCTCATGGTCGTCGACGAACCGGCCACCGAGGAGCATCTCGCCAAGATCGTCGACCGGCCCCGGCGGCAGGTCGCCGACGCGCTGCGGGAGCTCGCCGACGAGTACACCGTGCAGAAGCGGGGCTTCGAGCTGCGGCTCGTGGCGGGCGGCTGGCGGTTCTACACCCGGCCCGAGTACGCCGCGGCCGTGGAGCGCTTCGTCCTCGACGGGCAGCAGGCGCGGCTCACCCAGGCGGCCCTGGAGACCCTCGCGGTCGTCTCGTACCGCCAGCCGGTCAGCCGTTCCCGGGTCTCGATGGTGCGCGGAGTGAACTGTGACGGCGTGATGCGGACGCTCCTCCAGAGGGGTCTGGTGGAGGAGGCGGGCGCGGAACCCGAAACAGGTGCGATCCTGTATAGGACGACGAACTACTTTCTGGAGCGGATGGGCCTGCGCGGCCTGGACGAGCTCCCGGAGCTCGCGCCCTTCCTCCCCGAGGCGGAGGCGATCGAGGCCGAGACGCTGGAAGGCGTTCCGTCGTTCGACCCGGACGCACCCGATGCGCCGGGTTATGAGTACACCGAGGGCACAGTCGACTAACGGAAATTTGATGCGAAGCAGCAACGGCAGGAACAGCAGCGGAAACAACGGCGGGAGCCGTGGTGGCAACAGCGGCAGCCGTGGCAGCAGCGGTGGGCGCCCGAGCGGCGGCGGTCGCGGGAGCGGCGGTGGCCGCCCGACCGGCGGTGGCCGTGGCGGCAGTGGCGGCGGCGGTGGCGGCCGTGACTACCGGGGTTCCGGTAACAGCCCCGACCGGCAGGGTCGCGGCGCCGGTGGCGCGCGCGACGACCAGGCCGCGCCGAAGCGCGAGAGCAAGCCCCGTCCCGAGGAGCGCCGCTATGACGTAGGCGGCGACGCCTCCAGGAAGGGCCGCGGCGCGGCTGCGCGCGGCGGCGCCAAGGGTGGCCCCAGGGCGCCCCAGGGCTCGGACCGCGGTACCCGGCGCGGCGCGGGAGCGCCCGCGACGTCCCGTGAGTACGACGCGCGGCAGGAAGAGCGCAACCGCGAGCGTTACGCGGGCAAGCCGAAGGCCAGCCCGCCCAAGACCTTCCCGGGCGCCGAGCAGGAGGGCGAGCGGCTGCAGAAGGTCCTCGCCCGCGCGGGCTACGGCTCGCGCCGTGCCTGCGAGGAGCTGGTCGAGCAGGCGCGCGTCGAGGTCAACGGCGAGATCGTGATGGAGCAGGGCCTGCGGGTCCAGCCGGAGCGCGACGAGATCAAGGTCGACGGCCTGACGGTCGCCACCCAGTCGTACCAGTTCTTCGCGCTGAACAAGCCCGCCGGTGTCGTCTCCACCATGGAGGACACCGAGGGCCGCCAGTGCCTGGGCGACTACGTGACCAACCGCGAGACGCGGCTGTTCCACGTCGGCCGCCTGGACACGGAGACCGAGGGCGTCATCCTGCTCACCAACCACGGTGAGCTGGCCCACCGCCTCACGCACCCGAAGTACGGCGTGAAGAAGGTCTACCTCGCGCACATCGTCGGTCCGATCCCGCGTGACCTGGGCAAGCAGCTCAAGGACGGCATCCAGCTCGAGGACGGGTACGCCCGCGCGGACCACTTCCGCGTCGTCGAGCAGACCGGCAAGAACTACCTCGTCGAGGTGACCCTGCACGAGGGCCGCAAGCACATCGTGCGCCGCATGCTCGCCGAGGCGGGCTTCCCGGTCGACAAGCTGGTGCGGACGTCCTTCGGGCCGATCACGCTGGGCGACCAGAAGTCGGGCTGGCTGCGCCGGATGTCCAACACCGAGGTCGGCATGCTGATGCAGGAAGTCGACCTCTAGGCGACGGCCTCAGGCTGAGGAGAGGCGGCCGGTTCCCGCGTGTGCGGGGGCCGGCCGCCTTTTCGTGTCTTGCGGGGCGCCATCCCCTCCCTTTATAGTCGAGCTGACCATAAAGGGAGGGGGTCGGGACCATGCAGGGCTACGACAAGTACGCCTTCGAGCCGTTCGCCGTCACCGTCGACCTCGCCGTCTTCACCGTCCGCGCCGGCCACCTGCACGTGCTGCTCGTCGAGCGCGGCCAGGAGCCGTACGCGGGCCGCTGGGCGCTGCCCGGCGGATTCGTGCTGCCGGAGGAGTCCGCCGAGACCGCGGCGGGACGCGAGCTCGCCGAGGAGACCGGCCTCACCGACAGCGCCGGGCTCCACCTGGAGCAGCTGCGCACCTACAGCGAACCGGACCGCGACCCGCGGATGCGCGTCGTCTCGGTCGCCTTCGCGGCGCTCGTCCCCGATCCGCCCGCCGTGCGCGCGGGCAGCGACGCGGCCCGCGCGGAGTGGCTGCCGTACGGCACCCAGGGGCCGCTCGCCTTCGACCACGACCGGATCCTGGCCGACGCCCACGACCGCGTCTGCGCCAAGTTCGAGTACACCGGCCTGGCCACGGCCTTCTGCCCGCCCGAGTTCACGCTCGGCGAGCTGCGGCAGGTCTACGAGACGGTGTGGGCCGCCGAGCTCGACCCGGCCAACTTCCGGCGCAAGGTGCTCGGCACCTCCGGCTTCGTCGAGGCGATCCCCGGTGCCGCGCGCCTGACGGGCGGCCGGGGCAAACCGGCGGCCCTGTACCGCGCCGGGCCCGCCACCTCCCTGCACCCGCCCCTGCTCCGGCCCTCGGTCATTCCCGCGGAACCCTCGGAAGGAAAGCCCTCATGAAGCGTGCCGCCACCGGATCCCTCATAGGCCTGGCCCTGGGGGACGCGCTCGGCTTCCCGACCGAGTTCAACGACGTGCCGTCGATCCTCGCCAAGTGCGGGCCCTGGCGGGAGATGGAGCTGCCGAGGCCCGCGATCGTCACGGACGACACGCAGATGACGCTGGCCCTGGCGCGCGGGCTGCGGACCGCCATGGACCGGGGGCTGCTCGGGCCGAAGCGGATGGAGCGGCCGGTACGCGAGGAGTTCGTGGAGTGGTACCAGTCACCGGAGAACAACCGCGCGCCCGGCAACACCTGCCTGAAGGCCTGCTACCTCCTCAAGACCGGCAAGCCGTGGGAGGAGGCGAGCCAGGTGCAATCCAAGGGCTGCGGAGCCAACATGCGGGTCGCGCCCCTCGGCTTCGTCCCCGGCCTGAGCGACGAACAGCGGGCGGGCGCCGCCCAGTTGCAGTCCGCGCTCACGCACGGCCACCCGACGGCGCTCGCCGCCTCCGACCTGACCGCGCACGCCGTGCGGCTGCTCGCGGAGGGGGCCGAGCTCACGGGGCTCGTGGGGCTGCTGCGCTCCTACGCGTACGAGAACCGCGAGACGTACCACCACCGCTGGCTCGGTGACCTGTGGACGCGCGGCGGGGCGCCGACCCCGGGGGCCTTCATCGCCGAGGGCTGGGACGAGTGTCTCGCCGTCCTGGAACGCCTGGAGTCCGCACTGCGCGGCGCCAATCCGGAGACCGACCCCTGCCTGGCCACCGGCGCGGGCTGGATCGCCGAAGAGGCCCTCGCCACCGGACTGCTCTGCTTCCTGATGTTCCCCGACGAGCCCCTCACCGCCCTGCGCAGGGCCGCCTGCACCTCGGGCGACTCCGACTCGATCGCCTGCCTGGCCGGCGCCTTCGCGGGCGCGCACCTGGGCGCGGACGCCTGGCCCGCCGAGTGGGCCGGGCGGATCGAGTACCGCGACGAGCTGCTCGAATTCGGGGCGCTCTGGGACGGGGACGCCTAGGCCGCGCCCGCCGACTCCCGTCGTACACGGAACAGGAAGTCCTCGATCCGGCGGCGGTCCGGCCCGGCGGGGAGCGGGGTGCGGGTGGCTGCCTCGTCCGCCTCCGCCGCGAGGCGGGTCATCCAGGACTCGACGTCCTGCCAGGACACCTCGCCGCGCCTGACCGCCAGCAGGGGCTCTCGCTGGTCGCCGACGTCGATCGTCAGGCTGCCGGTGCGCAGCAGGTCGCGGCAGCTCGTCAGGAGGCGCAGGAGGTGCATGGCGTGCTTCCAGCGGGGAGCGCCGTGCAGGCGTACGTCCGCTTCCAGCTTCTTGTGCTGGCCGAGTGCGTAGCGGCCGAAGGTGGTGTGGACCTGGCGGGACAGGAACGCGTCGCGCAGGGCCAGGAGTTCGCGGCCGGTGTCCGTGAGCTGCTCCACGAGGGGGGAGTGCAGGCACTCCAGGATGTTCGGGTTGGCGCGCAGGGCCAGCTCGCAGAAGCGCTCGAGCTCCCAGCTGAACTGCTCGTCCGCGGGGCCGTCCACGTGCGTGGGCGGCTTCTCGAAGTGCCAGAAGAGCGGCGTGGGGGCCAGGAAGACGCCCCTGCGGTCGGTGTCGCTGCCGTCCGTGGCCAGGCCGAAGGCGCGCGAGCCCATCACGCAGGCGTAGACGGTGTGGTCGCGTACGAGGTCCAGGTCCGTGGGGCGGTGCATGCGGGGAGCGTACGGGGGCGGGCTAGCCGAGCGTGATCGAATTTCCGGTGACGTCGATGTTCCGCGGGGGCAGCGGGCGCGGCGCGGGGCCGTCCGCCACCGAGGCGTCCGCCACCCGGTACTTGCTGCCGTGGCAGGGGCAGTTGATCGTGCCGCCCTCCACCGAGCCGACCGTGCAGCCCGAGTGGGTGCAGACCGCGGAGAAGGCCTTGAAGTCACCCTTCTCCGGCTGGGTCACGACCACCTTCTTGTCCTTGAAGATCTTCCCGCCGCCGACCGGGATGTCGGACGTCTTGGCCAGCTCCTCGGCCTGGGGCGGCGGCTGCTCCTTCCCGCGCTTCCCGCCGGACTTCGACGGCGCTGCCGAGCTGGTCTCCGACTTCGGCGGCTCCTCCGGCTCCGCCGCGCCCTCGTCCCCGTACTTGCTGCACCCGGCGGTCAGCGCGACCGCGCCGCCCGCGGCGATGACCGTGCGCCGTGAGGGCGGTGCGCCGCTCATGTCGTCACCCCGAACGTACGGAAGAACCACAGTGCCGACGTCAGCCAGACCACCGTGAGGACCACGAAGAGCAGTCCGCCGACCACCGGAAGCAGCCAGCCGGGCAGCTTCTCCGAGCGGAGCAGCAGCATCTTGGCGCTGAACGCGCCGAAGAAGAAGCAGCCGAGCAGCGAGTGCCACATCACCCGGGACGAGGACGTCTGGTAGCCGAGCGCGTAGAGGCAGTGCACCGCCACCGGGACCGCCGTCAGGAACGCGATCCGGCCCGACCAGCGGTGCAGCGCCGACGACCAGGACGGGCCCGGCAGGCGTCCGTACACCATGAACGCCGAGACGACCTGGACCAGCGCGAAGGCGAACGCCGTCGTGCCGAGCCAGGCCTTGACCGCGCTCGTGCTGCTGAACCCGGCGAGGTTGAAGGCCGTGCCCTCGGGGTCGTGCGTCCTGCCGTACACCCCGAGGCCGATCGCGACCACGGCGGCGACGAGGGCGGGGACGACGTAGCGGGCCGGGTGCGGGCGGCGGTGGTCGCCCATGCCCGGAGGCGGGCCGAAGCCGCCCTGTGTCGCGGCGTTCGGATCGACGCTCATGGCGGCTCCCTGGTCGGGGCGGAGCGGGTCAGGGGACGACGGGGCGGGCGGTGATGCGGGCGCCGTCGACCGTGACGGCGCCGGTCTCGGGGTCGAGGCGCGGTGCCTTCCGCGGCTTGTCGTCGCGCTTGACGATGCCGACCTGCCGCCCGTCGGGCAGGACGATCCAGCCGCCGTCTATCTTCGCGCCGCGCACCTCGGTGGTCGCTCGATAGAGCCCGGACGGCTTCTTGGCCCTGGCGGCGGTGAAGTCCCGCGGCTGCTTGCCGACCTCGACCTTGCCGGTGACCGCGTTGCCGGCGAGGGTGCCGTCCAGCTTCGCGCCGTGCTTGCCGGTGAGACGCATGGAGCCGTCGTCCTCGACATCGCCCTTCAGCCAGGACTCCGCGTCACGGCCGTTGCAGTAGTACGCGATGGCCTTGTCGTCCCGGATCGAGATGGAGACGGCGGCGGCGTCGTCGGCCGTGCGGCCCGCGTACTCGGATTTCCCGGCCGGCTTCTTCGACGGGCTCTTCGAGGGGCTCTTGGTGGGCGTGGGGGACGGGGTGTCCTTGGCGGGCTTCGAGGCGGAGGGGGCCGGTGGTGCGCCGCCGGGCGAGTCCCCTCCGTACGACGAATTGCCCGCCCCTGTCGTCGCGTTGAGCGACAGCATGAACAGGGCGAGCAGCAGCCCCCCGAGAAGCGTGTAGAGCGGGCCTGAGCGCTTCATGCGGCCTCCCCCGAGGCGTGGGCCTTGCCGGCCCCTCCATGCAAGCGGACCCGTGCCCCCGGCGTCCATAGTTGAACGCCCACCAATCGGGCCAAGTGGCGACAGGGGTCGATTCGGGTGACATTGGCATGGTCTGAGGTCCGTGCCCCTTCGAGGCGCCGACCCGGCCACTCACTCGAAAGGCGTGACCATGGCGGGTAACGATCTGGGAAGCCTGCTCGGCGGTCTCCTCGGCGGCGGTCAGGGGGGCCAAGGCGGCCAGGCCGGTGGCTCCGGAGGCGGCAACGTCCTCGGCTCGCTGCTCGGCGGCCTGCTGGGCGGCGGCGCGGGCGGCGCGGGCAGCGGCGGCGGTCAGGGCGGCTCCGGCGGCGGCAACCCGCTGGGCGGCCTGATGGACATGATCACGAAGTCGGGCCTGGTCAGCCAGGACCAGCTGGACTCCTGGGTCGGCAAGGGCGACAACCAGCCGCTGAGCCCGGACCAGGTCAAGCAGGCCGTCCCCGACGAGACCCTGGACAAGGTGGCCACCGACGCGGGCGTCAGCCGTGACGAGGCCGCCGACCAGATCGCCCGGCAGCTCCCGCAGGCCGTCGACAAGCTGACCCCCGAGGGGCAGGTCCCGACGGGCTCGCTGGAGGACATCATCAGGGAGCAGAAGCTCTGACCCCACCCGGGCTCCCACCCCGGTGAGGCACGCGGCGTCCGTCTCGGCAGGCGGGCGCCGCGCACTCGTCCCCGGGGCCCTGACTACCCTTGTCGGTACAGCAGTCATACGTACGCGAGCGAGGAGCAGCACTGTGGCGGTACGAGCGGTCCGGGGCGCCGTCCAACTGGAGCGGGACACCGCCGACCACATGGACGAGCAGGTCAGCGAGCTGCTCACCGCCATCCTCGAGCGGAACGAGCTGACCCAGGACGACCTGATCAGCATCTGGTTCACCGCGACGCCCGATCTGCACAGCGACTTCCCCGCCGCGGCCGCGCGCAGGCTCGGCATCGTGGACGTCCCGCTGATCTGCGCGCAGGAGCTGCAGATCGAGGGCGCCATGCCGCGGGTCGTCCGCGTCCTCGCGCACATAGAGTCCCCCCGGCCCCGCGCCGAGATCACGCACGTCTACCTGGGCGCCGCGGCCACTCTGCGCAAGGACATCGCCCAGTGAGAACTGCTCTCGTCATCGGCACCGGCCTGATCGGCACCTCCGCCGCCCTCGCCCTCGTCTCGCGCGGCGTGACCGTGCACCTCGCCGACCACGATCCCGGGCAGGCCCGTACGGCAGCCGCGCTCGGCGCCGGCACCGACGAGATGCCCGAGGGCCGGGTCGACCTGTGTGTCGTCGCCGTGCCACCCGCGCACGTCGCGGCGACCCTGGCCGACGTCATGCGGCGCGACGTGGCCCGCGGCTACCTCGACGTGGCGAGCGTCAAGGGCGGCCCGCGCAGGGAGCTCGAAGCGCTCGGTGTCGACCTCACCCCGTACATCGGCACGCACCCCATGTCGGGCCGCGAGCGCAGCGGCCCGCTGGCCGCCACCGCCGACCTCTTCGAGGGGCGGCCCTGGGTCCTCACGCCGACCCGCGACGCCGACACCGAGGTCCTCAACCTCGCCCTTGAGCTCGTCGCCCTCTGCCGCGCCGTGCCGGTCGTCATGGACGCCGACGCCCACGACCGCGCGGTCGCGCTCGTCTCGCACATGCCGCACCTGGTCTCCAGCATGGTCGCCGCCCGCCTCGAGAACGCCGAGGAGACGGCGGTGCGCCTGTGCGGGCAGGGCATCCGTGACGTCACGCGGATCGCCGCGTCGGACCCGCGGATGTGGATCGACATCCTGTCGGCCAACCCCGGTCCCGTCGCCGATCTGTTGTCCGCCGTCGCCACCGATCTCGACGAGACGGTGACGGCGCTGCGGGCGCTGCAGTCGGCGGACGACGCGAAGCGCAGCGAGGGCGCCGCGGGGGTCGAGAGCGTGCTGCGGCGCGGCAACGCGGGACAGGTCCGGGTGCCCGGCAAGCACGGCGCCGCTCCGGCCGCGTACGAGGTCGTCGCGGTGCTCATCGACGACCAGCCGGGACAGCTGGCCAGGATCTTCGCCGACGCGGACCGTGCCGGGGTGAACATCGAGGATGTCCGCATCGAGCACGCGACAGGGCAGCAGGCGGGCCTCGTGCAGCTCCTGGTGGAGCCGAAGGCGGTCCCGATACTCGCCGCGGCGCTGCGCGAGCGGGGCTGGTCCATCCGGCAGTGACCCGGGCCGGCCGGCCGCGGGGCGACCGGGCGGGGGCGGGCGGGACAGGGGTCGCCCCCCGGGCAGTAAGAGGCGGCCACGGGAGCCAGTAACCTTATGCAGGGCAAGAATGCCGCCCTGCTCTCGCCCCGTGCACACAGAAAGGTGCCCGCACCCCGTGGAAACCGTGGAAACCGCCCCGGCATCAGTGATCGTCGCCATCGACGGGCCCTCCGGCACGGGCAAGTCGAGCACCTCGAAGGCCGTCGCCGCCCAGCTCGGCCTCAGCTACCTCGACACCGGCGCCCAGTACCGTGCGATCACCTGGTGGATGGTGCACAACGGCATCGAGCTGAGCGACCCGACCGCCATCGCCGATGTCGCGGGCAAGCCCGAGATCATCTCCGGCACCGACCCGCTCGCCCCGACCATCACGGTCGACGGCACGGACGTCGCGGGGCCGATCCGTACGACCGAGGTCACCTCGAAGGTCAGCGCCGTCAGCGCCGTCCCCGAGGTGCGTGCCCGCATCACGGAGCTGCAGCGCACCATCGCCGCCTCCGCCGAGAAGGGCATCGTCGTCGAGGGGCGTGACATCGGTACGACCGTCCTGCCCGACGCCGACCTGAAAATCTTCCTCACGGCTTCGCCCGAGGCCCGCGCCGCCCGCCGCAGCGGCGAGCTCAAGGGTGCCGACGTCGCCGCCACGCGTGAGGCGCTCATCAAGCGGGACACGGCCGACTCGAGCCGCAAGACGTCCCCGCTGGCCAAGGCCGGCGACGCCGTCGAGGTGGACACCACCGAGCTCACACTGCAGCAGGTCATCGAGTGCGTCGTCACCCTCGTCGAGGAGAAGCGGGCAGCGAAGTGACCGCGGCGCCGTCGGAACGGGGTGCGGAGGTCGGCCGCCGCATCGGCGTCGGCCTCATGTACGGCCTGTGGAAGCCCCGCGTCCTCGGCGCCTGGAAGGTCCCCGCGACCGGCCCGGTGATCCTGGCCGTGAACCACTCCCACAACGTCGACGGCCCGATGGTGATGGGGACGGCCCCCAGGCCGACGCACTTCCTCATCAAGAAGGAAGCGTTCATAGGCCCCCTGGACCGTTTCCTGCACGGCATCGGGCAGGTCAAGGTGGACCGTGAGATCGCCGACCGCACGGCGATCACCCGGGCCCTCGGCGTGCTCGACCACGGCGGCGTCCTCGGGATCTTCCCCGAGGGCACCCGGGGCGAGGGCGACTTCGCCTCGCTGCGCGCCGGGCTCGCCTACTTCGCCGTGCGGAGCGGGGCGCCGATCGTCCCGGTCGCGGTCCTGGGAAGCACGGAGAAGCGCGGACGGTTGTTGAAGGGGCTGCCCCCGCTGCGCAGCAGGGTCGACGTCATCTTCGGCGACCCCTTCGAAGCGGGCGACGACAGCGGACGGCGTACGCGCAAGGCGCTGGACGAGGCGACCGTGCGCATCCAGCAGCGGCTCACCGCGCACCTGGCGGACGCCAGGCGCCTGACCGGGCGCTGAGCGAGACTTTCAGTAGTGGAGCGTCGCGAGGCGGTCCACCGATCACGAATACGACAGAGGTACGGACTTCATGAACGACCAGATCCAGCCCGAAGGCTCGGCTGAACACGAGCACGGGGCGCTTGGCGATGCCGAGTACGCGGAGTTCATGGAGCTCGCCGCGGAAGAGGGCTTCGACGCCGAGGAAGTCGAGGGCGCCATCGGTGAGGCGGGCCACGGCCCGCTGCCCGCCCTCGCCGTCATCGGACGCCCGAACGTCGGCAAGTCGACCCTCGTCAACCGCATCATCGGCCGCCGCGAGGCCGTCGTCGAGGACCGCCCCGGCGTGACCCGCGACCGCGTGACGTACGAGGCCGAGTGGGCGGGCCGCCGCTTCAAGCTCGTCGACACCGGTGGCTGGGAGCAGGACGTCCTCGGCATCGACGCGTCCGTGGCCGCCCAGGCCGAGTACGCGATCGAGGCCGCCGACGCGGTCGTCTTCGTCGTGGACGCCACGGTCGGCGCCACCGACACGGACGAAGCCGTCGTGCGCCTCCTGCGCAAGTCCGGCAAGCCCGTCGTCCTGTGCGCCAACAAGGTCGACGGCCAGTCCGGCGAGGCCGACGCCACCGCCCTGTGGGCGCTCGGTCTCGGTGAGCCGCACCCTGTCTCCGCGCTGCACGGCCGCGGCACCGGCGACATGCTGGACGCCGTCCTGGACGCGCTGCCCGAGGCGCCCGCCCAGTCCTTCGGCGCCGGCATCGGCGGCCCCCGCCGCATCGCGCTCATCGGCCGCCCGAACGTCGGCAAGTCGTCGCTGCTCAACAAGGTGGCGAACGAGAACCGCGTGGTCGTCAACGAGATGGCGGGCACCACCCGTGACCCGGTCGACGAGCTCATCGAACTGGGCGGCATCGTCTGGAAGTTCGTGGACACCGCGGGCATCCGCAAGCGCGTGCACCTCCAGCAGGGTGCCGACTACTACGCCTCGCTGCGTACCGCCGCCGCCGTCGAGAAGGCGGAGGTCGCGGTCATCCTGATCGACGCCAGCGAGTCGATCAGCGTCCAGGACCAGCGCATCGTCACGATGGCCGTCGAGGCGGGCCGCGCCATCGTCGTCGCGTACAACAAGTGGGACACCCTCGACGAGGAGCGCCGCTACTACCTGGAGCGGGAGATCGAGACCGAGCTCCTCCAGGTCGCGTGGGCCCCCCGCGTCAACGTCTCCGCCGAGACCGGCCGCCACATGGAGAAGCTCGTCCCGGCGATCGAGGCGGCCATCGCGGGCTGGGAGACGCGCGTCCCGACCGGCAGGCTCAACGCCTTCCTCGGCGAGCTCGTGGCCTCGCACCCGCACCCGATCCGCGGCGGCAAGCAGCCCCGCATCCTCTTCGGCACGCAGGCGGGCACGAAGCCGCCGCGGTTCGTGCTCTTCTCGTCCGGCTTCATCGAGCACGGCTACCGCCGCTTCGTGGAGCGCAGGCTCCGTGAGGAGTTCGGCTTCGAGGGCACGCCGATCCACATCTCGGTGCGGGTCCGCGAGAAGCGCGGCCGCAAGAAGTAGGCACGGATGGACCGATGGGCCGGGCCCCGCCTTCTTCACGAAGGCGGGGCCCGGCCCATCGGCGGTGGTGCCTCAGAACCCCCTGCGCGGCCCCGGCGGCAGCGCCGCGGGGAACTGCTGGTGCGCCGTGCCGTGCTGCTCGTGGCCGTAGCGGGTGACGTGCAGCTGGCTGAAGGTGTTGTGCCGGGGGTCGAGCCGGTCACCGACGCGGTGCGTGCCGTACGGCGCGCTGCCGAACGATGTGAAGCCCAGATCCTCCTCGCCGGTCCGGTCTCCCGGAAGGGCCTTGAACGACCTGCGGTACTCCGAGTAGAGCGCGTCGTAGATCGGTGTGGCCGAGTGGTCGCCCCCCGTGTCCTGCGCCGAGCGCATGGAGGGAATGGGGGCCTGGTACGCCGGCCGGGGGCGGGAGGGGTCGTATGTGTGCACGTATGTGCCAACGACCCCGTGGTCGTACGGATGCGGGGGCCGCGCCGCTTTCACGGGGCGCCCGGAGCGTGACCGGCGCGGCCGGGGCTCGGGGCGTGAGGGCGGCGCGGCCCGCACGGGCTCAGGTGCCCGCGAGCGGCATCGACGCCGCGACGAGGCGGCCGTGCGTCGCCGCCTTGTCCAGGGCGCCGCGCAGCAGGTCCTCGCGGGGCTGGCGGCCGATGGAGCCGACCGGCGCCGCGAACAGGAGCACGCTCTGGAGCTTGTTCGCCGCCGAGCGCCAGTCCTCGGTGACCTGGAGCGGGTGGTGGGCCTGCCACCAGGCGACGGGGGAGCCGCCGCCTGCCGCGGGCTGGAGCACCGCGTGCAGCTGGCCCGCGGCGAGCAGCACCGACCAGCCGTGCAGCACGGGGGGTACGACGTCCAGCGAGGCCGCCGGCGTGAAGCCCTGCTCCACCAGGAGCTGCAGGAAGTCGTCGCCGCCGCCGGGGGCGGACCCCGGGCGCGCGATGGCGCCGGTCGGCTCGACCACGAGGGCGGGCCGCAGCTCGCCCTCGATGAGTACGAGACCGCTGGTCACGCCGAGGACCGCCTGGTCGGGCACGCCTTCACCACCGGATCCCGCGACACCGGCGAGGCCGGTGCCGTCCTCACCGGTGATGGAGCGCACGGCACCCTGCAGCTGCTCCTCGGAGACCTGGACGATCTGGGAGGGCAGGCAGGTGGCGTGGGCGAAGGCGAGCACGGCGGTCTCGTCGCCGATGAACAGGACCGTGCTGGTGCGTTCCTGTTCGGTGTCGCCGGGGGTACGGCAGGAGGTGCAGTCGTAACTGCCCGGGGCGTTCTCTCCGGCGAGCAGCCGGTCGGCTTCTTCGTCGCCGATCTCGGCGCGTACGTCGTCGCCGACGTCGAGCATGCGCGGCACGGGGGGCTCCTCGGAATCGTTGAGTGCGGACCGGGGGGTGCCCGGCTCATAAGGAGACAACGGGCGATCAGTGGCGCAGGTCACGCGCGAAGGCGAACGGAATCGAACCATCCGCAGCGGAGGGTGAGTTGCCCGGCGGGATCCGTCACTCCGCGCCAACGTCGTCTGCGTACAGGCAAGTTGGGTCGGTGAGGTGGGTCACAGATCACCATGGCGACAGGTCGACAAATGCTGAAATCAGGGAATTAAGTGGCTGGCTTGAATTGGCTGATACCGGGGGTAACGGCTAACTGGCCTGGAATGACAAGGAGTTGGTTGATATCGGGGCGAGAAGGCGCCTAGATTCCACCGCCGTGTGCAGCGAGCACCGCTCGGGTACGTCCGCCGGCCGCACCAGGCAGCCAGCTCAAGCACCACGGCACGCATGTGCCGAACTCCGGCGGACGGGGTGAGCGGACCTCCGGCGTCAGACGCGCGAGGAGGTCCGGGACACCTGGGGGACCCCGGGTCCTTCGAGAGGGATATTCATGTCCGCACGTCCCAAGTGCGTTCGCAGGACAGCAGTGATCGGCGGAGCGGCGTTGCTCGCCCCGCTGGGACTGCTCACCGCCACCGGCCAGGCGTCGGCGGCGGACGGCGGAGTGTGGGATCGCATCGCTCAGTGCGAGAGCGGCGGAAACTGGCGCACCAACACCGGGAACGGCTACTACGGAGGACTGCAGTTCTCCGCCGGTACCTGGCGCGCGTACGGCGGAGGCGCCTATGCGGCGACCGCCGACAAGGCGTCCAAGGCGCAGCAGATCGCTGTCGCCTCCAAGGTCCAGCGAGCCCAGGGATGGGGCGCTTGGCCCAGCTGCTCGGCCCGAGCGGGTGCGTCCGGCAGTGCGCCGGGGGCGGCAGCCGCTCCGGCCGCCCCCAAGGCGGCCAAGGCTCCCCAGGCCCCCAAGGCCCGGCAGCAGCCCGCTGGGCCGCGGACGCGGACGCCGAGTCACGCGAACCGGGGATCCGGGCGCGGTGACTACACCGTTCGGCAGGGGGACACCCTCGGCCGGATCGCTGCCGCGCACGGCGTGAACTGGCGGCAGGTGTACTCCGCCAACAAGGCGGTCATCGGCGGGAATCCGAACGTGATCCTGCCCGGGCAGCGGCTCGACCTCTGAGCCCCGGCCGTCCAGGGGCGCGGTCCCGCCCGGTCGCCCGACCGGGTGGGGCCGCGCCCGCGGCGGCGCGGCACGGCTCCGCGCCGCGGTGGCGCTGCCTAGCGTGGGCGGATGTATCCGATGCCGATCAAGAGTCTCCGGTCGTCGTGGCCCGCTGGTCTGGTCATCGCCGCCGTCTCCTCGCTGCTGCTCCCCGTGTCCGCGCACGCGGCTCCGACGCCGCCACGGCCCCTGCCGGGGCCGGGGTCCGCCGCCGCGTACGACTGCTCCCGCACCGAGGGGCCCTGGAACTGCCTCGCGGAGTGCGAGAGCACGGGCCGGTGGCACGTGAACACGGGGAACGGCTTCTACGGAGGGCTGCAGTTCAAGCAGTCCACCTGGGAGGAGTTCGGCGGGCTCAAGTACGCGCGGCGCGCCGACCTCGCCACCAAGGCGGAGCAGATCAAGGTCGCCAAGGAGGTGCTGCGGGTCCAGGGCTGGAAGGCCTGGCCCGTGTGCTCGAAGAAGATCCCCAGGGAGATCCGCGAGGGCTGGGGCGCCGTGCACGTCGTCAAGGCGGGGGAGACGCTGAGTTCCATCGCCCGCCGCTATGACGTGAAGGGCGGATGGCAAGCCCTGTATCGAGCCAACCGCAAGGAGGTCGGGAGCCGTCCCGACCGGCTGGCCGTCGGCACGAAGCTGGTCATCCCGAAGAAGGCGGCGAAGGTGGCCGAGCTGGTGGGGGCGAAGCCTGCCAAGCCCGCCAAGCCCGCCAAGCCTGCCGAGCAGCCGAAGCCTGCGAAGCCGGGTAAGCCTGCTGAGCAGTCGAAGCCGGGGAAGCCGGGTAAGCCTGGTAAGCCGCAGGAATCGGGTAAGCCTGCTGAGCCCGCGAAGCCGTCTAAGCCTTCTGAGCCGTCGAAGTCGGCTGAGCCTGGCGCCTCGGGTAAGCCTGCGGAGTCGGTGAAGCCTGAGGTGTCGGCTGCGCCTGTTGAGCCTGGCGCGTCGGCTGCGCCAGTTCAGCCTGTTCAGCCTGTCGAGTCGGCCAAGGCCTCTGGGCCGGTCAGGCCGACGGCCTCGGGCGGCTGAGTTCCGTTGCCTCACCGCTGAATACGACCGCGCCGCGGCGCAGTTCGTGCACCACCACTGCCGTCCGGCCCGCATGTTCGCGCAGGCCGGGCGGCAGTCGTTGTTCCGCCGTCATGACGCAGGTGTCCGGGCCGCGCGTGCTCAGGGCGATGAGGAGGTCGTACGTCCGGGACGCGACGGCGGGGGACATGCCCTGGGTGGGCTCGTCGATCAGGATCACCCGGGCGTCGGAGGCCAGGAGGGCGCGGGAGAGGGCGAGCATGCGTTGTTCGCCGCCGGAGAGGGTGCCTGCGGGGCGGGGGAGGAGCGGGCGCAGCTCGGGGTACGCGGCCAGGGCCGGGGTGAGGCCGGCCTTGCCGCCGGGGCCGGAGAGGCCGAGGTTCTCGGCGACGGTGAGGTGGCCGAACACCGCTTGCCCGTCCGGTACGAAACACAGGCCGCGCCGGGCGCGTGCGTGAGCGGTGAGCCGGGTGATGTCGGTGCCGTCCCAGGTGACGGTGCCGGTGGTGAGGGGGACCGTGCCTGCCAGGGCGCGCAGCGCGGTGGTGCGGCCGGAGCCGTTGCGGCCCAGGAGGACGGTGAGGCCCGGGGAGGGGGCGGCGATGCTCACGCCGTGCAGGGCTTCGAGGGGGCCGTAGCGGACGCGGGCCTCGCGGAGTTCGATGCCGGTCCTCATGGGGCAGCCCTGGGGAGGACTTCGGCCGGCGGGCCCGACGTGACGATGCGGCCTGCTGCCATGACGTGCACGGTGTCGGCCAGATCGGCCACCAGGTCGATGTCGTGCTCGACCACCAGGAGGGCCATGCCGTCGGCGGCCAGGGCGCGCAGGACGCGGGCCAGTGCGGCCACTTCGGCGGTGTCCAGGCCCGCTGCCGGTTCGTCGAGGAGGAGCGTGTGGGGGTGGCCTGCGAGGGCTCGGGCCAGTTCTACGCGTCTGAGGGTGCCGGTGGGGAGGTCCGCGGCGGGGTGGTGGCGGGTGGTGTCGTGGTGGAGGGAGAGAAGGCGGAGCGCTTGGGTGGTGGCATGGGGGCTCCGGGGCCCGCCGGTCTGGTCCGCGCCCACTCGGACGTTCTCCGTGATGGTCAGGGACGGGAACACCGCCAGTTGCTGGAACGTGCGGGCCACGCCCAGGCGGGTGCGGGCGTGGGCGGGGGTACGGGTGATGTCCTGGCCATCGAGGGTGATGCGGCCGGTCTCGGGGCGGAGGGTGCCGGCCAGGCAGTGGAAGAGGGTGCTTTTGCCCGCGCCGTTGGGGCCTACTACGGCGGTGATGTGGCCCGGGGGTACGGAGAGGTCGACGCTGTCGAGGGCCGTGAAACCGTCGTAGGCGGCGGTGATGTGGTGAGCCGTCAGGGGAAGCGGGACGTCGCGACGGGCTCGGCTCGGGGTCGGGCCCGCCTCGGTACGGTCCGGTGGCCGCGGGGCTGCCGCGCCCCCGAAGGGCCGCGAACCACGCTCCGAGCGACCCTCCCGAACCACCCCATCGTCCCGCCCCGACGCCTGCACCCCGGCGCCACTTTCCCGCCCCCCGTCACGGCCCCGCCCGCTGCCGGGCAACGAAACGAACCTCACCCGCCGCCCGAACCACGGGACGGCGCCCGCCTGTCCGTCGCGGGGCGATCGGCCGGGGCCCGCCCGCCGACGAAGCCATGGGACGGGATTTGCCCGTCCGATGCGGGGCGGTTGGGTGGGGCTTGCTCGCCCACGAAGCCGCTGGATGGAACCCGTCCGTCGGTTGAGGGGCGATCGGCTGGGTCCTGGCCGCCAGCGAAGCCATCGGGTGGCACCTGCCTGCCTGCTGCCGGGCGTTCGACTGGGGTCTGTCCGCCGGCCAAGCCCTGGGATAGGGCCTGCCTGTCCGTTGCGGGGCGATTGGGTGGGGCTTGCCCGTCCACGAAGCCGTCGGATGGGACTCGCTCGCCCGCTGCCTGGGCATCGGATAGGGCCCGTCCGCCGACCAAGCCAGCGGGCAGGACCTGCCCCTCCGCTGCCGGGCAATCGGGTGGGTGGGTGGGAGGGCTTGTTCGTGGTGGGGATGTTGCCGGGTGATCGGGTGGGTGGGTGGGAGAGGTTGTTCGTGGAGGCGGAGGTGGAGGTGCGGAGGGCCCGGGGGGCGGGGAGCAGGGCTGTGGCGGCTCGGGTGGCCAACGGGGTCAAGGAGCGGCGGGGGTGGTTCCAGTTGGCGGTAGCCGGGATGCGGCCCACCAGGACCGCGAGGACACCGATCACCGCGGCGGCCACCCCGCCCCGGGCCCCCGCGTCCAGGCCCACAAGCAGCGCCGCCGCCACCAGCGCCCCCAGCAGGCTGTCCGCGCCGAGGACCACCACCGCCGCGAACCAGAGGAGCCCGCGCACGGGGTCGTACGCGGCGGGGTCGAAGGCCCGTAGACCCATGCCCAGCATCCCGCCCCCCAGGGCGGCCAGCGCCGCACCGGCCACGAAGGCCGTGAGCTTCAGGGTGCGGACGGGGACGCCCGCGGCCGCCGCCCCCGCCTCGTGGTCCCGCATCGCGGCCAGCGCACGCCCCGTACGGCCCCGCCGCATGCCGAGTGCGAAGAGCAACGCCCCGGCGAGCAGGACCAGTTCGAGGACGTAGTACGCGCGGTCGCTGTCGAATCCCGCCGGCCGGTCCAGGGAGAGGCCCGACGTCGCGTACGGCTGGGCGAAGACGAAGCGGCTGACGCCGACGCCCACCGCGAACGTCGCAAGGGCGAGCGCGAGACCCCGGCGGGTGATCGCGGGCCAGCCGGTGAGGAGACCGAGGGGGGCCACCAGGAGGACGGCCACGGCCAGGGCGGGCAGGTGCGGGAGTTGGGGCAGGCCCGGGAAGCGGCCCGCCGCCAGGAGTGCGGTGAAGAGGGCGCCCAGACCCGCGTACGCCGCCTGGCCCAGGGAGATCTGGCCGCCTCGGCCGGTGACGATGACCAGGGAGAGGAGGATCACCGCCAGGGCCGGGACCTGGACGGACGTGGTGAGGTCCGAGCCCGCGAAGCCCAGCGGGATGAGGAAGAGTACCGCCGCCACGATCCACGCCCCCGGCGGCGTCGGGACGCGCGAAGTCGCCGTGCGCGGGAGCGTGTTCCGCGAGCCGAGGCCCGGCAGCGCGAGGGCCGCGACGAGGAGGGCCACCACGAAGAGGTTCGCGCCCAGGGACTGGAGGAGCGGTTCCGCCCAGCCGGACGGATGCAGGCGGGTCAGCTGGCTCTGGGCCACGCCCAGTCCGAGGGCCACCGATATAGCGACGAACAGGCTGCGCATCCGGGCCGCCACCGCGACCGCCATCACCTCCATGACCAGCAGCGGCATGCCGTAGGGGTCCAGGCGTACGAAGGGGGCGAGCAGGGTGCCGGTGAGGCCCGCCGTGAACGCGCCGAACGCCCAGCCCGCCGAGGCGACCCGGTCCGCGTCGATACCGCTGAGGACCGCGAGGGGGCGGTTGTCGACCACGGCCCGCAGCTCGCCGCCGAAGCGGGTCCACCGGGTCACGGCCCAGACCGTCGCGGCGAGGGCGACCGTCACCGCCAACGGGGCCCAGGGGTCCGCCGACACGAGGGTGGGGGCGTCCGCCTTCGCTCCCGGGCCCCAGATCAGTGCGGCCCCGCCGACCAGCAGGATGAAGACGCCGATGGACGCCACCAAGGTCTGGGCCGGGTCGCTGCCCAGGACCGACAGGGGGCGGAACACCGCCTTCTCCAGGAGGAGGCCGATGGCCGGGGCGACGAGCAGGAGCGTGACCGCCGTGGCCAGCGGCAGGGGCCAGTGCCACTCCACCGCCAGCTGGCGCAGGACGTACGCGCAGACCATCGCTATCGCGCCGTGCGCGAAGTTGAGGACACCGGTCGCGCGGTACGTGACGATCAGGCCGATGCCGGTGAGGGCCGCCGCGCTGCCGACCGCGAGCCCGGCCAGTGTCAGGTCGTAGCTCAGGGAGGCCACCGGGTCATCGCTCCGGTGACGGGGTGATGGGGGTCGCCTGCGGTTCGCAGATGGGGCACGGGCTCAGATCGCCGGTCGCGAGGATGTGGGCGTCCGCGGGGACCGCCTCCGGTTTGCCCGCCACCAGGGGACAGTCGGCCCGGTGCCAGAGCGTCCCGCCGGGGATCATCAGGAGGTCGCCGCTGGTCGCCACCGGGGCCGGTCGCTCCGTCGTGGCGGGCGCCGTGCCCGCCGCCACCAGGAGCTCGTACAACTCCTCGACGCGCGCCGTGGCCAGGGTGCTCCTGCCGTGAGTGAGGAGCACCGCGCCGGCGATGATCAGGGCCGCGCCCGGCACCGTGCACGACGCGAGATACGGGAGCTGACGCTCGGCGAAGCGTTCGCCCGACATTCCGTACCAGCCGATCACGCAGAGGACCGCACCGGCGGCGAGGGCGGCGAAGGCCGTCCAGAGGACGGGGCGCACGGCACGGAGCCCGGCCGAACGAGCTGTCTGATCCGGTTGAGCCGCCCGCATCTGCGCCCCCTGGGACACGTTCGTAGCGTCGGTGGGCTGTCCATGTCAGCCGATGGATTGCACTATGCCTTCTGCAAGCTGACCCTGAAAGCTCCGGGCCGCGATGGCCCGGACCGATACCCGGTGGTGAGCCAGATGGTTCTCTGGACCAGCCCCAAGCGGGGGAGCGATCTCAGGCGGGGAAGGGTGCGGAGCGCGGCGATGGCGGCTGCCGCGGTCCTGCTGGTCGCCCCGGCCGCCGTGGCATGCGGGGACGACAGCGGTGGGGGCGGCGACAGCGATCCGCCCAAGCCGTCCGCGGAGAAGTCGACCCCGGACACCCCTTCCGAAGCTCCGTCGGAGGACGCGCCCGCCGATCCGGCGGCTGCCGAGAAGCAGGTCAAGGAGAACTTCGAGAAGTTCTTCGATCCCGCCGTCCCCGTGAAGGACAAGGAGGCCGTCCTGGAGAACGGGGCGAAGATGCGGGGCGTCCTGGAGAGCTTCAGCGGCGACAAGCGCGGCAAGCAGGTCAGCGCCGACGTCACCAAGGTCGAGTTCAGCTCGGCGACCGGGGCGGACGTGACGTACGCCCTGACCCTGAAGGGTGCCACCGCGCTGCCCGACGCCTCGGGCACCTCCGTCAACCAGGACGACACCTGGAAGGTGTCCGTCAAGACGCTCTGCGCCCTGGTGAAGCTGAGCGGCAATGAGTCGCCCGGTCCGGGCTGCTGAGGCACTGGCCGCAGCCGCGCTGCTGGTGGCGGTGGCCGGGTGCGGCAGCCGGCTCCCCGAGAGCGACTTCGAGAACAGGAGCACGGCGCCCGCCCCGTCGCGGGCGCCGGTCCGGGTCGGCATCATCACGAGTGCGACGAGCCCGGTCGGCGGCTCCGCGTTCACCGGGCCGCGGGACGGGGCCAAGGCGTACTTCGAGCGGCTGAACGCGCGGGGCGGGATCGACGGGCGCAAGGTCGAGGTGCGCACGTGCGACGACGGCGGCAGCGGCGTCGGCAACAACGAGTGCGTGCACAAGCTGATCGAGGAGGAGCGCGTGGTCGCGCTCGTCGCGACCTCCTCCCTCGACTACGCCGGGGCTTCCCGGGTCTCGGGCGCCCGCGTGCCCGACGTCGGGGGCCAGCCGATCGGTTCCGCGTACGACACCTATCCGCACCTGTACGGGATCTACGGCAGCCTCGCCCCACGGAACGGGAAGCCCGGCTGGGACGGCAAGCTGATCGGCGGGACCGAGGTCTACCGCTACTTCAAGCGGGAGCAGGGGGCACGGACCGCCGCCGTCGTCTCCTACAACCAGGCCGCGTCCGCCGCGTACGCCCGTCTCGTCACCCGGGGCCTGAAGGCCGAGGGCTACAAGGTGATCACCGAGCAGGTCGACTTCGCGCTGCCCAACTTCCGCGCGGCGGCGGCCGACCTGAAGGAGCAGGGCGCCGACCTGGTCTTCGACGCGATGGACACCCACGGCAACGCCCAGCTCTGCGAGGCGATGGACGACGTGGGCGCGCGGGTCACCGCCAAGGTCACCAACGTCCAGAACTGGACGTCCACCGTGCCCGAGGACTACAAGGACGCGCCGCGCTGCCGCAACGCCCTGTGGGCCACCGGCGCGAGCCGCAACTACGAGGACACGGACCAGCCCGCCGTACGCGAGTTCCGTGCCGCCATGAAGGGCCGCAAGGAGCTCTCCCAGTGGCAGCTGGAGGGCTGGGCCGCCGCCATGTGGTTCACGGACGCGGCGAAGTCGTGCCGGGGTGACGTCACCCGCGCATGTGTCGACCGCTTCATGAACCGCGGCACGTCCTACACGGCGCGTGGCCTGCTGCTCCCGGTGACGTACGAGAAGCGGGCCGAGCCGCCCGGGACCCGTAGGACCTGTGTGTCGGTGGCCCGCTGGAAGGACGGTGAGGGATGGGTCACACAGGGGGACATGAACGACAACTGCTTCAAGGTGCCGCAGCTCTCCTACCAGCCATGATGCATGTACCTAGCAGGAAAGTTCCCGAAACCGGGTACCGATGGCACAACTGTTCGGGAACAAGATGATGATGAAACCCAACCCTCTGTCCGTAATCCCCGTCTAACCCTGCGGTAGGCGGACGAGAGGGACTGTCCGCGGGGAAGCGTGGGATACGGGGACGCATGCACATCTCTTTCCTTATTCACAACGCGTACGGCATCGGCGGGACGATCCGGACGACGTACAACTTGGCGAACACCCTCGCCGAGCAGCACGACGTCGAGATCGTCTCCGTCTTCCGGCACCGCGACGAACCCGTGTTCTCGCCCGACTCCCGCGTCCGGCTCAGTCACCTCGTCGACATGCGCAAGGAAAGCCCCGGCTACGAGGGTGAGGCCGCCGACGCCCTGCGGCCCGCCCGGACGTTCCCCAGCGCGGAAGGCCGCTACGACCAGTACAGCGCCCTCACCGACCGGCGCATCGCCGAGCACCTCTCCTCGGTCAGCGCCGACGTGGTGGTCGGCACGCGCCCCGGCCTGAACGTGCACCTCGCCCGCGAGACCGCGCGCGGCGCGCTGCGCGTCGGCCAGGAGCACCTCACCCTGGACAGCCACTCCAAGGAACTGCGCCGTCAGCTCCGCAGCGTCTACCCCCGCCTCGACGTCCTGACCACGACGACCGAGGCCGACGCCCGCGCCTACCGCCGCAAGATGCGCCTGCCCGGCGTCCACGTCCAGGCCGTGCCCAACCCCGTGCCCGCGCCCGGCATCGAGCCCGCCGACGGCTCCCAGAAGTGGGTCGTCGCGGCGGGGCGGCTCGCCCCCGTCAAGCGGTACGACCTGCTGATACGGGCCTTCGACCAAGTGCGCGCCGAGCGCCCCGACTGGCGCCTTCGGATCTACGGCGGCGGCAAGCAGAAGGACAAGCTGCGCGCCCTGATCGACGAACTCGGCCTCTACAACCACGTCTTCCTGATGGGACCCGCCCACCCCATCGAGCCCGAGTGGGCCAAGGGCTCCATCGCGGCCGTCACCTCCAGTCTCGAGTCCTTCGGCATGACCATCGTCGAGGCGATGCGCTGCGGCCTGCCCGTCGTCGCCACCGACTGCCCGCACGGGCCCGGCGAGATCATCGACAACGGCGTCGACGGACGCCTCGTCGAGGTCGGCAACCCCGACGCGATCGCGGGCGGACTGCTCGAACTGATCAACGACGACGGGTTGCGACGGCAGATGGCGGACGCCGCCCTGGAGGACTCCGAGCGTTTCGACCCGGCCCGCATCGCCGAGCGCTACGACGCGATGTTCACCGGGATGCTGGACCGCGGCAGCTCCTTCGGCGGCCGGATGCGCGGCTCACTGCACCGCACCCGGGGCGCGCTCCTGAACGGCGCGTACGCGGTGCGGGACATCGGACACGGGGTACCGACCAGCGGCATACAGACGAAGGGATCCACCGCATGACGGCCTTGGCCACCTCGGACGCCTCATCGCCCTGCGGCACCGGTGCCGATCAGGGCGTCGCGGCGGCACCACGCGCCGACTGCATAGCCGACTCCGCCGGAGGCCTCACCTTCGACGTCACCGACCCCGGTGGCAAGGGTGCGGCCTACCTGCTGCTGCGCCGCCGCGACGCGGCCTCCACCGACGAGGACGTGCGGCTCCCGCTGTCGCCGGCGGCCGACGGCAGGCTGCGGGCCGCGCTGCCCAGCAGCGTCGAGTTGGCCGAGGGACGCTGGAACGCCTACGCGGAGGTCGGGGGCGGCACCCCGCGCCGCCTCGCGCCCGGCGTCAACGACCTGCGCTCACTGGTCGACCGCGCCCCCAGCGGCGCCCGCGGCCACATCGCCGTCCGCATTCCGTACGCGACCAAGCAGGGCAACCTCTCCGTACGCAGCTGGCTGCGCGCCCCGCACGCGGAGGTCGGCGAGCTGCGGATCGCCGGGACCGCGATGACCGCGCAGGGCCGCGTGTACGGCACCGCGCTGACCGGCGCCGCGTACGCCGAGGCGTCCCGCCGCGCCGAGCCCGACCGGATCGAGCGCTCCGAACTGGACGCCGACGGCGTGGAGTTCAGCTTCGGCCTGCACTGCGACGTGCTCGCGGCCGGCGGCCCGGGACCCTGGGACCTCTGGCTGCGCCCGGCGGGGGAGAGCGGGCCGCGGATCCGGCTCGCCCGGCTCCTGGACGACGTCCCGGACAAGAAGCAGATCTTCACCTACCCGGCGGTCCGGCTCGACACCGCGGCGCACGGTCCGCTGGAGGCCGGGGCGTACTACACGAACGACAACGACCTCTCGGTACGGATCCGCGAGGCGGAGCCGGTCGAGGACTGACGCATGTCGAGGACTGACGCATAGGGAGAGCTGACGGCATCGCGGACCGTGGCTGTCCGCGACGCCGGGCACAATCAGCCCCATGTTGGAGACCTCCGCACGCCTGCTCCGCCTGCTCTCGCTGCTCCAGGCCCACCGCGACTGGTCGGGCGCGGACCTGGCCGACCGGCTCGGCGTCACCCCGCGCACCGTCCGCCGTGACGTGGACCGGCTCCGCGAGCTCGGCTACCCCGTCAACGCGAGCCCCGGCACGGGCGGCGGCTACCAGCTGGGCGCGGGCGCGGAGCTGCCGCCGCTGCTCCTGGACGACGACGAGGCGGTCGCCGTGGCCGTCGGCCTGCGCACCGCCGCCGGACAGGGCATCGAGGGCATCGGCGAGACCTCCGTACGCGCCCTGGCCAAGCTGGAGCAGGTCCTGCCGAACAGACTGCGGCGCAGGGTGGGCGCCCTGACGGCGTTCACGGTGCCGATGCTCAGGACCCCGCGGCAGCAGGCCGTCGACCCCTCGGTCCTGACCGAACTCGCCCACGCCTGCCGGGACGCGGAGCGGCTGCGCTTCGACTACCGCGACCACGGCGGCAGTTCGACCCGCCGCACCGTCGAACCGCACCGCATCGTCTGCACCGAGCGCCGCTGGTACCTGGTCGCCTGGGACGTCGACCGCGACGACTGGCGCACGTTCCGCGTGGACCGCATCGCCCCGAGGCCGCCGCACGGCCCGCGCTTCGAGCCACGCACCCCACCCGCCGACGACCTCGCCGCGTACGTCTCCAAGGGCGTCTCCACGCGCGCGTACGCCGCACAGGCGGTGCTCCGGCTCCTGGTGCCCCTGGAGGAGGCGGCCCAGCGGATCACGCCGTCGGACGGCACGCTGGAGGCCGAGACCGAACGCAGCTGTCTGCTCCGCACGGGCGCCCTGAGCCTGGACGTCATGGTGATCCACGTGCTCCTGATGGGCTTCGAGTTCGAGGTCGTCGAACCGGCGGACTTCACCGAACGGATCGGCGAGGCGCGGGACCTGCTCAGCCGGGCCCTGGACCGGGGTGTTCGGTCTGCGGATCCGGGTGCTGTTCCTCCGGCGGCTGGAACGCCGCGTACCGCGGATGGTGCAGATCGAACGCCGGGGACTCGGAGCGGATCCGGGGCAGCGTGACGAAGTTGTGGCGCGGCGCCGGGCAGGCGGTGGCCCACTCCAGGGAACGGCCGAAGCCCCAGGGATCGTCGACGTCGACCTTCTTGCCGTACTTGGCGGTCCTCCAGACGTTGTAGAGGAACGGCAGCGTGGACATGCCGAGCAGGAACGCCCCCATGGACGAGATGGTGTTGAGCGCGGTGAAGCCGTCCGTCGCGAGATAGTCCGCGTACCGCCGTGGCATGCCCTCCGCGCCCAGCCAGTGCTGGACGAGGAACGTCACGTGGAAGCCGACGAAGAGCGTCCAGAAGTGGATCTTGCCGAGCGTCTCGTCGAGCATCTTCCCGGTGAACTTGGGCCACCAGAAGTAGAAGCCGCCGAAGGTCGCGAAGACGACGGTGCCGAACACGACGTAGTGGAAGTGGGCCACGACGAAGTACGAGTCGGTGACGTGGAAGTCGAGGGGCGGCGAGGCCAGGATGACGCCGGTGAGCCCGCCGAAGAGGAAGCTCACCAGGAAGCCGATCGCCCACAGCATCGGTGTCTCGAACGACAGCGAGCCCTTGAGCATCGTCCCCGTCCAGTTGAAGAACTTCACGCCCGTGGGGATCGCGATGAGGAAGGACATGAAGGAGAAGAAGGGCAGAAGCACCGCGCCCGTCGCGAACATGTGGTGCGCCCACACGACGACGGAGAGCCCGGTGATGGCCATCGTCGCGCCGATCAGGGGCAGATAGCCGAAGATCGGCTTCCTGCTGAACACCGGGATGATCTCGGAGATGATCCCGAAGAACGGCAGCGCGATGATGTAGACCTCGGGATGCCCGAAGAACCAGAAGAGGTGCTGCCACAGCAGCGCACCGCCGTTCTCCGGGGCGAACACCATGGAGCCGAAGCGCCGGTCCGCCTCCAGGACGAGCAGCGCGGCCGCGAGCACGGGGAACGCGAGGAGCACCAGGATCGAGGTGAACAGGACGTTCCAGGTGAAGACGGGCATCCGGAACATCGTCATCCCCGGCGCCCGCATCCCGATGACGGTCGTCAGGAAGTTCACCGAGCCCAGGATCGTGCCGAACCCGGAGAGCGCGAGCCCCATGATCCACAGGTCGGCGCCGATCCCCGGCGACCGCTCCATGCTGTTGAGCGGCGCGTAGGCGAACCAGCCGAAGTTGGCGGGGCCCCCGGGCACCAGGAACGAGCCGAGCACCATCAGGCCGCCGAAGAGGAACAGCCAGTACGACAGCATGTTGAGCCGCGGGAAGGCCACGTCCGGGGCGCCGATCTGCAGCGGCATGATCTCGTTGGCGAAGCCGGCGAAGGTCGGCGTCGCGAAGAGCAGCAGCATGATCGTTCCGTGCATGGTGAACATCTGGTTGAACTCGTTGTTCGACATGAGCTGCAGCCCGGGACGGGCGAGCTCGGCGCGCATCATCAGGGCAAGGAGGCCCGCGATGAGGAAGAACACGAACGACGTGATCAGGTACAGGTGACCGATCTTCTTGTGGTCGGTGGTGGTCAGCCAGTCCACGAGGACCCGGCCCGGACTCTTCTGCCGGACCGGCGGTGCTGCCGCGGTTGCGGTCTCAGTCCCCATCGCTCGCCCCTTCGCCGTTGCGCCGCTGGCCCTGCACGAAGCACCCGCCATGATGCTCGCGTCCCACCCGGATCCGACAGGGGGCGTACCGGCCCGCTGTGCTGGAACCCTGAATTCCCTATGTGTCGTCACCTCTCGCCGGGTGCCCCGGATTCGGAAGTGGGGAGGGTGTGTAAAGGCAACTCCGCGGTCTGTCCGCCGCGCTATTCCGGTGGTATCGGAGCGCTCTCGGGGAGCTCGCGGGAAATCCAGGAATGGTGTCGGAACAACTCCGGAACCGCCCGTACGTGTGACGGAGTTAAGGCGAAACGGGCGTCGTGATCCTGTGACAAAAGCGTGACCGGAGGGGGACCGGTGACGCATGGTGTCCGGCTACGGCCTTCCCCGGCCCGGCCGGGCCGCCTAACGTGGCGGGCATGGCACCTATACCGACCCCTCCCGCCGAACCCCAGGACAGCTTCGACGCCTACGTCGGCCTCGCGGCCGAGGGCGCCGAGCGGCAGGCCCGCGAGCGCGGCTGGTCCACCGTCAGGTCGCTGCCGCCGGGCGCGATCATCACCATGGAGTACCTCGCGGGGCGGCTCAACTTCGAGGTCAAGGAAGGCGTCGTGATCCGCTGCTGGAAGGGCTGATGACTCCGGTCGGCCCCGGCGGCGTATGACCACGGCACGGCGGCCACGGCACGGCGAAAGGCCCCGGTTCCTGGACGGAACCGGGGCCTTCGCGATGCGGGGGATGGGTTGTGCGTACCGGCCCCCGCTGTCTTCGGGGCTAGCCGCCCGCCACCGGGCGGGGCGACGTGGCGGCGCGTGAGGCCCGCTCGGAGTGCGGCGGGCGGCGGCTGCCTGCCGGAGTGACCGGGCTGCGCTCGGAGCGCGGTGTGTGCGGTCCCGGCGCGAGGTAGGCCGGGGCGCGGGCCGGGCGGGCGGCGCCGACCGGCTCGCGGAGCGGGGGCTCGCCGGGCGGGGCGGTCGCGGGCTGCGGCACCCTCGCGGGGGCCGGGGCGACCGGGGCCGTGAGACCGGCGCGGCGGGCGCGCCACAGGTCCCGCAGGCTGAAGATCCAGCCCTCGACCCGGGTGAGCAGCGGCTCCACCCAGGGCAGCGCGAGCAGGACGAGCAGACCCGCGGCCCAGCCGAGGAGGACGTCGCTCAGCCAGTGCGTGCCGAGGTACACCGTGGTCAGGCCGACGCTGAGGGAGACCACGGCGGAGAGCGCCGAGAGGTAGCGGCGGGTACGCGGGGTGGAGGCCATATAGGCCAGGATTCCCCAGGTCACGACGGCGTTGGCGGTGTGGCCGGAGGGAAATATATCGCCGCCGAGCCACATCTCGTTGGCGCCGATCGTGGTGGCGTAGTGCGGGCCGAGGCGGCCCATGCCGAGCTTGGCGGCGCCGACCGTGACGTTGAGCAGCAGCAGGGCGGCGCCGAACGTCAGGAGCGGTCGGATGGTGTGCTGACGCCAGGAGCGCCAGCCCAGCCAGGCCGCGACCATCACGGCGGTCGGGCCGCGCTGGCCGAGGACCACCCAGTAGTCGAGGAAGGCGTGGATCTCGGGCCACTGCTGGTAGGGCCGGAAGAACATGACCTGCCAGTCGAACCGCACCAGCCACGACGTGGTCAGCACGGCGACCACGATGGCGAGGTAGAAGGCCAGGGTCGCGCTGAAGAGCACGATCCTGTGTCTGCTCATCCTCGGCAGATCGAGGCCGGCCGGTCGTTCCGGCTCCCGGTCGAGACGGGCGAAGACCCGGTCCAGACGGGTGAGGTTTCGTTCGGTACGCACCCAATCGACGTTACAGCGAGTGAGTGAGGGACTAGGCCGAATCAGTGGCTTTGTGATGACGATGTGATGTGGCATTGATCTCAGACGGAAGTTTATTCCTGAGGTTTCCCTATTCCGAGACGAGGCCATTACCGAATTCGTTGATCATTTGCGGGACCGTTTTATGGCCCTTATTAATTCGTTCACCGGGGGCTGGTGCGGAATTTCCCGTGCGCTCACCGGGACCCCGGAAATGATCATGGCGGACCCGAGCCGTTCAGCCAGAACGCCCCGTACACCGCGCTCGCCACGGCCACACCCCCCAGGACCAGCGCCGACCTGGGCGTACGCAGCCGGGCGAGCGCCACCGCGAGCGGCAGGAGCAAGGGGAAGGCGGGCAGCAGGAGGCGCGGCTTCGAGCCGAAATAGCCCGCGGCGCACAGGGCGAGCGCCACGACGATCCCGCAGTAGACGAGGAGCGGCAGCGGCTGCTTCCTCCGTACGCCGATGACGTACAGCCAGACCACCAGGGCGACCCCGAGGATCAGGCCGACTCCCGCGAGGGCTCCGGGGAAGCCGGTGAACTTGTCGCCGACGAAGCGGGCGAAGGCGTAGCCGAAGTCGAAGCCGTTGCCCCAGCCCGCCTGGACGTCGAGATAGCCGAGGAGGCCGTCGCCGGTGCGGTGGCCGACCCACAGGACGTAGCCCGCGGCGCCGAGCGGCGCGAGGACCACCCCGAGGATCATGTGCGGGTCGGGCCTGCGCTCCCGGTGCAGGCGGACGGCTGCCGTCACCCAGATCGCGGCGACGACCGCGGCACCGACCGGCCGGGTCAGGCCCGCGCAGGAGGCGAGCACGCCCGCCCACACCCAGCGGCCGGTGAGCACCGCGTACAGCGACCAGGCCGCGAGCGCGGTGAAGAGGGACTCGCTGTACGCCATCGACTGCACGATCCCCACGGGGAGGACCGCCCACAGCGCGACCGCGCAGACACCGGCCCGGCGTCCGTACAGATGGTCGGCGATCGCGAAGATCCCCGCGGCGGCGCAGAGCGAGGCGAGCCAGCTCACCACCAGGCCGGCATCGGCGTACGACAACGGGCTGATCGCCGAGACGAGACGTTCCAGCCAGGGCAGCAGCGGGAAGAACGCGAGGTTCGAGTGGACGCTGCCGTCCGGGAGCGTCACCTCCCAGCCGTAGCCGTGCTCGGCGACGCGGGTGTACCAGAGGGAGTCCCAGCGGGCGGTGAGGAGGGTGTGCGGGCTCTTGCCCGCCGCCGCGCTCCACGCGGCGAGGACCACGACCCCCAGGGCGCGCACCCCCGCATAGGCGAGGAGTGCGGGCGCCGCACGGCGCAGCGCGGCGCTCGCACGGGCGCCGTACGACGGCGGGGGCAGGCGTTGGTCCAGGTCGGTCACGGGCTCGATTATCGGCGCAGGCGGGAACCGGCCGCCCGCCCGGGTGCGTGGTCCAGGAGTGTGCCGCGTGGCGTACGCCACACCGTCTGCGCGCAACCGTGAGAGGTCCACCACGCGACACTGCCGTGAACTCGCGTACTCTGACGGCTCACTCGCCTTTCGTTGCCGCCAGCTGGGAGATCACGTCCCGCGGGGCCGCCGATGCGAGGGATCACTGGGAGGTATCGCACATGTCGGGTTCAACCACGGCCACCGCCCCTTCCGGCCGTCGGGTACCCGGGTCGCAGGGTGGCGCCAACCGCTGGCTGGTGCTCGTCGTTCTCTGCGTGAGCCTGCTGCTCGTCGCCGTCGACGCCACCGTTCTGCACGTCGCCGTGCCCGCCGTCACCGAGGACCTGAAGCCCGGTGGCATCGAGCTGCTGTGGATCGTGGACATCTATCCACTGATCTGCGCCTCGCTGCTCATCCTCTTCGGCACCCTCGGTGACCGGGTGGGCCGCAGACGCGTGCTGCTCCTCGGTTATGCCCTCTTCGGCGTGGCATCGGCCGTGGCCGCCATGGCGGACAACGCCCAGATCCTGATCGCTGCCCGCGCCCTGCTCGGCGTCGGCGGCGCGATGATCATGCCCGCGACGCTCTCGATCCTCCGCCAGGTCTTCCCCGACCGGCGGGAGCGCGCCGTCGCCATCGGCGTGTGGAGCGCGGTGGCCGGTATCGGCGCCGCGGGCGGGCCGCTGCTCGGGGGGTTCCTCCTTGAGCACTTCTGGTGGGGCTCGGTCTTCCTCATAAACATCCCGCTGATGCTGGTCAGCCTGCCCATCGGGCGTCTGCTGCTTCCCGAGTCGACGGGCGACCGCGACGGGCCGTGGGACGTGGTCGGCGCGCTGATGGCCGCGGGCGGCCTCTTCGGCCTCGTGTTCGCGGTGAAGCGGGCGGGCGGCGGCGAGTCACCGTTCGGCATGACGACCCTCCTCTCGTTCTTCCTGGGCGCGGCCCTCCTGGTCGGCTTCGTCCGCAGGCAGCGGCGGCGCAAGCACCCGCTCATAGACCTGTCGATGTTCGCGCGGCCCGCGTTCAGCACCTCGCTGGGCTGCATCGTGCTCGCGATGCTCGCCCTGGTCGGCCTGGAACTGGTCGCCGCGCAGTATCTGCAGCTGGTGCTCGGCCTCTCCCCGCTGGAGACCGGCATGCGGCTGGTGCCGCTCACCGTCGCCGCGATGGCCGCGGGCCTCGCCGGATCGAAGCTCCTGCACCGCTTCGGCCCGCGCGCGATGGTCGCCTCCGGCTTCACCCTCACGGCGGTGGCCGTGGTGATCCTCACCGGCATGGGCGACCAGCTGAACGACCCGCTGATGATGACCAGCTTCGTGCTGCTGGGCCTCGGCCTGCAGACCACGCTCTTCGGGTCCTACGAGTCGATGCTCAGCGAGGCGCCCCAGGCGCAGGCGGGCGGCGCCGCCGCGATCGGCGAGACCTCGTACCAGCTGGGTGCCGGCATCGGCATCGCGCTGCTCGGCAGCGTCATGAACGCGGCGTACGCGCCGGGCCTCTCCTCCGTGCGGGGCGTGCCCGCCAAGGAGAGCGCCGCCGCGAGCCACTCGCTCGGCGAGGCGTACGAAGTCGCTTCGGGGCTCGGCGGCGGGGCGGGCGAGGCCCTGCGCAACGCCGCCCGCGAGTCCTTCGTGCACGGACTGCATGTGACCTTGCTGGTCAGTGCGGGGCTGCTGCTGCTCGGCGCCCTGATGGCGCTGAAGCTGCCGCGGACCATGGAGTGCGGGACGCCTGCGGCGCTGCCCGAGCGGGAGCAGGGGGTACCGGCGCCCCGGGGCGAGGCGGGAGTCCCCGCGGAGTCCGTCCGCTGAACCGAACCCCGGCGCGACAGCCGGGGCGGGCCGCTCTGGACGTGCGGGATGCTGCGTCGTAACGTCAGCCGAGCCGTAGCTAACTACCACTGCTAGTTTTCGTGTCGCCGGAGGCCCGCATGTCCGCAAGCGCCCGCATCCCTCTGCCGCCCTTCGACCCCGCCGACCCCCTCGGCATCGACGACCTCCTGGAGCCGGAGGATCTCGCGATCCGGGAGACCGTCCGCAGCTGGGCGGCCGACCGCGTCCTGCCGCACATCGCCGACTGGTACGAGAAGGGCGAGCTGCCCGGCATCCGCGATCTCGCCCGCGAGCTCGGCTCGATCGGCGCGCTCGGCATGTCCCTGGAGGGCTACGGCTGCGCCGGGGCGAGCTCCGTCCAGTACGGGCTCGCCTGCCTGGAGCTGGAGGCCGCCGACTCCGGCATCCGCTCGCTCGTCTCCGTGCAGGGCTCCCTCGCCATGTACGCCATCCACCGCTTCGGCTCCGAGGAGCAGAAGCAGCGCTGGCTGCCCGGCATGGCCGCGGGCGAGATCATCGGCTGCTTCGGCCTGACCGAGCCCGACCACGGCTCCGACCCGGCGTCCATGCGCACCTTCGCCAAGAAGGACGGCACCGACTGGGTGCTCACCGGACGCAAGATGTGGATCACCAACGGATCGGTGGCCGGGGTCGCCGTGGTCTGGGCCCACACCGACGACGGGATCAGGGGCTTCGTCGTCCCCACCGAGGCCCCCGGCTTCTCGGCGCCCGAGATCAAGCACAAGTGGTCGCTGCGCGCGAGCGTCACCAGTGAGCTGGTGTTGGACGAGGTGCGGCTGCCCGCCGACGCCGTGCTTCCCGAGGTCACCGGGCTCAAGGGCCCGCTGAGCTGTCTCTCCCACGCGCGCTACGGCATCGTCTGGGGAGCCATGGGCGCGGCCCGCTCCTCCTTCGAGGCGGCCGTCGAGTACTCCAAGACCCGCGAGCAGTTCGGCAGGCCCATCGGCGGCTTCCAGCTCACCCAGGCCAAGCTCGCCGACATGGCGGTCGAGCTGCACAAGGGCATCCTGCTCGCGCACCACCTCGGCCGGCGCCTGGACGCGGGCAGGCTCCGCCCCGAACAGGTCAGCTTCGGCAAGCTCAACAACGTACGAGAAGCGATCGAGATCTGCCGCACGTCCCGGACGATCCTGGGCGCGAACGGGATCTCGCTGGAGTACCCCGTCATGCGGCATGCGACGAACCTCGAATCGGTGCTCACCTATGAGGGCACCGTCGAGATGCATCAGCTCGTGTTGGGCAAGGCGCTCACCGGCCTTGACGCCTTCCGGTGAGCGGCCCTGCCCGCTAGCTCTGGTTGAAGAAACCGTCCGCCGGACGGCTCGTCGCCTCCCCGTTGACGATGTGCGTGTCGGCGGGGGTGAGCAGGAACACCCGCGTCGCCACGCGCTCGATGGAGCCGCGCAGACCGAACGTCAGGCCCGCCGCGAAGTCCACGACGCGCTTGGCGTCGCCGGGCTCCATCGACGTGAGGTTGATGATGACCGGGACGCCGTCCCGGAAGAGCTCGCCGATGCCGCGCGCGTCCCGGAAACTGTCCGGGGTCACGGTCCCGATCCGGCGCCCTTCCTCTTCGGCGGCCTCGGCGACCACCCGCACCCGCGGGTCGGTCACCCAGGCTTCGCCGGGACCCTCGGCCCCGTCGTCGTCGTAGCCGTCGTAGTAACGCTCGTCATTGTTGTTGTCGTCGACGAGGCCAAGCCAGGCACTCGCCTTGCGCACCGATCCCATGGACGCCTCCTCTCACAGCGGGCTTTCTGCGTTCCGCATCCCCATGTTCGTCCATGATGCGGATAGTGCGCCAAGTGGATAGTCGCCGCGCGGGGTTTTCGTGACGGTACTGGTGCAGAGTCAACACGCCGTTACGCGTGATTCCCCAAGGGTCCTGCTGTGTACGGCTGCTGACAGTGAGTGAAATATGATCCTTCACGGCGTATGGGTGACGACCGGTGCGTCCGGGTGAACGGACCCCTCGATACGATGCCCCAGTTGATCGAAAACAGGCTCACGGGGGAGTCGCATGTTCGGAATCGTCAGGCCCTGCAGTCATCGTCTGGGCGAGGGGCTGAAAACACAATGGATGGCGCACCTCTGCGGCCTCTGTCTCGCGCTGCGCAGTGATCACGGGCAGTTCGCCCGCGTCGTGACCAACTACGACGGCCTGATCATCTCGGTTCTGACGGAGGCTCAGGCCCAGAAGTCCACCGGCTGGCGCCGCACCGCGGGCCCCTGTCCGCTGCGCGGCATGCGCACCGCTTCCGTCGCGCAGGGCGAGGGCGCACGGCTCGCCGCCGCGGTCTCGCTGGTGCTCGCGTCGGCGAAGGTGCGCGACCACGTCGTCGACGGGGACGGTCTCTTGGCCCGCAGGCCGGTGGCTGCCGCCGCCCGCAAGGTGGCACGGAGCTGGGACCGGGCGGGCGCCCGCACCGGCGCCGATGTGGGATTCGACACGGCGGTCCTGCTCGACGCCGTCGAACGGCAGGTCGGCATCGAGGGCTTGGCGGGCCCCGGTACCTCCCTGCTCACGGTCACCGAGCCGACCGAGACCGCGACCGCCGCGGCCTTCGCGCACACCGCCGTCATCGCGGGCAGGCCGGGCAACGCCGAGCCGCTCGCCGAGGCCGGGCGGCTCTTCGGCAGGCTCGCGCACCTCCTGGATGCCGTGGAGGACAAGGAAGCTGACGCCGCGTCGGGTGCCTGGAACCCGCTGACGGCCACGGGCACCGGCCTCGCCGAGGCCCGGCGCCTGGCCGACGACGCGCTGCACGGCATTCGCCTGGCACTGCGCGACGCCGAATTCACCGACGGCAAGCTCGCCCATGTGCTGCTCGCGCACGAGCTGGGGCGTTCGGTGGACCGCGCCTTCGGCACCGACGCGTGCGGGCACACACATGAGGTGACGGCCCATCAGGGCGGCACGTTCGGACCGCCGCCGGGGCAGGGCGGGCCGTACGGACCTCCCTCCAGCGGTCCGTACGGCCCGCAGTCCCCGTACGGAGGTGGCAATCCGTACGGAGGCGGGGCGCCCGGCGGGCCCGTGGGTCCCGGCGGGCCCGGCGGCCCCGGCGGCCCCGGTGGCTTCGGGGGCGGGCCCGGGTCCGAGCCGCAGCCGCCGAAGCCGGGCAAGCGGGGCTTCTGGGCGGGGTGCGCGGTCGCCATCGGGCTCTGCTGCACCTGCAAGGTCTGCTGCGCCGATTCCTACGAGGGTCCCTGGTCCCGCAAGAAGCGGGAGGGCTGCTGCAACAACTGCGGCGACTGCGGGTGCTGCGGCATCTGTGAGTGCTGCCAGTGCTGTGACTGCGGGATCTAAGAGAGCATCTAAGGGGTGAGAGGGCCCTGCGGAGGCACGGAAGGCCTCTGACGGGCCATCAGTCCTTGATCTCCGGCGGTGAGATCCGCGACGTCCCGATCGCCGAGTCCTGGGTGCCCCACTTCTTCAGGATGCGGTCGTACGTCCCGTCCTCGATCAGCCGGTTCACCGCGGCCTGAAAGGCGGACGCCAGCTTCGTGCCCTTCTTGAAGGCGAAGCCGACGTCGAGCCGGTGGTACTCGCCGAGGAACTTCAGGCCCTCCTGGTGGGCGACCGCGTAGCGCAGGCCGTTGATCGTGGACATCACCGCATCGCTGCGGCCCTGCTGGAGCGAGCCCCAGATCGCGCCCTGCTCGGCGTACGTCTTCACGCTGTACGGCTTCTTGCCCGCGTCCTCGCACACGTGCTTGTTGTCCTCAAGGGTGACCTCGAAGGTGGTGCCCGCGCCGGTCGCCACGTTCAGACCACACAGCTGCTTGAAGTCGGTGACCTTCTTCAGCTCGCTGTCGTCGCGCACGGCGAAGCCCTGGCCGTCGTTGATGTAGGTGACGAAGTCGATGGTCTTGCGCCGTTCCTCGGTCACCCCGAAGTTTCCGGTGCCCAGGTCGTACTTCCCGCTGTCCAGGGCGGGCAGGATCGCCTCGAAGCTCGCGGCCTCGCGCTTCAGCTTCAGGCCGAGCGCCTTGGCGACGGCCTCCGCGAAGTCGGCGTCCTGGCCGACGATCGTTCTGCCGTCCTCCAGATAGGTGTTGCCGGGCGGGCTGCCGCCTACGGCCGTCGCGAGACTGAGGGTGCCCCGCTCGCGTACGTCCGCCGGCAGGAGTTTCGCTGCCGCCGCGTCCTTCTTGACCGCGGAGACCACATCCTGGGTGGGGATCTTGTCGCTCCTGCCCGCGGGCGCCGCGCCGCCCGTGGTGTCGGCGGAGCCTCCGGAGCCGCAGGCGGTGAGCGTGAGCGTGGCGGCGGTGATCAGGGCGAAGGCCGCCTGGACACGAGCCGTCTGGATACGAGCCGTCTGGCTACGACGGGAATGCGGGGACTTGCTCATGGCGTGACTATCTCCATCGGGCAGCAGGGCAGGGCGGAGCGGACGTACGAGGGAGGGGTGCCGCCGCTCAGAGCGGTGCGGCGGCGGAGTACGCGTGTGAAGGCGAGGTCAATGGCGCACGGACGCACGGGAGATGCGGCGCAGAGGAGACGCGGCGCACGGGAGATGCGAGGCCGAAGAGACCCGGAAGGGAAAAGGGCTCAGCGCGCAGGGGGTCGGCTCAGAGAGTCGTCGAACACGACGCCGACCACACTCGACCGAAGTCGATGTGGGAGCGCGTGACCAGCCACTGCTGCGGATGCATGGGGCAAGTGGAGCAGGCATCCGTTTCCCCGTCAACTGCCGTGAGACGTACCGCTCATATCCTGGACAGCCTTGACAGCGGGCCGAAAGCGCCCCGTACTCTCAGGGCGGATCGTGCTGAGGGGCTCGGTCCGTGTGAAGGCACCACCCGTGTGTGATCTCCCGCCGAGCGTTCCGCCAGGCGTTCCGCCGCGCGCCGGAGATCTCCCGTATCCACGGAGCCTTCGCCATGTCTTCGTCATCCGGCACGCTCGCCAAAGCCGCGACCGCCCCTCCCGGGACCCCGCCACCCGATGTCCCGCGCATCGTGCCGCAGCGCCGTGCCGGGCAGTGGGTGGCCGCCGCCGCGGTCCTCGTGCTCCTCGCGCTCGCCGTCAACTCCGTCGTCCGCAACGAAGCGTTCCAGTGGGACGTGGTCGGTGACTACTTCACCTCCGCCTCCGTGCTGCGCGGACTCTGGCTCACGCTCTGGCTGACCGCCGTCGTCATGGCGCTCGGCTTCGCGCTCGGCGCGGTGCTCGCCATGGGGCGGCTCTCGTCCAACCCCGTTCTCCGCGCGGTCAGTTGGGGCTATGTGTGGCTCTTCAGGTCGATGCCGATCCTGGTGCAGCTGCTGTTCTGGTTCAACATCGGGGCGCTGTACCCGTACCTCTTCGGCGTGAAGACGGTGAACCTCCTCGGGCCCATCACCATCGCCGTCATCGGGCTCACCCTGCACGAGGCCGCGTACGCCGCCGAGGTGGTGCGCGGCGGGATCCTCTCCGTCGACCGCGGGCAGATCGAGGCCGCGCAGGCGCTCGGGCTGAGCCGGTGGCGCAGATGGCGGCGGATCGTCCTTCCGCAGGCCATGCGCTCCATCGTGCCGCCGGCCGGGAACATGCTGATCGGCACGCTCAAGGGCACCTCGATCGTCAGCGTGATCGCCGTGCAGGACCTGCTGTACTCCGTGCAGCTCGTCTACCACCGCACCTACCAGGTCATCCCGCTGCTCCTGGTCGCCACCATCTGGTACGTGGTGATCACCTCACTCCTGAGCGTCGGCCAGTACTACGTGGAGCGGCACTACGCGCGCGGTTCGGAGCGCACCCGATGAGCGTGACGGAGCGCAGGCCGCCCGCGAGTGACATCGCGAAGGACGACTTCGGGGCGCTGAAGGTCGTCCCCGTACGCCACCCCTGGCGCTGGGCCGCCGTCCTCGCGACGGCCGTCCTCGTGGCCCAGTTCGCGCACGGCCTGGCCACCAACTCCGGCTGGGAATGGGAGGTGTTCGCCGAGTTCTTCACCGCCGACGTGATCCTCGAGGCGGTCTGGGTCACCCTCCAGCTCACCTTCTACGGCACGGTGCTCGGCTTCGCGCTCGGCATCGTGATCGCCTTCATGCGGCTCTCGGCGAGCCCGTTCCTGAGGGCGGTGGCCGTCGCCTACATCTGGGCCTTCCGGTCGATCCCGCTGATCGTGCAGCTGCTCTTCTGGTTCAACCTGGCCTATCTCTACAAGGAGCTGCGGTTCGGGATCCCGTTCGGGCCCGGCTTCTTCTCCTTCGACACGATGGGGCTCGTCGGCGCGATGAGCGCGGCGGTCCTCGGGCTCGCCCTGCACCAGGCCGCGTACGCCGCCGAGATCGTGCGCGCGGGCGTCCTGTCCGTCGACAGCGGCCAGCTGGAGGCGGCGGCGGCGCTCGGCATTCCCCGGCTGCGGCAGATCCGCCGCATCGTCCTGCCGCAGGCGATGCGCTCGATCCTGCCCAACGCGGCCAACGAGATCATCTCCCTCTTCAAGGGCACCTCGATCGTCTCCGTGATGGCGATCGGCGAGCTCTTCTACCAGGTGCAGGTCATCTACGGCCGCAACGGCCGCGTCGTGCCGCTCCTGATGGTCGCCACCGCCTGGTACGTCCTGCTCACCAGCGCCCTCTCCGTCCTCCAGCACTACGTCGAACGTCACTTCTCGAAGGGGGCATCGCGATGAGCGCGATGGTCGAACTCCGGTCCGTACACAAGTCCTTCGGGTCCCTGGAAGTCCTGCGGGGCCTCGATCTGGAGGTACGGAAGGGGGAAGTCACCGTCATCCTCGGTCCCTCCGGCTCCGGCAAGTCCACGCTCCTGCGCGCCATCAACCACCTGGAGAAGGTGGACAAGGGCTGGATCAGCGTCGACGGCGCACTCGTCGGCTACCGCCGCTCCGGCGACAAGCTGTACGAGCTGCGCGAACGCGAGGTGCTCAAGCAGCGCACCCGGATCGGCTTCGTCTTCCAGAACTTCAATCTCTTCCCGCATCTGACCGTCCTGGAGAACATCGTCGAGGCGCCCGTCTCGGCGCTGAAGCGCCCGCGCAAGGAAGCCGTCGCCGACGCCGGGACCCTGCTTGCCCGGGTCGGGCTCGCCGACAAGGCGGACGCCTACCCCAAGCAGCTCTCCGGCGGACAGCAGCAGCGCGTGGCCATCGCCCGCGCGCTCGCCCTGGAGCCGAAGCTGCTGCTCTTCGACGAGCCGACGTCCGCGCTCGACCCCGAACTGGTCGGTGAAGTCCTCGACGTCATCAAGGACTTGGCCGGCCAGGGCACCACGATGATCGTCGTCACCCACGAGATCGGCTTCGCGCGCGAGGTCGCCGACACGGTCGTCTTCATGGACGAGGGACTCATCGTCGAGCAGGGCGCCCCCGGTGACGTGCTCGACCGGCCGCGGCACGACCGCACCCGCGCTTTTCTCTCCAAGGTCCTCTAGCCCATCTTTTTTCGTTTTTCTCCCTCTTTCTCCCTCTTTCTCCCTCTTTCCCAGGTCATCCAGGAGCTCCCGCATGTTCTCCCGACGCACCCTCTCCGCATCCGTCGCCGCCCTGGCCCTCGCGCCCCTGCTGGGCGCCTGCGGCGGGGACAGCGACGCCGCGACCGGCGGCGGCGAGCCCGGCACCAAGAAGGTCGGCAACATCAACATCGGGCCCGACCAGAACCGCGTACGCGGGAAGAAGGTGGACGCCGTCGCGGACCTCGTGCCCGACGAGGTGCGCGAGCGCGGCACGCTGCGGCTCGGCGGCAGCGCCGACTCGGTCGCGCCCCTCGGCTTCTACGCCACCGACGACAAGACGCGGATCGGCTCCGAGGTCGACATCGCGAGCCTGGTCGCCGACACACTCGGCCTGAAACCCACGTTCCAGCAGGTCTCCTGGGAGAATCTCTTCGTCGGCCTGGACAGCGGGAAGTTCGACGGCGTCTTCTCGAACGTCACGGTGACCGAGGAGCGCAAGGAGAAGTACGACTTCGCGACCTACCGCCACGACAACATCGCCTTCGAGGCCCGCAAGGACGCCGACTGGACGGCGAAGAAGCCGGCGGACGTGGCGGGCAGGGCGATCGCGGTCTCCTCCGGCACCAACCAGGAGAAGATCCTCCTCGACTGGAGCGAGCAGAACGAGAAGGCCGGGCGCGAGCCGGTCGCCGTCAAGTACTTCCAGAAGGACTCCGACTACTACCTGGCCCTCCAGTCGGGCCGCATCGACGCCTACCTCGGCCCGAACCCGTCGGCCGCGTACCACGTCGCGTCATCTGGCCAGACGAAGATCATCGGGACGCTGTCGGGCGGCGGACCCGACATCCAGGGCGAGATCGCCGCCACCACGAAGAAGGACAGCGGGCTCGTCGACGCCTACGCCGCCGCGCTCAACCACGTGATCAAGGACGGCAGTTACGCCAAGGTACTCAAGCGCTGGGGCCTGACCGGCGAGGCCGTGCAGAAGTCGCAGGTCAACCCCAAGGGTCTGCCCAAGCCGTAGGCGCGGAATTCGAGGGCGCGACGCCGCGCTCACCTCTCGGGCCGAGCGTGCCCGTATGGAAGGGTTGATCACATGACGACGGACGCATCGACGGACGCATCGCGCGACTGGAAGCACTGGCACGAGCAGCGGACGGAGACGGTGTCGGCGCCCTACGGCCCGCTCTCCCTCACCGGCACCCACTGGCTCGCGGACTACCCGGACGGCTCGCTTCCGGACATCCCCGGGCGCTGGACCGAGGTGGGCGACGAGATCGTCCTGACCGCCGAGGCGGGCGACGGGCTCACCCTCGACGGGCAGCTCTTCGACGGAGAGGCCCGGCTCACCGCCGACCCCGGCCCGGTCGGCGCGGCCCGCGTCGGGCACGGCGACCGCCGCCTGGTCGTGCTGCGCCGCGAAGGGCTCTGGGCGGTACGCGACTTCGACCCGGGGTCCGCCGCGCGCCGTGCCTTCCGGGGCATCGAGGCCACCGGGTACGACGCGCGCTGGGCGGTACCCGGGCGTTTCATCCCGTATGCCGCCGAAACCACCACCGACGGGGTGCGCACCGTCCGGGTCGGCAACGCGGACGGGGTGGAGCGGGGGCTCGGCCTCAGCGGTGAGCTGGCGTTCACCTTGGCCGGAAAGGACCACACGCTCCAGGTGTCGGTGGAGGGCGACGGCTCGCTGTGGGCGGTGTTCGCCGACGCGACCAGCGGGGTGTCCAGCTACCGGTTCCGCTTCCTGCGGCCCGCCGCGCCGGACGCCGAGGGCCGTACGACGGTGGACCTCAACCGCGCGCTTCTTCCCCCGTGCGCCTTCGCCGACCACTTCATCTGCCCTTTCCCGCCGCCGGGCAACACCCTCGACGCCGAGATCGCCGCGGGGGAGCGGAACCTCATCGATCGCTGACGCGTCACAAGCAGAGCTTTTGGAGCAGCGTCCGGAAGCCGAGCCGAAGACCCGAGCCCCGGCGGCGTACGACAGGTACGACAGCCGCCGGGGCCGTTCGCCGTGTATCCGGCTGACGGCCGAAAGGCGCCCTTGTGCGCGGTGTCCCCGGCCCGAATACTCCCGAGCAGCGCTTGTCAGGAGCACGGCTTATCCGGAATCCGGCTTGCCTTTTGCTCATTGGCTGCGCCTCACGGGCCTTCAACCCACGCGGGCCCACTGACTTCCCCCCGGGAGGAACAACAAGTGAGGAACAAGCGCACCACCCCCCGCAGCGGCATAGCGAGACGTACTCGTCTGCTCGCCGTGGCCACCGGACTCGTGGCCGCCGGCGCGCTCGCCGTCCCCGCTGCGAACGCCAATGACGTCACCACCTTCAGCTCGGCGCAGCTCACCAAGGCGAGCGACGCGGTGCTCGACGCGGATGTGGCAGGCACCGCATGGAGCGTCGACAAGGCGACGAACCGTCTGGTCGTCACCGCCGACAGCACCGTCTCCAAGGCCGAGATCGCCAAGATCCGGGAGGCGGCGGGCAGCAACGCGGGCGCCCTCAAGGTCGAGCGCACTCCCGGCAAGTTCAACAAGCTGATCTCCGGCGGCGACGCGATCTACGCGTCCGGCTGGCGCTGCTCGCTCGGCTTCAACGTCCGCAGCGGCAGTACCTACTACTTCCTCACCGCCGGTCACTGCACCGACGGCGCGGGCACCTGGTGGTCCAACTCGGGCCACACCACCACGATTGGGAGCACGACAGGGTCCAGCTTCCCGACCAACGACTACGGCATCGTCAAGTACTCCGGTTCGGTCAGCCACCCCGGAACGGTCGGCAGCCAGGACATCACCAGTGCCGTCAACGCCACCCTGAACCAGACCGTCACCCGGCGCGGCTCCACCACCGGTACCCACAGCGGTAAGGTCACGGGCCTGAACGCGACCGTCAACTACGGCGGCGGTGACATCGTCTACGGCATGATCAAGACCACGGTCTGTGCCGAACCCGGCGACAGCGGCGGTCCGCTCTACGCGGGCACCAAGGCGATCGGCCTCACCTCGGGCGGCAGCGGCAACTGCTCCTCGGGCGGCACGACGTTCTTCCAGCCCGTCACCGAGGCGCTCAGCGCGTACGGCGTGAGCGTCTACTGATCCACGTACAGCTGATCCACGTACAGCCTGTTGGGTCAGTCTGCGGCCAGCAGCAGGAGCCCCCGTCCGACAGACCGGACGGGGGCTCTCTCCTGTCTCCCGTCTCCCTTTGTGCGCCCGACGGCGTTACCTTCGAAGTGCACGCCCAACACGCCCAATTCGGACCCTGGGGGCCGGCATGGTCGAGGAGCTGGTGGCGGCGGCGGTGACCGTCGGGTCTGTCGGAGCGCTCTACGCGATGGCCGCGGCGCGTGTGGTCAAACAGTACGAACGGGGCGTGGTGCTCCGGCTCGGACGGCTGCAGCGTTCGGTGCGCGGGCCCGGGCTCACGATGATCGTGCCGTTCGTGGACCGGCTCCGTAAGGTGAACATGCAGATCGTGACGATGCCGGTCCCGGCGCAGGACGGCATCACCCGGGACAACGTCACGGTGCGGGTGGACGCGGTCATCTACTTCAAGGTGATCGATGCCGCCGAGGCCGTCGTCCAGGTGGAGGACTACCGCTTCGCGGTGTCGCAGATGGCGCAGACCTCCTTGCGGTCGATCATCGGCAAGAGTGATCTGGATGATCTGCTCTCCAACCGCGAGAAGCTCAACCAGGGCCTGGAGCTGATGATCGACTCTCCCGCGGTCGGGTGGGGCGTGCAGATCGACCGGGTCGAGATCAAGGACGTGTCGCTCCCGGAGACCATGAAGCGGTCGATGGCCCGGCAGGCCGAGGCGGACCGTGAGCGGCGGGCCCGCGTGATCAACGCGGACGCAGAGCTGCAGGCCTCCAAGAAGCTGGCCGAGGCCGCGCACCAGATGTCGGAGGAGCCGGCCGCGCTCCAACTGAGGCTGCTGCAGACCGTGGTGGCCGTCGCCGCCGAGAAGAACTCGACCCTCGTGCTGCCTTTCCCCGTGGAGCTCCTGCGCTTCCTGGAGCGGGCCCAGCAGGCGCAGCAGCCGGCCGCCGCCGAGACCCCCGCCGCGAAGCCTCCCGCCGCGGCGCCTCCCGCAGCGGTGTCCGAGGCGCCCGCCGCCGTGACCGAAACTCCCGCCGTCGCGCTGCCGGACTTCGGGGTTCCGGGGCCGGAAGTGACCGCTCCGGGCGCGCCGGAAGCGTCGAGAACCGGACAGGACTAGTCCTTACCCGCTGCCGATCACCCGCTGGCACGGGGTGTTTGCAGCGGGAACCGACGTGGTGGGACGGGCGTCCGTGAAGACGCGGAGGGCGCACGGTGTTTGTCGCGTGCGCGTCCTGAAGTAGACCTTGTGTGCTACCGGGCGGCATCGGGATAGTGGGCCGCACCCTTTGGCATGGACGCGGCTTTCGCAGCGTGTGCGACTCCGTGCCGGTACGCCTTCCGGTCCCCAGGTCCCCACACCGAACGGGCCGACCCCCCACAGGAGGACGTGAGTTGAAGCACCGACGCATATCCAAGCGACGTGCCGCCGTGGCAGGTGCGGGCATCACCGCACTGATCGCCGCCGGAATCACCTTCCAGACTGCGAACGCGAGTGAGAGTGCCCCGACCCCCACGCCGGACACCCTCTCGATCGCGAAGGCCGGAAAGCTCGCCTCGTCCCTCGGAAAGGACCTCGGCCTCGACGCGGCCGGAACGTACTACGACGCCAAGGCCAAGAACCTCGTCGTGAACGTCCTCGACGAGAGTGCGGCCGACGCCATCGAGTCGGCGGGAGCCAAGGCGAGAATCGTCGAGAACTCCCTCGCCGAGCTGAAGGGTGCCCGGTCGACGCTCAGGGACAAGGCCTCCATCCCCGGCACCTCGTGGGCGGTCGACCCGGCCACCAACAAGGTCGTCGTCACGGCCGACCGCACGGTCAAGGGCGCCGAGCTCGACAAGCTCGGCGCGGTCGTCAAGGGGCTCGGCGGCAAGGCCGAACTCCAGCGCAGCAAGGGGGAGTTCAAGCCCTTCATCGCGGGTGGCGACGCCATCTGGGGTGGTGGCGGCCGCTGCTCGCTCGGCTTCAACGTGGTCAAGGACGGTGCGCCGCACTTCCTGACCGCGGGCCACTGCACCGAGTCGATCACCAGCTGGTCCGAGGAGCAGGGCGGACCGGTCATCGGTGAGAACGCGGGCTCCAGCTTCCCCGACAACGACTACGGCATCGTCAAGTACAGCGGCGACACCGCGCACCCGAGCGAGGTGGACCTCTACAACGGCTCGACGCAGGCCATCACCAAGGCGGGCGACGCGACCGTCGGCCAGAAGGTGCAGCGCAGTGGCTCGACGACGCAGGTGCACGACGGCACGGTCACCGGTCTCGACGCCACCGTGAACTACGGCAACGGCGACGTCGTCAACGGACTCATCCAGACCGACGTCTGCGCCGAGCCCGGTGACAGCGGCGGCTCGCTCTTCGCGGGCGACACCGCGCTCGGCCTGACCTCGGGCGGCAGCGGTGACTGCAGCGCCGGCGGGGAGACGTTCTTCCAGCCGGTTCCGGAAGCGCTGAGCGCCTTCGGCGCGGAAATCGGCTGAGGCCCAAGCGGCTGAGGCATTAGCCCCCGGCGGGGGCAGCAGGATGTGGGGCCGGTCCGCCACGGCGGGCCGGCCCCTTTCCTTGTTCTCTTGTGAAAGCTTTCACAAAGTGACCTTCGGCCTGCCCGGAGAGGTCTTTGGCGGCGCCTGACGCACGGCACGCGGGTGTGCAATTGAGGCATAAGCGAAAAGTCTCACCGAAGGAGCCCCGTCATGGAGGCCAAGGAGATGGTGGACGGACTGGTCGAAGGAGCGCTGACCGCGCTCGGCCGGTTCGCGTCGTACGACCAGGAGCAGGTCGACCACATCGTCAAGAAGGCCTCCCTCGCCGCACTGGGCCGGCACGGGGAACTGGCGAAGCTGGCCGTCGAGGAGACCGGCCGCGGGCTCTTCGAGGACAAGGCCGTCAAGAACCTCTTCGCCTGCGAGCACGTCGTCAACTCGATGCGCGGCCTGAAGACCGCGGGCGTCATCTCCCGCGACGAACTGAACGGCATCACCGAGATCGCCGAACCGGTCGGCGTCGTCTGCGCGATGACCCCGGTGACCAACCCGACGTCGACGACCCTCTTCAAGGCCCTCATCGCCCTGAAGACCCGCAACCCGATCATCTTCGCCTTCCACCCCAGCGCCCAGCGCTGCTCCGCCGAGGCCGCCCGCATCGTGCGCGACGCCGCGGTCGAGGCCGGCGCCCCCGCGGACTGCGTGCAGTGGATCGAGGAGCCCTCGATGGAGGCGACGGGGCTGCTCATGAACCACGCGGGCGTCTCCACCATCCTCGCCACCGGCGGCAACGCCATGGTCAAGTCCGCCTACTCCTGCGGCAAGCCCGCGCTCGGCGTCGGCGCGGGCAATGTACCCGCGTACGTCACGCGCAGCGGCAAACTGCGGCGCGCCGTGCACGACATCGTGCTCTCCAAGGCCTTCGACCACGGCATGATCTGCGCATCGGAGCAGGCCGTCATCCTCGACCAGGAGATCTACGACGAGGGGATCGCGGAGTTCGAGCGGCTCGGCGCGTACGTCGTCACGGCGGCCGAGAAGACCAAGCTGGAGGAGTTCGTCTTCGGGACGACCGCCTTCGGCGCCGACTGCTCGGGCGCGAAGCTGAACGCGTCCGTCGTCGGCAGGTCACCGCGGTGGATCGCCGAGCAGGCCGGATTCGAGGTCCCCGATGGCACCTCGGTCATCGTCGCCGAGTGCGCGGAGGTCGGCGAGGGCGAGCCGCTCACCCGCGAGAAGCTCTCCCCGATCCTGGCCGCCCTGAAGGCCGACTCCACCGAGCGGGGCCTCGAACTGGCCGCCCGGATGGTCGAGTTCAACGGCCTGGGCCACAGCGCCGCCATCCACACCGAGGACGAGGAGCTCGCCGAGGAGTTCGGCAGGCGCGTCAAGGCGGTCCGCGTCATCGTCAACGCACCCTCCACCTTCGGCGGCATCGGCGACGTCTACAACGCCTTCCTGCCTTCGCTCACCCTCGGCTGCGGCTCCTACGGACACAACTCGGTGTCCGACAACGTCTCCGCGGTCAACCTGATCAACGTCAAGCGGATCGGACGGCGGAACAACAACATGCAGTGGTTCAAGGTCCCGCCGAAGATCTACTTCGAGCGCAACTCCCTCCGCTACCTGGGCGAGATGGACGGCATCAAGCGGGTGTCGATCGTGACGGACAAGACGATGTCGGCGCTCGGCTTCGTACAGCGCGTGACCGACATCCTCGCCGCACGCCCCGGAGCCGTCACCGTCCAGGTCATCGACGACGTCGAGCCCAACCCGGAGCTCGCGACCGTGCGTGCCGGAGCCGCGCGCATGCGGGACTTCGAGCCGGACACGATCATCGGGCTCGGCGGCGGCTCGCCGATGGACGCGGCAAAGATCATGTGGCTGATGTACGAGCACCCGGAGATCGAGTTCGCGGACACCAAGGAGAAGTTCTTCGACATCCGCAAGCGGGCCTTCAAGTTCCCCGGCCTTGGCGAGAAGGCGCAGATGGTGGCCATCCCGACCACCTCGGGCACGGGCTCCGAGGTCACCCCGTTCGCCGTCATCTCCGACCCGAAGGCCGCGCAGAAGTACCCCCTGGCCGACTACGCGCTCACCCCGAACGTCGCGATCGTCGACCCGGTCCTGCCCATGAAGCTCCCCGCGGCGGTCACCGCCGACTCCGGCTTCGACGCGCTGACCCACGCCACCGAGGCGTACGTCTCGGTGTACGCGAACGACTACACCGACGGGCTCTGCCTCCAGGCGATCAAGCTCATCTTCGAGAACCTGGAGCGGTGCGTCGTGAACGGGGCCGTCGACCCCGAGGCGCGCGAGAAGATGCACAACGCCTCGACCGTGGCGGGCATGGCCTTCGCCAACGCCTTCCTGGGCCTGGTGCACGCGATGGCCCACACCCTCGGCAACACCTTCCACGTCTCCCACGGCCGCACCAACGCGCTGCTCCTGCCGCACGTCATCCGGCACAACGGCACCGTGTCCGGCAAGGCGACCCCGTGGCCGAAGGCCGAGGTCTACCGGGCCCCGGAGCGGTTCCAGGAGATCGCCCGGATGCTGGGGCTTCCGGCGGCTTCCCCTGAGCAGGGGGTCGAGTCCTACGCCCGTGCCGTCGAGGAGCTGCGGGCCAAGTGTGGTCTTCCCTCGTCCTTCGCGGAGGAGGGGGTCGATGAGGCGGCCTTCATCGAGGCGTTGCCGGAGCAGGCGATGAATGCGTACGCCGATCAGTGCGCGCCGGCCAACCCCCGGATGCCGATGCTCTCCGAGATGGAGGGGCTGATGCGGCAGGCGTACTACGGGGTCGAGCCCCGAAGGGGCGCGGGGAACGGCGCGACCAGTCACTGACGACCCGCAGGTTCGAACTCAGCGCTTCGGCCAGTACCAGAGCGGCTCGTCCAGAAGACTCTCCCGGCCCGCCACCGCAGTCTGCCCCGACTCCTTGAACAGCTCTATGGAGTTCACGTCGACCCGGTGGCGCACCGCTCTCTTGGCCACGGCTTCGGCAAGAGGGCGGGCATGGGTCACCAGGACCACCTGTGTGTCCTTCGTCGCCGTGAGGATCAGGTCCGCGAGGGGACGCAGGAGGTCCGGGTGCAGGCTCGTCTCCGGTTCGTTCAGGACCAGGAGCGAGGGCGGCCGGGGCGTGAGCAGTGCCGCGGTCCACAGGAGATAGCGCAGGGTGCCGTCGGACAGCTCGGCCGCTCCGAGGGGGCGGGTCAACCCGCGCTGGTGCAGCTGGAGTTCGAAGCGCCCTCCGCTGTCGACGGTCCGCACCCGGCTGCCGGGGAAGGCGTCGTCCACCGCGGCGTCAAGGGCCGCCGGGTCGCCGATCTCGCGGATGGTCTGGAGCGCCGCGGCCAGGTCGGCGCCGTCATGGCCGAGGACCGGGGTGCGGGTGCCGATCCGTGCGGCTCGCGCGGGGGCTTCGGCGTCCGTGCGGACGTGGTCGTAGAACCGCCAGGAGCGGATCAGTTCGCGCAGCCGCAGCAGGTCGGGCGCGAGCTGGGGGTCCGCGAGCTCGCTCAGCATGCTGTCGTACGGACGGATGCCCTGGGAGCGGTGCCAGCCGCCGTCGGCCGTACGGGTGCGCACGGCAGGACCCGAGCGGTCGGAGAGCAGCGCGGCGGGGCGCAGGACGGGCCCGGCCCAGGTGCACTCGCGCTTGATCTCCGGGTCGAGGTTGAAGAGGGAGGGTGCCGCGCCCGTGCCCGAGGTCGGGACGGGGTACCCGAAGTCGACCGCGTACCCGAACTCGTCGCCCGCGAAGCCGAGGCGCAGGCCGGCCGCCTCCGCCTTCTTCTCGCCCGCCCACATCGCCGAGGGGAGTCCGCCCTCGCGGGCCAGGGCCGAGACCGCACCGCCCCGCGCGGAGTCGGCGAGCAGCCGCAGCGCGCGGTACAGGCTCGACTTGCCGGTGCCGTTCCCGCCCGTCACGACGTTCAGCCGGTCCAGCGGGACGATCAGTTTGCGCAGGGAGCGGTAGTTCTCGACCGCCAGGGTGCTGATCATTGCTCCAGCCTCGCACCAGGGTCCGACAACGGCGCCCGGCCCCGGCCCGGACCGCTCAGTCCTCCGGGCCCGAACGGTGCGGGAAGTTCACGCGGCGGTGCTGCCCGAGCCGGGGGTGGGGCCGGCGCCGGGGACGGAACCGGTCGGCTCCGGCTTCTTCTCGCCCGGCTGGCGGTCCCCGCGCAGCGCGGACATGACCAGGGTGACGACGGTGCCGAGGACCGCCCAGGCGGCGAGCACCAGCATCGGTCCGGTGATCGCGTTGCCCTTGAAGTACGCGATCGAGCGGGCCACCCAGGTGCCCGCGCCCGGCGGCAGCCAGGGCCCGATCTCCTTCCAGAACGGCGGCAGCATCGGCAGCGGGAAGGCGCCGCCCGCGCTCGGGTTGCCCGCGATCACCACGAGCAGCACGGCGAGGCCGATGCCCACGATGCCGGTGAGCGACTGCAGGGCGAGCGTGATCATGCCGACCGAGAAGACGACGAGCGAGCCGAGGCCCCACAGGCCCATGATGCTGCCGGGCAGGGCGCCGAGGACCGGCCCGATGATGAGGGCGCCGCCGATGCCGCCCGCGATCGAGTAGAGCGCCATGACGCCGGTCCTGATCAGTGCGCGCTGCCGGTTGGTGGCCCGGGAGCCCGCGCTGATCGCCAGGATCGAGGCGCACAGGTAGCCGCCGACGCACCAGCCGACGACCAGGTAGAAGGACGAGAGCCCGTCGAAGTCCTTGGTGGACGCCGGAGCCACGTCCACGGTCTTGACCGTCCGCTTCTCGGCCGCGTCGACCTGGGTGGCGATCTTCTCCAGTGCGGTGGCGAGCACGGTGCCGCCGCCCGAGCCGGCCAGGAGGGTGTCGGTGGTGCCCCGGGGGTCGACGATCAGGGCGCCGTCGATGTCGCGGTTCAAGATCTGGTGCCGGGCCGCGGCCTCGTCCTTGAGTACGCGGGGGTCGAGCGGATCACCGGGGAGTTTCCCGAGCTTGTCCGATGTCTCCTTGGCCGCGGGTCCCGGAGCGACGACCCCGAAGGGCACGTCCTTCGGCTTCGGGTCGTGCAGGGCCCCTACGTAGGAGGCGATGAACAGTAGCTGCAGGACCAGCACACCGATGACCAGCAGGGCTGCTCGCGGGGTGACGGCGCTCTTCAACTCATCGGTGAAACTCATGCCCCCACGCTCCGTGTCCCCTGTCGTTCCCGCAGGCGGGCGGGTCCGAATGGGCGAAGCGGGTGCGGGCCGGGTGGGGTGCCGCACGCCGGTGTCGTACGTACGTTCGAAACTTGGTCTATGGTGGAGGCGGGGGATGTGAGAACGGATCGATTCAGGGTTTCAGGAGGTGCGTGTGCCCGGGTTCACGCATCTGCACACCGTCTCCGGGTTCTCCCCGCGGTACGGGGCCTCGCACCCGGAGCGACTTGCCGAGCGCGCCGCCGAGCGGGGCATGGACGCCCTCGCGCTCACCGACCGGGACACCCTCGCGGGGGCCGTCCGGTTCGCCAAGGCCTGCGCGAAGGCGGGAGTGCGGCCGCTGTTCGGGGCCGAGCTCGCGGTGGGGGAGCCGGCTCCGCCGCAGGGTGCCAGGCGGCGGACCCCCGTGCGCGGAGGAGCCTTCATCGACGAATCGACCCCGCGCGTGACCTTCCTCGCCCGCGACGGAGCCACGGGCTGGGCCGCGCTGTGCCGCCTGATCACCGCCGCGCACCGGAGCGGCGAGGGGCAGCCCGTCCTTCCGTGGGAGGAGAACCACGGCGAGGGCATGACCGTGCTGCTCGGCCCCGCGTCCGACGTGGGGCGCGCGCTCGCCGCCGGGCGCCCCGACCGGGCCGCCCGCCTCATCGCCCCCTGGCGCGAGCGTTACGGGGACGCGTTGCGCCTGGAGTCCGTGTGGCACGGCCGCGAAGGCACCGGCCCCGGCTCGCTCCGCCTCGCCGCCCGCACCGTCGGCTTCGCCGCCGAGCAGGGGGTCCGCCCCGTCCTGAGCAACGCCGTCCGCTACGCCGACCCGGGCATGGGCCCGGTCGCCGACGTGCTCGACGCCGCACGCCGCCTCGTTCCCGTCGACCCGACCAAGGAACTCGACAGCGGGGAACGGTGGTTGAAGGGCGCCGACGCCATGCTGGGCAACGCCGAGCGGATCGTGGAGGCGGCCGGTTTCCGCCGCGACACCGCCCACCGCCTCGTCGAACAGACCCGGACTGCCGCCGCCGAGTGTCTCGTCGACCCCGAGGACGACATCGGCATCGGTTCCGTGCGCTTCCCCGAACCGCACCTCGTCGGCGCGGGCCGCCGCAGCGCCCAGCGCGTGCTCGCCTCGCGGGCGGCGGCGGGGATGGTCCTTCGGGGATACGACATGCGCCGCGGGCATCGCGAGTACTGGGAGCGGATGCACCACGAGCTGGACATCATCGCCTACCACGGCTTCGCCTCCTATTTCCTCACCGTGGCCCAAGTGGTCGACGACGTGCGTGACTTGGGCATCCGGGTCGCGGCGCGCGGCTCCGGTGCCGGGTCCCTGGTCAACCACCTCATCGGCATCGCGCACGCCGACCCCGTCGAGCACGGCCTGCTCATGGAACGGTTCCTGTCCACGCGCCGGTCCGTCCTGCCCGACATCGACATCGACGTCGAGTCGGCCCGCCGCCTGGAGGTCTACCGCGCGATCATCGGCCGCTTCGGCACCGAGCGGGTCGCGACCGTCGCCATGCCCGAGACCTACCGGGTCCGCCACGCCATCCGCGACGTGGGCGCCGCCCTCTCCATGGACCCGGCCGAGATCGACAGGATCGCCAAGGCCTTCCCGCACATCCGCGCGCGCGACGCGCGCTCGGCGATGGAGGAGCTGCCCGAACTGCGCGCGGTGGCGGGGGAGGCGGAGAACCACGGCCGTCTGTGGGAGCTGGTCGAGGCCCTGGACGCGCTGCCGCGCGGGGTCGCCATGCACCCGTGCGGTGTGCTGCTCTCCGACGCCTCGCTGCTCGCGCGTACGCCCGTCGTGCCCACCAGCGGTGAGAGCCTGCCCATGTCCCAGTTCGACAAGGAGGACGTGGAGGACCTCGGGCTGCTCAAGCTCGACGTGCTCGGGGTGCGGATGCAGTCGGCGATGGCGCACGCGGTGGAGGAGGTCGAGCGGGCCACGGGTGAGCGGGTGGACGTGGACGCGGTGCCGCCGGGGGACCCGGCGACGTATCAGCTCATCAAGTCCACCGAGACGCTGGGCTGCTTCCAGATCGAGTCGCCGGGCCAGCGGGACCTGGTCGGGCGGCTGCAGCCCGCCACCTTCCACGACCTGGTCGTTGACATCTCGCTCTTCCGGCCGGGACCGGTCGCCGCCGACATGGTGCGGCCCTTCATCGAGGCCCGGCACGGCCGCGCGCCCATCCGCTATCCGCACCCGGACCTGGCGCGCCCGCTCAAGGAGACGTACGGCGTCGTCGTCTTCCACGAGCAGATCATCGAGATCGTGGACATCATGACCGGCTGCGGTCGCGACGAGGCGGACCGGGTGCGGCGCGGGCTCTCCGACCCCGATTCGCAGGGGCGGATCCGGTTCTGGTTCGCGCAGCAGGCGGCGGCGAAGGGGTACGACGCCGAGACGATCGGCCGGACCTGGGAGATCATCGAGGCCTTCGGCTCGTACGGCTTCTGCAAGGCGCACGCGGTGGCCTTCGCCGTGCCGACGTACCAGTCGGCGTGGCTGAAGGCCCATCACCCGGCAGCCTTCTACGCCGGGTTGCTCACTCATGACCCCGGGATGTACCCGAAGCGGCTGCTGCTCGCGGACGCCCGGCGGCGGGGGGTGCCGATCCTTCCCCTGGACGTGAACAGGTCCGCGGTCGCTCACCGTATCGAACTGGTGTCCGGTTCTGGCTCGGCTCCGGACCGCTGGGGCCTGCGTCTCGCGCTCCGTGACGTCCACGGCATCAGTGATGCCGAAGCCGCGCGGATCGCCGACGCGCAGCCCTACGCCTCACTCCTGGACTTCTGGGAGCGGGCCAGGCCCAGCAAACCGGTCGCCCAGCGGCTCGCGCAGGTCGGCGCGCTCGACGCGTTCGGCGCCAACCGCCGCGATCTGCAGCTGCACCTTGCGGAGCTCAGGCGGGGCTCGCGGGGCTCCTCCGGGGCCCAACTCCCGCTGTCCGGCGGGCGGAAGACGGCACCCGCCGGGCTGCCCGACCTGGACGACGCGGAACGGCTCAGCGCCGAACTCGGCGTCCTCGGCATGGACTCCTCGCGCCATCTCATGGGCGACCACGCGGAGTTCCTCCGGGAGCTCGGCGTGCTGACGGCGCGCCGCCTGAGGGAGGCCGAACACGGGGCGACCGTCCTTGTCGCGGGCGCCAAGGCGGCCACCCAGACCCCGCCGATCCGCTCCGGGAAACGGGTCATCTTCACCACCCTGGACGACGGCACGGGCCTGGTCGACCTGGCCTTCTTCGACGACGCCCACGAACGGTGCGCGCACACCGTCTTCCACTCCTGGCTGCTCCTGGTCCGCGGAGTGGTGCAGCGGCGCGGGCCGCGCAGCCTCAGCGTGGTCGGCGCTGCGGCGTGGAACCTGGCGGAACTGGTGGAGCTGCGGCAGGAGGGCGGGCTCGAAGCGGTGGGGGCGCGTCTCGCCGAGCCGGGGCCGGAGTCGGGGCCGGAGTCGGGGCCGGAGGGGGAGTCCGACGGAACCCCGGCGGGCGCCGGCCGCCGCATCCGGATGTCCACGGGGTACGAGATGCACCCCTGGGCCGACCTCCAGCCGCCCGGCGAACGGGCGGCGACAGGACGGAAGTTGTGGCACCAGAGCCCCGGGAGCGCGGGATGAGCACCCTCTGCGTACGGTTCCTCCTGCCGCCCATGTACGAGGCGGCCGTGCCCCGACTGCTCACGCTGCTCGGCGAGTTCAGCCCCGTGGTCGAGGCGCTGCCGCCCGACGCCGCACTCGTCGACGTGCGGGGAGCGATGCGCTACTTCGGGCGGGACGCCGTCGAGCTCGCCTCGGTGATCCGGGTGCGCGCGCTCGCCCTGTACGGCGTGGACTGCGTGATCGGCGCCGGACCCGGGCCGATGCTGGCGCGGATGGCCGCACGGGAGGCCGCGCCCGGGGTGACCCGGGCCGTGGGCGGGGATCCCGGCGCCGTCGCGGAGTTCCTCGGGTCGAAGCCGGTCGCCGAACTGCCCGGGGTCGGCCGCGCCACCGCCCGCACCCTGTGCTCGTACGGGCTCGACTCCGTCGGCAAGGTGGCCGCCGCGCCGCTGTCCACGCTGCAGCGCCTCGTCGGTGCCCGCGCGGGTCGCGAACTGCGGGAGAAGGCGCACGGTGTCGACCGCGCACGCGTCGTGCCGAACGCCGCCGCACGCTCCCTCGCATCTGAACGCCCCTTCTCCCGCGACGAGTTGGACTCCACTCGGCACCGCAGGGCGCTGCTCTCGCTCACCGAGGAACTCGGCGCGCGGATGCGCGTCGAGGGCCAGGTGTGCCGCTCCCTGACCCTCACCGTGCGGTACGCGGACCGCTCCACGACGACCCGCACCCGTACGCTCCCCGAGCCGACCGCGCACTCCTCCGCGCTGACCGCCACCGCGTACCGCATGTACGAGGCGCTCGGCCTCCAGCGGGCCAGGGTGCGCGGCATCTCTCTGCGCGCCGAAGGGCTCGGGGACGCCGAACAGGCCTCCCACCAGCTGATGTTCGACCCGGTGGACGACAGGGCCCGCCGGATCGAGGAGGTCGCCGACCGGGCGCGGGCCAAGTTCGGGCCCGGCGCGATCGTGCCGGGGACGCTGGCTGCGTAGTACCGCGCCCCGGGGTCACAGGTCCCGGCGGGCACGGTGTCGCGGTCCGGGGGTGCCCGGCACCGGGCCGTCGGCCACACCCGCGACGGCTCCAACGGCCCATGGGCGTACGCCCACAGGCCAATACCCCCGGGAGGGAGGGCCGCATACGATCGGCGCATGGACATAAAGCCAGGTCAGCCGCTGCCCGAGCAGGGCCGGAGTGGGGACGGGCGCGCGGTGGTCGGGAGCGCGGGCGGGAGTCGTGGCCGGAGCGGGAGCCGCGGCAGGCTCGCCGCCGGGCGTGTGCGGCCGGCCGTGCGCGCGGGCCTGGCCTGGAGCGGGGCCGTCGTCTTCCCGGCCGTCACGTACGTCACGTTCTCCGACGGGCGGCAGGGCTTCGACCTCCTGATGGTCCTCGCGTCGATCGCGCTCGCGGCCGTGGTCGCCTCGCTGCTGCGGCGCAGACCGCTGCCCGCCCTGACCTTCCTGCTCCTGGGCGGGGTCACGGCCACGATGGAGATGCGGACGACGGAGGTCGGCTATCTGCAGGTCCTGGCCGGGGTCTGCGTCGTCGGCTATCTCGCGGCGACCCGCCCGCGCCGCACGTCGGTCATCGCCGCCCTCATGGCGTTCACGGCGCAGATGGGCTCCCTCTTCGGCTTCCCGCCCGACCAGGGCTGCCCTCCAGGCCCGTACGCGCCGCATGGCTGCGCACCCTCCGCATGGGTCAACAGCAGTGACCAGAGCGCCCTGCTCTTCACCGTCCTCCTCATCGCCGCCTGGACGGCGGGCAATTCGGTCCGCGAGCGCCGCGCGCACGCCGAAGCCCTGCGCTCCCAGGCCACGGCCCGCGCCATCACCGCCGAACGGCTGCGTATCGCACGGGAGTTGCACGACATGATCGCGCACAGCATCGGCGTCATAGCCATCCAGGCGGGCGTGGGCAGCCGGGTCATCGACACCCAGCCCGCCGAGGCCCGCAACGCGCTCAGCACCATCGAGGCCACCAGCAGGGAGACCCTCGCGGGGCTCCGCCGGACGCTGGTGGCGCTGCGCAGGCCGGAGTCGGAGCCGGGGGCGGCCGATGACGGTCCGGTTCCCGCCCGCGCCGCGTCCGCGCCGACCCGTGAACCCGCCCCGGGGCTCGCCGATGTGGACCGGCTCGCCGTGTCGGCATGCGACGCCGGGGTCCGCGCGGAGATCCGCCGGGTGGGGGACGGCGGGCAGCAGTTGCCGCCCGACATCGACCTGGCCGCGTTCCGCATCCTGCAGGAGGCCCTCACCAATGTCGTACGGCACGCGGGGACGGACACCTGCCGGGTGACCGTAGGGCGGCGGGACGGCGAGCTGTCCCTGGAGGTCGAGGACGACGGCCGGGGCGGGCTGCCCGCGGGCACGGGCTTCGGGCTGGTCGGCATGCGGGAGCGAGTGGCCCTGCTGCACGGCCGGTTCACCGCGGGGCCGCGCCCCGAGGGCGGCTTCCGGGTGTCGGCGGTGCTGCCGCTGCCCGCGCTGGAGACCTCCGTGGCAGCAGGGGAGGAGACCCGATGACCAGCGCCTCGGACAGCTCCAGCAGCTCCGGCGCCTCCGTCCGCGTGGTCCTCGCCGATGACCAGCCTCTCGTCCGCGCGGGCCTGCGCGTCCTGATGGCCGACACCCCTGACATCGAGGTCGTGGGGGAGGCGGGGACGGGCGCCGACGCTGTCCGACTGGCCCTCGACGTGCGCCCCGACGTCGTCGTGATGGACATCCGCATGCCCGGCATGGACGGCATCGAGGCCACCCGGCGGATCACGGCCGAGACCGACGCGACGCGCGTTCTCGTCCTCACGACCTTCGATGACGACGACTACGTATACGGCGCGCTGCGCGCGGGCGCCAGCGGATTCCTCGTCAAGGACATGGCCCTGGAGGACATCCTCGCGGCGATCCACGTGGTGGCCACCGGTGACGGGCTGATCGCGCCGAGCGTCACCCGGCGCCTGATCGAGCAGTTCGCGGCGCGGCCGGAACCCGAGCCCGCGCCGCCGGTGCGCTGGACGGTCGACGGCATCACCGACCGCGAGTGCGAGGTGCTCACGCTGGTCGGCCGCGGGCTTTCCAACGCCGAGATCGCGGCCGAACTCGTCATCGCCGTGGCCACGGTCAAGGCACATGTGGCGCGGCTCTTCACCAAGCTGGATTCCCGTGACCGGGTCCAACTGGTCATCATCGCGTACGAGTTGGGGCTGGTCGCACCGCCGAGGAGGTGACCCGGCGGGGCGACGACCAGGTGGGACCGGGCGCGGTGGGCCGCGCGATCGTGCCAGTGGTCACTGGAAGTTTTACCGACGCGTAACTTCACACTTTCACTACCGGCTCGTAATTTGTCGTGTGCACGGCATCCTCGTGATCCGGATCACAGGGCTCACCCATCGCAACTCCCTTGAGCCGCAAGGAGATCACACGATGCTGCCCTGGAGACGAGCGCTCAGAGCGCTTGCCGCCGCCCTCCTCATGACGGGCGTGCTCACCCTCACCCCTGCCGCCACGGCGTCCGCGGCCCCCGCCGCCGCAGCCGCCACGTCGAGCGGCTGGAACGACTACGGCTGCAAGCCGTCCGCCGCCCACCCCCGCCCCGTGGTGCTCGTCCACGGCACCTTCGGCAACTCCATCGACAACTGGCTCGTCCTTGCGCCGTACCTGGTGAGGCGCGGCTACTGCGTCTACTCCCTCGACTACGGCCAGCTGCCCGGAGTGCCCCTCTTCAACGGGCTCGGCCCGATCGACAAGTCGGCCGAGCAGCTCGACGGCTTCGTCGACAAGGTGCTCGCCTCGACCGGTGCCGCGAAGGCGGACCTCGTGGGCCACTCGCAGGGCGGCATGATGCCCCGCTACTACCTGAAGTTCCTCGGCGGTGCGGCGAAGGTGAACGCCCTGGTCGGCCTCGCCCCGGACAACCACGGCACCACGCTGCTCGGCTTGACCAGGCTGCTGCCCTACTTCCCCGGCATCGAGGACCTGCTCACCACCAACACCCCGGGCCTCGCCGACCAGATGGCGGGATCGCCGTTCCTGACCAAGCTCAACGCGGGCGGCGACACCGTCCCCGGCGTGCGCTACACCGTCATCGCCACCAAGTACGACGAGGTGGTCACCCCGTACCGCACGCAATTCCTGACCGGCCCCGGCGTGCGCAACGTGACCCTCCAGGACCTGTGCTCCGTCGACCTCTCCGAACACGTGGCGATCGGGATCCTCGACCGCGTCGCGCACCATGAGGTCGCCAACGCGCTGGACCCGGCGCACGCGACCCCGAGCACGTGCCTGTCCTGACCGAGCGCGAACAGCGGGCCGCCGCCTCCCCGAAAGTGCGAGGGGAGACGGCGGCCCGGTGATTGCTCCGTACTCAGCGGCCGTGGCGCGCCGAGCGGCGGCGGGCCGTGCCGAACATGGCCGCGGCACCGATGGCGAGGGCGGCGGCGCCGCCGATCGCGATGTACGGGGTGGTGCTGTCGCCGCCGGTCTCGGCGAGGTTCTCGTTCGTGGCCGCGACGGGCTTCTCGGCGCCGCCGTTCACCTCGGGCTCGTTGGCGGCGGTGTCGTCACCGGCGGCCGGGGCCGGTGCGGACGCCTCGGCGCCCGTCTTGGCGTCGCTGTCGCCGTGGCCGTGGTGCTCGACGGTCGACTTGTCGGCGCCCGCGGCGATGTCCTTCTCGGAGGGCGCGGACGCGGTCGGGGCCGGAGCCGCGGCGCCGCCGCCGCTGTCCTTGCCGAAGACGACGTCGGAGCAGGTGTAGAACGCCTCGGGGGAGTCCGAGCGCTGCCAGACCGAGTAGATCAGGTGACGGCCGGTCTTGGCCGGGACCTTGCCGTCGAAGACGTAGTCGCCGTTCTCCATCTTCGGGTCGGCGACGTCGACGAACGGCTTCTCCTCCAGGTCCGACCACTTCAGGGGCTTGGACGGGTCGTACGAGTCCTTGGTGATGTACAGCTCGAAGGAACCCTTGTGCGGGGCGGTGCCCTTGTAGTGGAAGGTGTGGTTGCCGCCGGACATCTTGCTGGACGGCCAGTCGGCGCGCGGCAGGTCGAGGCCCTTGTACTTGTCGTTGCCCGCGCTGCACAGCTTGCCGTCGGGGATGATCTCCTTCGACTTGCCCGCGGCGTTGGCGATGTTCACGCCGTTCCAGTCGTAGAAGGCCTGCGCGCCACTGGCCGCGACGGCCGCCTTGCAGGCAGCCGACTTCGGCGCCTCAGGACCCTCCTGGAAGCACGCGGAGACACGGCTCACCGGGTCCGTCATCGAACCGTGCGCGGCGGCGGGGGCGGCCGAAAGGGCGGTCAGGGCGAGCGGGGCGATGCCGGCGGCGGCGATCGCGGCGACCTTGCGACGTGCGGTCATGAGTGGTTCTCCTCAGCGGCGGTTCTGGGGGTGGGGGACACGAGACGGTTGCGAACGGCCGGTGCCGCCCCCCGAATGCGTGCGGCGCCGACCGTTCGTAACCGGCCCGGCGACGAGAAAGCTAGCCGCTGAAAACCCCGAATTCGCCTGCTGGGAGGGGGTGATGGCGATCTTTATGGCCCGCTTAAGGGAGGGCTAACCGGGGGCTCAGGCTGGAGCCTTGTGAGTCCCGGTTTGGTCCGTAAGCGCGCTACGGGCCGGTCCGGAGGGGCCGCCGGGAAGCCGGAGGCGCTGTGGGGCCCGTCAGTTCGACCCCGTGCGACTCAACAGGCCGGTAGGTGACCGGAGTTGGACACAGTAGAGTGATGTGAGTCACATTGGGTGCCGGTTCTGAACGCGATGCGTCGGCGCGAGGGGCGCGGGAGGGGGCGTGAGCCGCATGCCCGGGTGGCATGTGGCGGGAGGGTTTGCGCTGGCCAGAGCGCTGCACGCAGAGTGACGGCCAGTTACCTATCGTTCACTCTCGAACACGAATTCTTCCCCACAGTTACTCCCAAGTCACTTTGCGTCCAGAATTGGCCGCCGCGGGCATACGCGTTTACCCCCGCCGATCCGAAATCCTGCGGTTGAGGACATCGACGTTCTCCGGTGGTCCGCACCTGGTGCAGGGCGGCCTGCCGTCAGCAGGACAAAGGACAGGAACAGTGACCTTCACCCTCGACGAACTTCTCGCCGCGACGGTCGTCGTCACCGCGCTGCGGGTCTTCGCCCCTGACGCACGCCATCTGACGCGCCGCCTGCTGCGCGCCGGAGTGCGCGTGGGCGCCGCCGAACTGCTCAAGGGGAAACGTCCCTCCGACACCGTCGAGCTGCCTGCGCCGAGCGACGAGGGAGCCCGGTGATGAGCGACCCCACCACGTCGGTGCCCTCCGAGGACGCCGAACAGCCCAAGGACGCCGGCTTCGCCACGATCGGCATGTCCTGCGCGCCGTCGTCCGACCTGCACGCCCTCACCGGCATGTCCTACGAGATGCCCCCCGACCTGGAACGCTGCTACGTCCGCTACGCCAAACCCCAGCTCCGCTACGCACACTCGATGCTCGGCGACAAAGAAGCCGCCAAGGCCGTCGTGCGCCGCTGCTACCGGCACCTCGCCCTGAACTGGCGCAACGTGCAGAAGGAGGAGAGCCCCGAGGCGTACGCCTGGAAGCTCCTCAAGCAGCGCGTGGAGATCCACCTGCGGCTGGCCGGGCAGCCCGCCCAGTCCCAGATGGTGCAGAGCGCCGCTTTCCAGCACACCGCCCGCGCCGCCCTGGAGGCCGCGCGTCGCCAGTTCACCGCGATGGAATCCGCCCTCGGCCTGTACACCGCGATAGCGGGCCTTCCCGAGCGTCAGTACGACGTCATCGTGCTCCACTACGTCCTGGGCTACCCCTCCCGGGACATCGCCCACATCATGGGCATCAAAGCTGACACCGTTCGTTCTCACCGGCGCCTGGCGCGCCAGCGCATGGCCATCAAACTCGGTCTGTCGATCGATCCAGCCGCCGACGAGAAGGAGTAACCCCGTGCCGAGCCACATCGACACCGTCCTCGCCCAGGCTGCGATGGACGACGTGTTCACCGACGCCGACCTCGCCGACCTCAAGCAGGAGATCGTCAGGGACGTCACCCAGACCCTGATGTTCGGGGCCGTGCCCGGCCCGGCCGGTCACATGCCCACCGTCCACGAGCAGGCCGCGGGCAGCCTGGACGTGGTCTCCACCCAGGTCCTGCACCATCCCGAGGCGGTCGGACACCTCTCCCAGCTGGCCGCCCGCGGACCCGACAACGCCGACGGCGCGCTGTACTTCGCCTGTCTGCTCAGCCTGGCGGGCTGCTGGGAAGGCGCACAGTTCTGGTGGCAGTTCTCCGCCGGTGCGGGCAACGCGGTCGCCGCCCACTGCCTGAACCTCTACCACCTCAGCCGGGGCGAGCTCCGCGACGCCAACTTCTGGGCCGAGCAGGCCATCACCCTCGCCGACCCGCCGGGGCCCCGCTCCCCGCATCAGCGCCGGCCGGTCGCGCAGCGCGAGACCGGCCTGCCCCGGCGCCTGCACGAGGCCGTGCGCCGGCTCAAGGTCGACACCGTGGAGGACTTCGGCATGGGCAAGGTCCCCTACCCGGACTCGCACCTCGTCGATCAGGCGGTCGAGGAGCTGACCACCGCCTGACGGCCAGGGCCGCCACTCCGCAGGGCTACCGCACCCACCGGTACCGCCGCTCCGGCCGCCCCGTCCCCCCGTACCGCAGCGTCACCTCGGCCCGGCCCGTGTCCGCGAAGAACTCCAGGTAGCGGCGGGCGCTGACCCGGGAGAGCGTTCCCTCCTGGGCGCACTCCGAGGCGGAGAGCCCGCCCGGATGCCCCCGCAGGGTCTGCTCGACCAGGTCCGCGGTGTGCGCCGCAAGGCCCTTCGGGAGCTCGCGGGAGCCGGGCGGCCGGGTGCCGAAGATCTGGTCGACGTCCTCCTGGCGTGCCTCGTCCAGGCCGTCCAGGCGGGCCCGCACCGCCGCCACGTGCAGCAACTGCTCACGCAGGGCGGCCTGGTTGAACGGCTTGATGAGGTAGTGCAGGGCGCCGGCCCGCAGCGCCGCCCGCACGATCTCAGCGTCCCGCGCGGCCGTGATGAACAGCGCGTCAAGCGGCTGCCGGTCCCGGTCGCGCTCCTCGACGGCACGCAACTCCCGCAGCACCGCGATGCCGTCCATGTCGGGCAGATAGATGTCGAGGAGCACGAGATCGGGGCGCAGCCGCTCCACCGCCGCCAGCGCCTGAGCGCCGCTGTGCGCCACTCCCACCACCGCGAATCCGTCCACCGCGGACACATAACGGCTGTGCAGCTTGGCGACCATGAAGTCGTCGTCCACGACCAGCACCCTTGTCATCGCCGCAGGCTATGGGCGCGACCACAACGACCACAACGTCCGTTGATTCCGGAAGAGAGACAGCTTCTTAACGCGCAGGCAACATGTGGGCCACCTCACAGGAATCCCCGTCCCCGCGGACGGCGGCCGGGCTCCCGCCCCACGGGGAACCCGGCCGCACCCACTCCCCAGAAACGACTACGTACCGACAGGTGGTGGCACACGTGCGTCTGCGCACACCCCTTGCCCTGCTCGGGGCCGCGCTGCTCGTGCTCGCAGGGCCGCCGCTGCTCTCCACGGGCAGCGACGCCGAGACCGGCACACAGATCCCCGGCCTGCGCCTCATGGTCCCCAACACCCCGGGCGGCGGCTACGACATCACCGCCCGCACCGCGGCGAAGAACGCCGAGGACGCCGGACTCACCCACAACATCGAGGTGTTCAACCTGCCCGGCGCCGGCGGCACCGTCGGCCTCAGCCGCCTCGTCGGCGAACACGGCAACGGCAAGCTCGCGATGTCCATGGGCCTCGGGGTCGTCGGCGCCGCACGCTCCAACGACTCGCCCAAGACCCTCGCCGACACCACCCCGATCGCCCGGCTCACCGAGGAGCCGGACGTCGTCGTGGTCGCCAAGGACTCCCCGTACAAGGACATCAAGCAGCTCGTCGCCGCCTGGAAGAAGAACCCGGGCAAGCTGCCGGTCGGTGGCGGTTCGTCCCCCGGCGGCCCCGACCACCTCGCCCCGATGCTGATGGCGCGCGCCGCCGGGATCGACCCGAAGAAGGTCAACTACGTCCCCTTCGACGGCGGCGGCGAACTCCTCGCCTCGATCCTCGGCAAGAAGGTCGCCTTCGGCGTCTCCGGCGTCGGCGAGTACCTCGACCAGATCAAGTCGGGCGAGCTGCGGCTGCTCGCGACCACCGGACCGAAGCGGGTCAAGGGTCTGGAAGGACCGACCCTCAAGGAGTCCGGCTACGACGTGAACTTCACCAACTGGCGCGGCATCGTCGCCCCGCCCGGCCTCTCCGACGCGGAACGCAAGAAGCTCACCGGCCTGGTCAGGAAGCTCCACGACTCCCCTGAGTGGCGCAAGTCCCTCAAGACCAACCGCTGGGACGACGCCTTCCTCACCGGCGACGGGTTCGGCGACTTCCTGGCCGCCCAGGACAAGAGCGTGGTGTCCGTGCTGAAGGAGCTGGGACTGTGACGACGACGACCGAATCCCCGTCGACCCCGCCCGACGAGCACGGCAGCGGCGGCAGCCGCCGTACCTGGCTGCGCGAGCACTCCGAACTCGGTGTGTGCGTCATGCTGCTGGCCCTCGGCGTCCTCGTCCTCACCGACGCGCTGACCATGGACGTCGAGATCGCCCAGCGCGGCCCGATCGGCCCCAGGACCGTCCCGGTCGTCGTCGGCATCGGCCTCCTCGTCGTCGCCGTGATCCTCGCGGTCGACGTCCTGCGCGGCGGCCGCGGCGAGGCCGAGGGCGGCGAGGACATCGACCTCTCCGAACCCGCCGACTGGCGCACCGTGCTGCTCCTCGCCGGAGTCTTCCTCGGCGCCGCCGTCCTCATCGAACCGCTCGGGTTCCCCGTCGCGGGCGCCCTGCTGTTCTGGGGCGCGGCGTACGCACTCGGCAGCCGCCACCCGGAGCGCGACCCCCTGATCGCCGCCGGGCTCTCCCTCATCACGTACGTCGTCTTCAACAACCTGCTCGGGGTGCCGCTGCCCGGCGGACCACTGATGGGAGTGCTGTGACATGAACGCCTTCAACTCCCTGATGGACGGCTTCGGCACCGCCCTCACCCCGATGAACCTCCTCTGGGCCGCCGTCGGCGTGCTCCTGGGCACCGCGATCGGCGTCCTGCCCGGCATCGGCCCCGCGATGGCGGTGGCACTCCTGCTCCCCGTGACGTACGGCCTGGAACCGACCGGCGCGTTCATCATGTTCGCGGGCATCTACTACGGAGCGATGTTCGGCGGCTCGACAACCTCCATCCTGCTCAACACCCCGGGCGAGAGCGCCGCGGTGGTGGCCGCCATGGAAGGCAATCCGATGGCCAAGGCGGGGCGCGGCGCACAAGCCCTCGCCGCCGCCGCCATCGGGCACTTTGCGGGCGGCATCATCGGCACGACCCTCCTGGTGGCGCTCGCGCCGACCGTCGCCGACCTCGCGGTCGACATCGGGGCGCCCGACTACTTCGCCATCATGGTCCTCGCGTTCATCGCCGTGACGTCGGTGCTCGGCTCGTCCCGCGTACGAGGACTCGCCTCACTCCTCATCGGCCTCACCCTCGGCCTGGTCGGCCTCGACCAGATGACCGGGCAGCAGCGACTGACCTTCGGCTCGCTCCAACTCGCCGACGGCATCGACGTGGTGATCGTCGCGGTCGGTCTCTTCGCGATCGGCGAGGCCCTGTGGGTCGCCGCCCATCTGCGGCGCACGAGCGGCGAGGCGATCCCCGTCGGCCGCCCCTGGCTGGGCAAGGCCGACGTGAAGCGCACCTGGAAGTCCTGGCTGCGCGGCCCGCTCATCGGCTTCCCGTTCGGCGCGATTCCCGCGGGCGGAGCGGAGATCCCCACGTTCCTCTCCTACGTCACCGAGAAGCGCCTGTCCAAGCACAAGGACGAGTGGGGCAAGGGCGCCATCGAGGGAGTCGCGGGTCCCGAGTCGGCGTCCTCGGCCTCCGCGGCGGGCACCCTCGTCTCCATGCTGACGCTCGGCCTGCCCACGACGGCGGTGGCCGCGGTGATGCTGGCCGCCTTCCAGCAGTACGGGATCCAGCCCGGCCCGCTCCTCTTCGAGCGCGAACCGGACCTGGTGTGGGGCCTGATCGCGTCCCTCTTCGTGGGCATGGTCCTGCTCCTGGCCCTGAACCTGCCGCTGGCCCCGGTCTGGGCCAAGCTGCTCCGCATCCCGAGGCCCTACCTGTACGCGGGAATTCTCTTCTTCGCCGCGGTGGGCGCGTACGCGGTCGGCGGCGAGGCCCTCGACCTGGTGATCCTCCTGATCATCGGCCTGATCGGCTTCGGCATGCGGCGCTACGGACTGCCCGTCCTGCCCGCCGTCATCGGCGTCATCCTCGGCCCGAACGCCGAGCAGCAGCTGCGCCGCGCCCTGCAGATCAGCGACGGCAGCGTCAGCGGCCTGGTCGACACGCCCTTCTCGATCACGGTGTATGTGATCATCGCGCTGATCGTGCTGTGGCCGCTCCTGAGGAAACTGCTGGTGCGGGGCAGGAGGACTGACGTAGACGTAAAGGCATGACCCATGACGAGACCCGCCCCATGCCCGACGGGATCCGCCCCGCCACCGCCGCCGACGTCCACGCCGTGGAGGCGGTGACGGACGCGGCGTACCACCCCTACATCGAGCGCATCGGTGTCGTGCCCGTCCCCATGGAGGCGGATCACGCGGCGGACGTGGCGGCGGGGCGGGTGTTCGTCACCGGGAACCCCGTGGTGGGCGTCCTGGTCCTCGTCCCGTACGCGGACCATCTGTTCCTGGACAGCATCGCGGTCCACCCCGAGGCGGCGGGCCAAGGGGTGGGCCGCCGCCTGCTCGCCTTCGTGGACGAGCGGGCGCGGTCGCTGGGACTTCCCGAGGTCAGGCTCTATACGAACGCGATGATGTGGGAGAACCAGAAGCTCTACCCGCGCCATGGCTACGAGTTGGTGGAGCGCAGGGTGGACGGCCCGTACGACCGCTTCCACTACAAGAAGACCCTCTAGCTGATCTCACCCATCGGGCCACCAGGTCCGCTGGATGTCCTTGCGGACCTCGGGGCGCTCGCGAGGCCGCTCGCGCTCCTCGGACTCGTACTTCTCCCGGATCTGCCGATTGGTGGGCTTCCCGACGGTCTTGTGCACGGTCACACGGCGCATGGCTGCCTCCCTGTACTACCGATGTCCAAGGTGGGACGTCGGTAGACCTCTGCAGGGAGGGTTTCTCATCGAAGTTGGATTGTCAGTGGCGGGTGTCACCATCGCCGGATGACGATCGACTGGGACGCCGAGGCGGCCACCTTTGACGACGAGCCGGACCACGGACTGCGGGACGCGGTGGTGCGGGAGGCGTGGGCGGAGCGCCTGCGGGACTGGCTGCCGAACACCCCCGGCGACCTCCTTGACCTGGGCTGCGGGACCGGAAGCCTCTCTTTGCTGGCCGCCGAGCGCGGGCACCGCGTCACGGGGGTGGACCTGTCCCCGAACATGGTGGAACTGGCCCGCGAGAAGCTGTCGGGGCACGCGGCCCAGGTGCTGGTCGGCGATGCGGGGGAGCCTCCGGTGGAAGGACGTCTTTTTGACGTGATCCTGGCCCGGCACGTGCTGTGGATGCTCCCGGACCCGGAGGAGACGCTGCGGCACTGGTGCGGGCTGCTGCGGCCGGGCGGACGCCTGGTGCTCGTCGAGGGCGTATGGGGCACGGAGAACCCCGCCGGAATCCCCGCGGACCGCCTGATCGGCGCGCTGACGCCGGTGGCCGGTCAGCTGCACGCCGAGCGCCTGTCGGGCGACGAGCGGTTGTGGGGGAAGCGGGTGGAGGACGAGCGGTACGCGGTGATCGCCGACCTCCCGGCGGAGCCCGCTCGACACCCCGTCCGGCACAAAGAGGTGGTGGACGTGCACCTCATCCTCCGCCGCGGCGACGAGGTGCTGCTGGCCCGCCGCGCGGGCACCGGGTACGGGGACGGCCTGCTCAACCTCCCCTCCGGTCACGTGGAGCCCGGCGAGGACGTCCGTACGGCCGTGATCCGCGAGGCCCGCGAGGAGATCGGCCTGGCCCTCACCCCTGACGACGTCAGCGCCGAGCTGGTCCTCCAGCACCGGGGTCCCGGCGGGGCCGCCCGCATCGGCTGGTTCTTCGAGGCGGCGTACGGCGCGGGCGGTGAGCCCTTCAACGCGGAGCCCGACAAGTGCGACGAGCTGAGCTGGCACGGGGTGGCCGAGCTGCCGGACGACATGGTGGCGTACTGCAGGGCGGCGCTTGAGGCGTGGCGGGCGGGGGAGCGGTTCGCCCTGCACTGGCAGGAGGCGGGGGACGCGGTGCGGTACGAGAGGGGCGGGGCCGATCGGTCGGTCGCCCTCACGCCTGCGCGGGGCGCGCACCATGTGGAGCTCTGGGTGCCGGACTTCGCCGCCGCGGAGGCTTCGTGGGGCTGGCTGCTCGGGGAGCTGGGGCATGTCCGTGAGCAGCGCTGGCAGGGCGGCGGCAGCTGGCGGCGAGGTGCGGCGTACGTGGTCCTTGAGCAGTCGCCGGACATGCGGGACGGCGGTCATGACCGGCTGCGGCCCGGCCTGAACCACCTGGCGTTCCACGTGCGGGACAGGGCGGAGCTGGACCGGCTGGTGGCGCGGGCGCCCGGGCACGGATGGTCGTTGCTCTTCCCGGAGCGGCATCCGTTCGCGGGCGGCGAGGAGCACTGCGCGGCGTATCTGGAGGACGGGGCGGGCTTCGAGGTGGAGCTGGTGGTCGGGGCGCCCTGACCGGACGGGCCCGAACGCCGGACGGCCCGGACCGTCATCCGGGCCGTCCGGCGCATGAGCGTGAAGCGCCTGGTCCTACGGCGCGTCGTGGAGGGCGGAGGCCGGGGCGAGGGGTTCTCCGCCGCGGGCCAGGCCCTCCAGTTCGTCCAGGGCGGACAGAGCCTTGGACGCAGCCTCGGGGTCGCGCTCGGCGAGGCCGCTCTCGGCGAACTCGTCCTCGTCCAGGCGCAGGACCGTCCGGCCGTCCGCCGAGCACCACAGGTCGAGGTCCAGGTCCTCCACCGTCAGCGTCGAGCCGTCCCGCACCGCCGGGCGCGTCACGTCGCAGTACCAGCCCTTCAGGACGCCCGTGGAGGTGCGGACCTCCTTCACGGCGTACCAGCGGTCACGCCAGTAGTGCTCCGTGAAGACGTCGCCCGGCTCGAAGCGCACGAAGCCGAAGTCCCGTACGCCGTCGGCCGCCCACGGCGCTCGGACCGTCACCACGGTGCCGTCGTCCGCGACGACCTCCGCCGGATAGCGGATCTTGGTGCGGCCCGCCTTCATCAGGACGACGTCCACCTGGCCGGCCGTCGTGTCAGCCGAGGTCTCGGACATGACGTACCTCCGTCGCGCAGATCTCGTAACCGAACCACTTGTTGATCGCCAGCATCGGCTCGTTGCCCGCGTCGTTGCCGGTGAACGCCTCGGTGCAACCCGCGGCACGCGCCCGGTGCAGGGAGTCGTTCTTGGCGAGCTTGGCCAGGCCGCGGCCGCGGAACGCGCGTCCGGTGCCGGTCATGCCGCTCGCGTAGCGCGACGCGCCGTCCGTGCGGGCCAGGGTGAAGGCGGCCGGGCGGCCGTCCACCACGGCCACCGTGGTCAGCTCGCGGTTGACCAGGGGGTGGTTCCAGGTCTCGGCGAGCCAGTGCTCGTAGTCCGTGAACTCCGCGGCCACATCGCTCGGTTCGTCAGCGACGGTCTCCGCGTCCAGGTCGAAGAGAGCGCGCGGGTCGTCCCCGTACGACGCTCCCGTACGCAACTCCACCCCGTCCGGCGGCTCTTGGCGGGGCGGCAGCACGCCGCCCGCCAGGTCAAGCCGGAGGAAATGGGCGGAACGGCTCGCGCGGTAGCCGCGTGCGGCGGCGAAGGCGCGGTTCGCGGGGTCGTCGAGCACCCAGGAGAAGACCGTCGAGACTCCCTCGCCCGACAGGTACTCCTCGGCCGTCCGCAGGATCAGCGATCCGGCGCCGAGGCCGCGCCGGCCGGGGAGCACGTAGACGTTGGCGAAGCCCTGGCCCGGCTCGGGGCTGTCGTAGGAGACACCCACCTGAGCCGTGCCGATGATCTCTCCGTCGCTCTCGGCGACCAACTGGCTGTACCGGGACTCCGGATGGGCGTGGGACAGGTCGAACCTGACGGAATCGGCGGTGGAGAGCATGGCGGGCACGCAGGCGCGGCGGACCGCGGCGAACGCCTCGGCGTCCGGTGTGTTGCCGGGGCGCAGGGCGCGGACAAGGACGGTCATGGGGCCGCACGCTACGCGCGGAGCGTGCCGTGGTGCCTCTTATTTTCCGGGGGTGCGGGACAATCGCCGCGTGACGTTGAAGATCGAGATCGAGAGCGACGGGGCCGGCGCGGGCACGGGCGGTGTGCCGGTCTATGAGCAGGTGCGGGCCCAGATCGCCGAGCAGGCGCGGGGCGGTGCGCTGCCGGTCGGCTACAAGCTGCCGACCGTGCGGGGGCTCGCCCAGGAGCTGGGGCTCGCCGCCAACACGGTGGCCAAGGCGTATCGGGCGCTTGAGGCGGACGGGGTGATCGAGACGCGGGGGCGTCATGGGACGTTCGTCGCCGCCGCGGGGGACGCCGCGGCGCGGGAGGCTTCGGGGGCCGCCCAGGCTTTCGCTGAGCGGGCTCAGCGGCTCGGGCTTTCCGAAGCCGCCGCGCTTGCCGCTGCGCGGGATGCGTTGCGGGCCGCTTATGGGGACTCGGGGTGAGCTGACCCCGGGCTGGCCGCCCACTGTGGCGAGCACGCCCCGCTACAGAGACCCCGCTACAGGTACAGCCCCGCGTCAGCTCCCTCTCTTGGGTCCGGCACCGACGTCGGTGACGTGCCGCGGCGCAGTGCGTACAGCTCCGCCAGTGTCGCGCCCTCGCGGGGGACGCCTTCGTCCGTGCCGAGCCAGTCGACCGACTCGGCGCGGGTCAGGCTCCCGACCTCGATCCGGGCGAGGCAGCGGCCGGGCCGGACCACCGCCGGGTGGAGCCGCTCCAGGTCCTCGTTGGTCGTGACGCCGACCAGGACGTTGCGGCCCTGCCCGAGCAGCCCGTCCGTCAGGTTCAGGAGCCTCGACAACGCCTGCCCGGCGGTGTGCTTCGCCTCGCCCCGGATCAGCTCGTCGCAGTCCTCCAGGAGCAGCAGCCGCCAGCGGCCCTTCGCCGTGCCGTCGTCCTCGCCGATCGCGATGTCCATCAGATAGCCGACGTCGCTGAACAGCCGCTCCGGGTCCAGGACGCAGTCCACCTGGCACCAGTCCCGCCAGGACCGCGCGAGCGTCCGCAGCGCCGACGTCTTGCCCGTGCCCGGCGGGCCGTGCAGCAGCAGGAGGCGGCCCGAGATGTCCTCGGGGCCCGTCTTCATCAGGGAGTCCATGGCCTCCGCGACCGGCGCGGTGTAGTTCTCCCGCACCTCCTCCCACGTACCCGCGGCGATCTGTCGTGTGGTGCGGTGCGGGCCGCGCCTGGGGGACACGTACCAGAACCCCATGGTCACGTTGTCCGGCTGAGGCTCCGGTTCGTCCTGCGCGCCGTCCGTCGCCTGCTTCAGGACCTTCTCCGCGAGGTCGGCGCTCGTCGCCGTCACCGTGACGTCCGCGCCGCGGTTCCAGCGCGAGACCAGGAGCGTCCAGCCCTCGCCCTCGGCCAGCGTCGCGCTGCGGTCGTCGTCGCGGGCCGCGCGCAGCACCGTCGCGCCCGGCGGAAGGAGCGTGGAACCGGACTTGACGCGGTCGATGTTGGAGCTGTGCGAGAAGGGCTGCTCGCCGGTGGCGAAGCGGCCGAGGAAGAGAGCGTCCACGACATCGGACGGAGAGTCGCTGTCGTCGACGTTGAGCCGGATCGGCAGGGTGTCCTGAGGGTTCGCAGACATGCCGCCATGATCCGGCACGCAAGTGCCCTTGTGCATCCCGGTTTACGTACTCCGCCGTACTCCGTTCAGGTGTCGGGTCCGGTGGCACCCCGTGGCAAAGCTGTGGTCCGGAACCTGTCCCACCGACAACCGCCGCCGTTACTCTTGTCCTTGATGGCACGTCATGGGTGGAATTCGGGGGCACAGCGGTGGAGGTTGACCGCGCTGCTCGGCGTTGCTCTGGCCGCACTGGCCCTGATCCTGACCGTAACCAACACACTGCCCGGTGACGGCACCGGCACCGAGGGCACCACACGCGACGGCGACAAGGTGCACGGCACGCCCGCCGTCCCGCCCGGCGAGGCGAAACCGGCCGTCGGCTGGGGCTTCACCCACACCCAGTACAGCGCGGACGAGGGCGGCGACGCCGCCACCCGGCGTGTCGAGGAGTTGCTCGCGGGCAAGCCTCGCCCGCTGCCGCAGATCCAGCACATCATGGGCTGGGGTGCGGGCAACCCCGAGCCGGTCAAGGGGCGTTACGACTTCTCGGCGATGGACAAGCGGATCGACTTCATCCGCGCCACCGAGGGCACGCCCGTCGTCACCCTGTGCTGCTCCCCGGACTGGATGAAGGGCGGCAAGCCCGGCGCCGACAACACCGACTGGAGCCAGCAGGCCCTGGAGACCGCCCCGGAGCGCGCCCACTACAAGGACTTCGCCAAGCTCGCGGGGACCGTCGCCAAACGCTATCCGGACGTACGGCACTTCATCGTCTGGAACGAGTTCAAGGGCTTCTGGAACAGCGAGAAGGCCCGCTGGGACTACGAGGGCTACACCGAGCTCTACAACCTGGTCTACAAGGAGCTCAAGAAGGTCAACAAGGACATCATGGTCGGCGGCCCCTACCTCGTCATGGACAGCCTCGACCCGCGCCAGAGCGAGGGGGCGTCGACGAAGGTCGAGGGCGACTGGGGCCGCATGGACCAGCGTGCGCTCGACGCCTTCGACTACTGGAACAAGAACAAGGCGGGCGCGGACTTCGTCGTCGTGGACGGCTCCAGCTACACCGTCGACGACGAGATGCTCCCCGACGAGTTCAAGGCCACCGACAAGCTCACCGCCGTGAGCAAGTGGGTGCGGGAGCGCACCGGCGACCTGCCGCTGTGGTGGGCCGAGTACTACGTGGAACCGGGCGACAGCAACGACGACCGCGACGACTGGTCCGAGCCGCACCGCGTCGCCGTCCAGGCCACGGGACTGATGGCGATGGCGCGCGGCGGCGCGAGCAGCGGCTTCTACTGGAACCCGCAGAACAAGGGCGAGAGCTGCGCGGGCTGCCTGTGGCGCTCCACGCAACTCGACGACGGCGGCACGGAGTTGCCCATGCTGAAGATGCTCTCCCGGTTCAGCGAGGAGTTCCCGCCCGGCACGGAGTACGACAAGGTCTCCGTCGCCCCCGACGACGTACCGAACGTGCGCGTCCTCGCGAACAAGAAGACCGTGCTGGTCGTGAACACCCTCGACCGCCCGATCGACGCGAAGATCGACGGGCAGCGGTTCGGGATGAAGGGGTACGAGGTGAAGTGGCTGAAGCGCTGACCCGCTTCAGCCACCGCCCGGCCGTCCGGCACGTCACGCCATCGTCAGGAACCGCTGGACCAGCGAGGCGAGCAGCACCGCGAGCAGCGGCAGCGAGAACCAGAAGCTGCTCTGCAGCCAGCGCAGCTGCCGCACGCCCGGCTCCACCGCCACCCGCACGATCTCCCGGGTGACGAGCAGCAGGACCAGGGCGATCGCCGCGAGCGCGCCGACCACCGACCAGGGGGTCCAGGTCACCTGCGGGCCGATCGGGCCCGGGGCGGCCTTCTCGACCTTGCCGTCCGGCTGCTCGCGCAGGGTGTAGAGGGTCGCGTCGTCGTTCGTGAAGACCTTCTTCAGCTCCTGGCGGTTGTCGAGGTTCGTGATCAGCCGCGTGTCCCAGGTCCTGGAGTAGCCCACGTCCATCTGGAGATAGACCGTCTGACTCTTGTTGATCATCAGATACGAGTGGGGGCCCGCGTCCTTGAGCGCCTTCACCAGGCTGGAGACCAGGACCGGGTCGGCCGGGGCGAGGGTCGGGACGTACTGGACCTTCTCCATGTCACGCGCACCCCACGGCATCGCGGGCGTCACGTTGTTGAGCGTGTCGTCGCTCATCCACAGCAGCCGCACCGTCGGGTCGTCGTGCGCGTACACGTACTCCATGGCGGCGACCTCGCCGACCCGGGTCCGCTCGAAGGCTTCGTTGCCCCAGCGCGCCACCAGGAAGCCGCCCATCAGGACGAGACCCGCCATCAGCGCGGCGATCGGCGCCAGGCTCACCCGGTCGCGGTCCCGTTCCTTCGCGGTGATGCCCGCGCGCGGGAACAGTGCGAGACCGCCCAGGAGCGCGGCGCCCGGCAGCGCGAACATGAAGACCCGCAGCGCCATCTCGCCGCCGTACGACTGCATGCCGAAGCCGAGGAACGGGACGAAGGTCAGGACGAGCAGCGAGCGTTCCGTGTACTTGTGGTCGCGCCGCCGCCACCAGCCCCAGCAGGCGAGCGCCATGACGGTGCCGGCGAGCGCCACGCGCGCGTAGAGCACGAGTTGATGGGTGGAGCTGCCGCCCTCGATGCGCCCGGACACCGACGAGGACACGTTGTCGCCGACGCCGCCCATCCCGCCGAACAACTCGTCGAAATGCCCCGACCAGTACGGTTCCGCGAGGAAGCCGACCCAGACGGCGACGAACACCGCGAACAGGATCGGCAGGCCGCGCAGTTCCGAGCGGCCCACCAGGACGAGCACGGCCAGGACGCCGAGCATCACGAACGGCGTGAGCTGGTGCGCCGGGACCGTCGCCGCGAACAGGGCGATCAGGACCCCGAGCAGCACCGCGCGCTGGCGCCGGTCCGCGGGTTCGACCTCTAGCTCTCCCGGGCGCCGCTTGGCCCACAGCACGTGCGGCGCGCGGAACCACACGAGGAGCACCGCGACGAACACCAGATAGAGCAGATACGTGAAGCCCTGCGGGGAGAAGTAGTCCTGGCCGACCCAGCCGCTCAGCGCGAAGATCCACAGTCCGGCCCACTTGGCGCGCCAGGACGCCCGCATGGAACGCACGAGCAGGAGCATCGGCGCCAGGTAGAGCAGCTGCATCGCCAGCGGCCACCAGCGGATCACCTCGGTCATGTCCGAGACGCCGCATGCCTTCGCCACGAACGTGGCCGCGGCGAAGAACCCGGGCCAGCTCCAGCGCGCGTCCAGGTCGGGCACCGCCGTGCCGGTCCTGTCGATGTACTCCATGAAGCCCAGGTGCTGCCAGGCCGTCGCGAACCGCGGCTCGTCCTCCAGGACGGCGGGCAGGGCGTGCAGGCAGATCACCGTGGCGACCAGCGTCACCAGGAGCAGGGCCTTGTGCGGCCGTTCCAGCCAGAGCAGCGAGGCGAAGACGACGACGAGCAGCGCGGCCCCGACCAGGGTCGGCGCGGGCAGGACCGAGATGAGCCCGAGCCCGCCCATCGTGTCCAGGTCCGCCTCGGTGATGCCCACGGTGGGCAGCCAGTAGAGGGCGAGCGCGAAGGCGAGGAGCAGCGCCATGAAGGCGGCGCGGTGGCGGGGGAGCGGTCCGGGCTCGACGACGGGCGGGGGCAGGGGCGGGGCCTGCGGCGCGGGTGCGTCGGTGCCTGGCTCCGCGGCGGGCGCCGTGACGGCCGATGACACCGAGGGCTGCATCGGCGCGGACGGCTCCGGATCCGGCTCGCGTGGCTTGGGCGGTGTTCTCAGCGCCCACGTCGGCCGGTTCTCCATGTCGTCCCCCTCGTCCCCCGTGCCCGTGGCCTTCCCGGAAGCGGCCTCCTCGGAAACCGGCTTCCCGGACGCGGTGCTCCCCGAGACGGCTCTCCCGACCGCCGGTGTCCCGAAGGCCGGTGTCCCGGGACCCGGGCGCATGTCGGGTCTGCGCTCCGGATGCTCGAAGTCGGTCAGCACCGCAAGATGCAGCGTGTCCGAGTCGAGCGACTCGCGCAGCGCCCAGGCGGGCCCGCGCCGCTCCTTCTTCCGACCCGGCTCGTCCGCGGGTGGCGCGGGCGGCGCCTCGGCCGTCCCCAGGTCCGCGAGATCGCCGTCCGGCGCCCCGTCTGCCGGCTCCGCCGACGGCGTCCCCCGCGCCACCCGGTACAGCTTCGGCGCCGCGATCGCCACGATCACCGCGAGGCTGGAGATCTCCGCGACACCCGCGCCCGTAAGACCCATCCGCGGCAGCAGTAGCAGCGTCAGGCCGAGCACGAGCACGCACAACAGGCCCTGCAACCAGGCGATCCCGGACGTCCGGCTCTGGGCACGCTGCACCGCGAAGTACGTCTCCATGACGACCCGCAGCGCCGCGCCCGCCGCGAACCAGCGCAGCAGCGGCGTCGCCGCGTCCGCGTACCCCTGGCCGAAGACCCGCAGGATGTACGGCGCGCAGAGGAAGAGCAGACCGCACACCGGCAGCATGATGCGCGCCATGCGGCGCAGCGCGGCCCGGGTGTTCGCCGCGAGCCGCGCCGGGTCGTGCGCGCCCTCGACGGTCAGCGAGGCGCCCATGTTGATGGCGAGCAGATTGACCGTGCCGCCGATCGTGGTGGTGATGTAGAAGTACGCGTTGTCGACCGAACTGACCTGCGAGGCGACGATCACCGGTACGAGATAGACCACGGCGAGCGAGAAGAGCGAGCCCGTGTAGTCGCCCGCCAGGAAGCGGCCCATCTCGCGCAGCGTCGGCGGCTGCGTCTTGTCCTGGGTCGCCTTGATGTGCCGCGGCACGAGCCGCCGGAACACCAGGAAGCCGAGCGGGACGACCGACAGGGCGATCGCGGCGACCCACGACACGAACACGCCCGCCGTCGGGATCGCGGCGGCGATCGCGATGAGCAGCCCCAGCTTGACGACGGAGAAGACCGTGTTGCCGACCGGGACCCACAGCGCGCTGCGCAGCCCCGTGAGCACCCCGTCCTGCAGGGTGAGCAGTGACCAGGCGACGACCGCGGCGATGAAGCCGAGGCCGTTCAGCGGGCCGTGCAGGAATCTGTACGAGGGGCCCCACAGGTCCAGCGTGAACAGGAAGATCAGTGCGGCGAACGCGACAACCAGCGAACTGCCCGCGTACGTACGGAAGATGAGCCTGCCGGTGGCGCGTCCCGCGACGGGGATGAAGCGGGCGAGGGCCCCCATCAGGGTGAGGGCGGTGAGGCCCGCCAGGAACTTCATGGCGGCGATCGCCGCCGAGCCCTGGCCGACCGCCGACTCGGAGTAGTACCGAGCGGCGGCCAGCCAGAAGCCCAGGCCGAGCACGCCTGAGATGCCGGTGTTCAGCATCAGTGCGTAGGCGTTGCGGAACAGGGGACTCCCACCGCCCGATCCGCCCAGGCCGGGCAGCCGCAGTCTGCGCGGCCTGCCCGACCTGCCGGACGACGGCTGCTGTTCGGTACCGGGAGACCCAGAGACGTCTGCCTGGGCGGTGGACGTGTCAGACACGGGTACGAGTTGCCTTCCGGCGGGCCTGTCGGACTCTGCGGATCACGGCGTACCCCTTGGTGAGGGCACAGTCCTTGGCGAAAGTGCGGCCGATCGCGCGGCCCTCGACGAGCCGCTCGAACTCCTCGATGCCGGTGGACCGGCGCACGGTCACCCGTTGCAGGGCGTAGGGCCCCTGGGTGCGCCGCGCGAGACGGTTGCCGACCGCGAGCGACTGGGCGAACCCGGCGCCGCGCACCGTCCGGCGCACCCGGCGGCTCGAATAGCCGTACGGGAAGGCGAAGGAGGCGGGCCGGGTGCCGAGTTCTTCGGTGATGATCTCCTTGCAGCGCAGCAGTTCGAACCAGAGGCCGTCGTCGTCCAGCTGGTCGAGCTGCGGATGCGTGTGGCTGTGCCCGCCGATCTCCGTCCCCGCCGCCGCCAGTTGGCGCACCTGGTCCCAGTCGAGCATCCGGTCGAGGCCGCCCCCGGTGTCGTGCGCCCCGCGCAGCCACCCCGTGGAGACGAAGAGCGTCGACGCGAAGCCGTGCTTGGCGAGCGCGGGCAGTGCGTGCCGGTGCACGCCTTCGTAGCCGTCGTCGAAGGTGATCAGGACGGGCCTGGCCGGCAGCGCGCGGCCGGGAGTGCGCCAGATCGCGGCGAGCCCGGCCGTGCTGAGCGGCGTGAACCCCCGCTCGCCGAGCAGTTCGAGCTGCTCGGTGAACGCCTTTGGAGACACGGACAACTCCCGTGTCTCCAAGGTCGGTTCATGGGCGATCGAGTGATACATCAGTATCGGCACGGGCGGGTTCATGGCGGCCCTCCTCGGCCGGTCGGTGCCGTGCTCATGCGGCAGCCCCCTCACCGTCCGCGTCCTTCCCGATCTCGACGACCGAGAAGGTGGCGCCTCCCCTGCGCGCGCGGACACTCCCGAGGACGTACCCCCCGGCCGCGGTGACCACGCCCGCCACGATGGCCCCCGCGCGGCCCGCGCCGCCCGGGCGGGCGAGCAGCGCGTCCCGCAGGCCGCGCCCGACACCGGCGGGCAGGACGCGCGTGGTGTACCGCCGCTCGGACTCAAGTCCCTTGCCTGCCCCGACGCTCCGGGCCACGAGCGCCTTGGAGAGCCCCTCCGCGTACGTCCGCGTGCGGAAGTAGTGGAAGCGCTCCCGCGCGGCGGGGACCCGGTGGTGGATCACCGCGCGGTCGTCGATGAGCAGGACGGCGTCGGGGCGTGCCCGCGTGAGGCGGATGCACAGCTCCGTCTCCTCGCAGCCCAGCGGACGCTTGTCGCCGTCGCGGCCGATGCCGGTCGCGAAGCCGCCCGCGACCTCGAAGGCGCTGCGCCGGAAGGAGGCATTGCCGCCCAGGACGTTGCGCACCCGCACGCGCCCCTCGGGCAGCCCCTTGTACGTACAGCCCACGACCCAGTCGAACTCCTCGGGGAACCAGGCCGGCCTGCGCCGTGACTCCCAGACGGGCATGGTGCGCCCGCCCACCGCGAAGACCTCCGGGTCGGCGTACCCCTCGGCGAAGTGGCGCAGCCAGTCCCGCTCCGCGACGGCGTCGTCGTCGAGGAACGCGATGATCTCGCCGCCGGAGGCGGCGATCCCGGTGTTGCGACCCGCGGAGAGGCCGCGGGGGCCCGCGTTCGCGAGCACCCGCACCCCTTCGGTCTCCTTGTACTCCTTGGTGAGCCGGTTGAGGAGCGAGGCGTTGTGATCCACCACGAGAAGCGTCTCCAGGGCCGCCAGGGACTGCGCCCGCACCGAGGAGACCGCCGCGAGGATGTCCTCCCAGCGGTCCTCGGTGTAGACGCAGATGACGACGGAGACACCCGCGACCGCGCTGCCCCCGTGGTGGTCGGGAGCGCTCAAGACGCCTCTCCCTGACGCGTGGGGAAGGGGCCACCACGGGTGCGGCGGCGCTGCTGCCCGCGGCGGTTGGAGCGCTCGGTGAGGATCACCTTCAGGACGCGCAGACCGTCGCGCACGGCGCTGAGATTGCTGACGCCGTGGATGCGCAGATACTCGTGGCTGGGGATCTCCTGCACCTTGAGCCCGGCCTTGACCACCCTGATGTTCATCAGGGTCTCCACCTCGAAGCCCGTGCAGTCGAGCTCTATCTTGTCGAGGCAGTGCTTCCAGAAGGCGTTGTAGCCGTAGCACAGGTCGGTGTAGCGGGCGCCGAACTTGGCGTTCACCACGGAGCAGAGCACATGGTTGCCGAGCTTGCGGATCGGCGTCATGTCGTCCGTGGCACCGCCGTTGGCGAACCGCGAGCCCTTGGCGAAGTCCGCGCCCGAGACGAGGGCGGAGACATAGCTGACGATCTCGTGCCCGTCGGCGGAGCCGTCCGCGTCGACCATCACGATGATGTCGCCGGTGCACGCCTCGAATCCGGTGATCAGGGCGTCGCCCTTGCCCTTGCCCAGCTGTCTCACGACCTTCACGTCCGGCCACAGCTCCCGGGCGACGGCCACCGTGTCGTCGGTGGAATTGCCGTCAACAAGAACGACTTCGTGAATCCATTCGGGTAGCGTCTTGAAGACGTAGGGAAGATTCTCCGCTTCATTCATGGCGGGAATCACGACACTCACCGGCGGAGTGATCGCCAGGTGGGTGGAAATGGGCCGGTAGTTGCCGGACAGTGCTTTCTTCTCCAACGGATCCGGCCCCGGTTCGGTGGCCGGGCGCACAACAGAACTCATGAGTCTTGTCCCTCTCGTCCGGTGGACCGCCCACCCCCGGGCGGTCCGGATATGTATCCGGTTCGAAAGGGGGGTTCTCACGTGAGCATGACGAAATGGATCTCCGTGCATGCCGAGTGAGCTGGCATCGCGCGGGACGTGACTCGGCATGAATTCGGTCGCCGAGCACGGCACCCCCCTACCGCGCCCCGCGCCGGCACCACCGCGACCTTGAGCCCTCCCCTAGATCGCAACGCGTGATGGACCGATGCGGGTGGATGTACGACGGTATTGATGATTGAGACCGTATGGCAAGACCTGGAACGGGCCCTCACGTTTTTGATGATTTGGCCGGTCTTGATGGGCACATATGGAGCGCACTGTTCCTTCCTGCGCCCGCTTATTCCTTCTTTCTTGATCGAATTTGGCCCATGCGTTTCAGCAGCTTGTCGGCCGGTTCGAAGAGTTCCGGACGGGACAAGACGGTGTTGCGCAGTGCCCTGACCGGAGCGTGCCGAGCCCGGTGACCGATCGCTGCCGGATGGCGCAGAGCCACCCACCCCTCGGACACGGTGAGTTCGCGCGTCTTGAGGGAGTCCTTGTACTGCTTCTGGCCCCGCCCCAGGTCGAGATAGGCGATGCCGTCGGCGGCGGCCTCCTCGGCCATGCGCAGATGCATGATCAGGCCGGGCGAGTACTTGGCGAACGCCGGGTCGTAGGCGGGGAACCACTGCGCGATCACCCGCTCGGAGCGCAGCCCGAAGTGCGCGGCGGCCGGCACGTCGTCCACGTACAGGACGGAGAGCACGCCGGCGAACTGTTCGGACCTGGTGTGGAAGAGCTGGCGCACGAGCTGGCTGATCCAGGCCTGCGCGAAGCGGTCGCTGCGGCCGGTCCTGCGGTACTGCGCCGACTTCCACTCCATCAGGACGCGCAGCACCTCGGGGTCGCGCTCGTCGTGCACATAGCGCACGGTGCCGCGGTCGCGCCCGAGCCTGCGCTCCTTGGCGAGTGTCGTGCGGGCGAACTTCGGCGACTTCGCCTTGAGCTGGGCGAGATAGGCCTCGTACCCCTGGTCGATGTCCATGACGGGGGAGGCGAAGGAGCCGGAGGCGCCCGCCTCGAACGGCTCCTGGCCGCCGGCCAGGTGGTCGAACTCGTACATCGCGAGCCCGCAGGCCCGCAGCAGCTCCCGCGCGTCCCAGGTGAAGCCGGGCCGGTACACCATGCCCTGACAGTCGGAGACGCCGAGGCCGATGGCCCGGCCGACGCCGGTGATGGATCTCTGGAACGGGAAGAACGCCGCAGGCTCACCGGCCTCGCGTACGACCGCGATCCGCACCCCGCGCCGCCAGTGGCCCACCGCGAGGGTGAACTCCGGGGAGAGGAACGGATTGGCCAGCTCGGGCGAGCCGTTGAGGTGGGCCTTGGACTGCAGTGCTGTCCAGGCCACCCGGTCCGCAGCGGTGAGTTCGCCGGGGCGGTGCACGGTGATGTCCACGTCAGGAGGTCCGCCTCGTCGGGGCGCGGCGGCGTCGCAGCCGCCGTGCCAGTACCAGCAGATGGATGAGCGATCCGATCACGGTGATGGCCACGACCCCGCCGCGCACCGACCACAGGTGGAGGGCCAACATCGACTGGGTCACCAACAGGTTGACCGCGACGGCCCCCGAAACGGAAGCGATGATCCGGCCCCACGGGTCAAGTCCCCGGAGGGCGGCCGCGATTGCTCCGCCGGGAGCGGCCAGCAGGAAGAACAGGGTGAAGGGGGCGCGCAGCGGCGAATCGATGTCCGTGAGCGCGAGCACCGCGCCGACGGCGCCCACCGCCACGGCCGTGCCCGCGAGCAGCGGCAGCGCGTCTTCCTGGCGTCTCGGCCGGTCGTCGGGCCCTCGCCCGGTGTCTGATGACGGTGCCTTGATCCCGATGGTCTGCATTGGCGACTTTGCCCCCCGACGCGCCGGATGCCGGGCTTCAATGTCGCGCAGTCGACGGCGGCGCGTCAAGATGCGGAGGGAGTGTGGAGATGTTCGCCGCGGGCCCCTTGAACCGCAAGGGAACTCCCTGTGTGGGCAAGGGAATTGCAGGCGAACTTGTTGTCATGAACACTGTCGGCGCCCCGGGGGGAGTGGTACCACAGTCGAGGCAGAAATCCTGCTAAGGGAGGTTCCATGAGATTGTCCCGAATCACGGCATACGTTTCCTCACTCCTCCTCGCCACCGCCTTCGCCCTCACCGGGGCCACAGCGGCTCAAGCGGACCAGCGATCCGACCAACAGGCCGCGGCCACCGGTTATGTGGCACTCGGCGACTCCTACTCGTCCGGCGTCGGAGCCGGCGGATACGACAGCGGGAGCGGCAGCTGCAAGCGCACATCGCGCGCTTACCCCGCGCTCTGGGCGGCCGCCCACTCACCCTCAAGTTTCAGTTTCACGGCTTGCTCGGGCGCTCGTACGGGTGATGTCGTGGCCAGCCAGCTCGGCCCGCTCGGCGCCGGGACGGGTCTGGTCAGTGTCTCCGTGGGCGGCAACGACGCCGGTTTCGCCGACGTCATGACGACCTGTGTGCTCCAGTCCGAGAGCAACTGCCTCGCACGCATCGCACAGGCGCGCAGTTACGTCGAGACGACGCTGCCCGGCAATCTCGACAAGGTCTACTCGGCGATCAGCGCCAAAGCACCGGCCGCCGAGGTCGTCGTGCTCGGCTACCCCCGCTTCTACAAGCTCGGCGGCGGCTGCATCGCCGGCCTCTCCGAGAAGGAACGCAGCGCCATCAACAGCGCCTCCGACTTCCTCAACTCCACGACGGCCAAGCGCGCCGCCGACCACGGCTTCACCTTCGGCGACGTGACCCCCGCCTTCACCGGGCACGAGATCTGCTCGGGCGACGCGTGGCTGCACAGCGTGAACTGGACCAACATCGGCGAGTCCTACCACCCCAAGGCCGCGGGCCAGTCCGGCGGCTACCTCCCCGTGTTCAGCGCCGCCGCGTCCTGACGCACCCCGCTCGTCCCCACTCAGTCCGGCGCATAGGAGGAGGCCCCGCCCGTCGGGGTCTCCTTTTCGCATGTCACCGAGTACGCGACCGAGTTGGAGCTCGCCTTCACCGGACTTTGCACCTCCACGCTGATCGAGTTCTGATACGTCGAACCCGGCTCCCCGGCGACCGTCTCCGTGTGGTGCACCTGCTTGGTCTTCCCGCCGCCGGAGGCGAAGCTGAGCGTCTTCCAGCCGGGGTCGCTCGACTCGCCGGACTTGGTCACCCAGCGGTAGTCGACGGTGACCGGAACCCGCCCCACGGTGAACGTCGCCGTGAACGAGGGGGAGGTGGCCGGCGGACAGGCGCCGCTGTGCTCCGTGTTCGTGCCGGTGACCGAGACCTTGACGGACTGCGCCGGGTGCGTGGTCGAACCGCCGTTCCCACCGCCGGTTTTCCCGCCCGAGCCGCCGCCCGTGGTGCCGCCGCCGGTGGAGCCGCCGTCACTGCCGCCGTTGCCCGCCCCTCCGCCGTCACTGCCGCCCGAGGTGCTGCCGCCGTCCTTGCCGCCGCCGGAGCCACCGCTGTTGTTCCCGCCGCCGTTGCTCCCGCCTCCTTCGGAGGCCCCGCTGCTGCTGCCGCCTCCGCCTCCGTCGTCGCGGTTCACCAGGGCGTACACGAGTCCGCCCAGAGCGAGCGCCAGGGCGACCAGGCCCGCGGCGAGGACGAAGACCGAGCTGCGCGAGCGCTTCGGGGGGACGGTGCTCGTCGTGGTGACGAGGGGGTCCTGCTGGTCCGGCGGAGGCGGCGAGGGCAGCTGCTGTTGCTGCTGCGAGGTGACGGTCGGCATGTACGGCAGCGGCGTCGGCGCCTGCGGGGTGCCGCCCGCCGCGACGAGCCGCAGCTGGTTCTCGGCTTCGGCGGCGGAGATCCGCGCGGCGGGGTCCTTCCGCAGCAGCCCTTCGATGACCGGGTACAGCGGCCCCGCGTTCCGCGGCGGCGGCAGCTCCTCGTCGACGACCGCGCGCAACGTGCTGAGCGGGGTGTCCTGCCGGAAGGGCGAACTGCCCTCGACAGCCGCGTAGAGCAGCACTCCCAGCGACCACAGATCGGATTCGGGGCCCGGCCGCCGCCCCAACGCCCGCTCCGGGGCCAGGAATTCGGGGGAGCCCACCACCTCGCCCGTCATGGTGAGGGCCGAACTCCCCTCCACCATGGCGATCCCGAAGTCGGTGAGGACGACCCGCCCGTCGTTCGCGATGAGCACGTTGCCCGGCTTCACGTCGCGGTGCAGCACCCCGGCGTCATGGGCGGCGCGCAGGGCGGCGAGCACCTCGGCGCCGATGCCCGCGGCACGCTGCGGGAGCATCGGCCCCTCCGCGTCCAGGACGTCGGACAGCGAGAGACCCCGCACGATCTCCATGACGATCCACGGGCGCCCGTCCTCGCTCGCCACGTCATAGACCGTCACCACATTGCGGTGCGGGATCCTGGCGGCGGCCCACGCCTCGCGCTCCAGGCGGGCGTACAGCCGGTCGACGTCAGGGGCCGGGAGCCCGGCGGGCGCCCGCACCTCCTTGACCGCGACCTCGCGGCCCAGGACCTCGTCGCGGGCCCGCCAGACCGTGCCCATGCCGCCCTCGCCCAAGGGGGACAGCAGGCGGTAGCGCCCCGCGATCACACGCTCGTTCCCGCTCACGGGCGTCCCCCATCGGCAGCCGGGCGATTCTCCACAAAATTACCTCAACCGAGCGCGGTTGCCGCCCCCTTGAACACCAATCCACACCCGAGGGCGACCACGACGCAGGCGGATCCCAGCGGCAGGAACCGATGCGTGGCCCGATGCAGCCACCGGGGCCCGTGGATCCGCCGCCCGGCGAGGGCCCCGACCCGCACGACGAGGAACCCGGCGGCCGTCAGTGTGACGGCGAGCCCCACCCCGTACGCCAGTACGAGCAGTAGCCCGAACCAGGCCTCGCCAAGGGCCGCGGCCCCGACGAGCACGACCACGGCGGAAGGGCTGGGCACGAGGCCGCCCGCGAAGCCGAGGAAGAGTGCGCCGCGCACCGTGGGCGGCGCGTCGTGCGCGTGGTGATCGTGGGGGTGGTGATGCGGGTGGTGATGGCTGTGCTTGCGCCGTCGCCAGGCCCGCCGCAGGAGCAACGCGCCCGCCCCGGTGACGAGTACGCCGCTGACCACTCCCAGCCAGGCGATGACCGACGGCGCCGCGGCCGATCCGCCCGCCACGAGCAGCCCGAGCGCGGTCACGCCCAGGGTGTGGGTGACGGTCACCGAAGCGGCGAGCGGCAGGACGTCCCGCAGGGAGGCATGTCCCCTCGCGGCGGCGCTCGCGGCCATCAGCGTCTTGCCGTGCCCCGGCGCGACGGCGTGCAGCGCCCCCAGGACCAGGGCGACACCCAGGGCGAGCACGGCGAAGCCGGGCGTCAGGTCATGGCGGGCCACGAGCCCGGTCAGGGCCTGCGTCCACCGGTCCGCGCCGCGCGGCAGCACGGAGGCCGGGGCCTCCGGCTTCTCCTCGCTCAGGGCCGGGCCGCCGGGGGTGATCCGCAAGGTGGCGGAGTCCTCGCGGGGCGGCGAGTCCAGCAGCCGCTGCGGGTAGCGGGTGAGGCGCCGCGACACGGACGTCTCCGGTACGTCCGATGCGCCGAGGGTCATCCGGTCGCCCCGCGCGGTGACCTCCCGCCACCCGGGTCCCGGTTCACCGGCGGCCTCGAACCGGACAGCGAGCTCGGAGCCCCGGGGGAGCGGGGCACCGAGCTCGCACTCCACGCGCAGGGTGGGCAGGCCCGCTTGCCCGTCCCGGGTGACCGCCCGGGCCCTGTGCACGCGGAGTTCCTCCGCCTGCCCGTCCACCCGGAGCCGGCTGCCACGGGCGGCGTCCGCACACCGGCCGTCGGCCCAACTCCCCATGCCCTCGCGCTTGATGCGGGACATGGCCTGGGTGGCCGGGATCTCGGCGAGGTCCTCGATGTGGTCGACCCGCAGCTGCCCCGGACCCGCCACAAGGCCGTCGTACCGATTGACGGTGAAGTTCCCCAGGGGGTGAGCGAGGGGGCGAGCGCCCGCCTCCGCGGCGGGCAGCACGGCCAGCGCGAGGCCCGCGACCAGCACACCTCCGAGGGCGATCACGCGCCTCACAACGCCTCCCTCGCCGCCCGTGCTCCCGTCGGCGAGAACCCCGGGTTCAGTTTCAGGGCCGCCGAGATCCAGCGGCGAGCGGCGGCCTCGTCGCCCGCGGCCCCCTCGATCACACCCCGGTGGTACAGGAACGACGCCTCGTGGAAGCCCGTCGCCGTGGCCCGGCGGGCGTACGGAAGAGCCTCCTCCGAGCGGCCGTTGACGTGCAGGGCCCAGGCCAGCGCGTCCGCCGTGTGGACCGTGTGCCGTCGCCCCCACTCCGCACGGGCCGCCCGCAGCGCCGCCTTCCGCTCGTCCGGGCCCCCGTGGTCCGTCAACGCGGTCGCCGCGTCGAGGTCGGCGTTCACCCCGTTCGCCCGGGCGAGGGACACCCACGCGGACACCAGCGCGTACTGCTCCCGGGCCTTCGCTCCGTCGCCCCGCCCGCCCCGCGCCTCGTACAACTCACCCAGGGCGACCAGCGGTCCGGGCAGTGGAGCCCGCTCCACCACCTCCCTGAGCCCCCGTATCGCCCGCCCGGTGTCGCCCTGCCCGGCCCACGCGCGCGCCCGGCACTCCAGCGCCGGAAGGTACGTGGCATCGGCCCGCAGCGCCTTCCCGCACTGCTTCAGCGCCTCCCCGTAGTCACCCTGCCGCCACGCGAGCTGCCCCAGCGCGGTGGCGACGTACGCGGCGTCCCCGCCGCTGGATCCGCTGCCGACGGCCTGCGAAAGGGCCCGGCGGGCGCCCGCCACATCGCCCCGGAGCTCCCGCACGTACGCGTACCGCGTGAACACCGGCATCCCGGGCCGCCGGGCATCGGCCTCGTCCGCGGCCCGCGCCGCCTTCTTGTACCGCCCGAGCTCGACCAGCGCGTCGATCCGCGAGGCCAGCGCGCCCTCGCTGTAGGGGTTCACCGCGAGCGCGGCCTCCGCGTGGCGCAGCGCCCCGGCGAAGTCATGACGGGCGGCGGCCAGCGCCGCCCGTCCCGCGAGCCCCGCGTCATTGCGGGGTCGCAGCTCCAGGGACCGGTCGAGAGCGCGGTCCGCCTCGCGGTACCGGGTCGGGTCGCCCCGGGTGCGGGCCTGCTCGACGTAAGCGGTCCCCAGCGTCGCCCACCCTCCGGCGTCCTTCGGCTGGGACCGCAGATGAGACTGCAGCGCCTCGACGCCGCGGTCGAGATCACCGCCCCGCAGCGCGCCCGGCGCCACCGCCACGGACGGCGGCGGCCGGTCGGGACCGTCCTCACCGCCGGCCACGACGGCACCCCCGGTGATCGCGAGCGCGAGAGCGACGGCCGCCACCACGGGCCGGCCGGCAGGACGGGGCAAGGCCATCACTGGGACCCTCCAGACGAAGTCGAAGATCAGTCGAGAAAAGAGAAGAAGAGAGCAGAGAAGAGATGCAGAGAAGAGATGCAGAGAGGGCGCGGCCCGCTGGGGGATGGGGCGCGGGCCGCGCCGGTCATGCGAGGGGCTCAGCCCGACGCCCCGGTGGAACCGCGCCTGCGCCACCACACGAGCCCGAGTCCGACAAGGAGCACCCCTGCCGCACCCGCGGCGCCGGAAGCGATCAGCACGGCATCGGTGTCGTCGCCGCCGCCGGTGGCCGGATGTGCGGGCACGGCACCGCCGCTCAGGGCGTCACGCGCCGAGCTGCCGCTGCCGCCGCCGCCCTTGGCCAACGGCCCCCGGGACCCGGACGTGGGAAGCGCCACGTACGGGAAGGTGTCGCCGAACTTCTGGTCGTTGGCGTCCACCGCGTCGCCCAGGTCGTTCTTGTTGCCGGTGAGTTCGCCCTCGACGGCCTGCAGCTCGATGTCGACGACGTCGTCGGTGAGCCGCCGCCCGTTCGGGAACCCCGCGTTGTCGCCGTCGAGCGCCCCGAGGCGCTTGGGCGAATCCGCCGGCTTGACGGACGTGTTGAGGCGCAGGGCCTCGGCGGGTTTGACGTTGGGCGGCTGGTTGAGGCCCTTCACGCCGGTCAGGAACACCGACACGAGGTCGTCGCGCGGCTCGGCGGGCGCCTTCAGCTTGTAGATCTTCTCCAGGAGCTTCGGCAGCTCCGGCTTGGTCACGTACTTCAGGAAGTCCGCGTCGTTCCAGGGCGAGGACGCGTTGAACTTGTCCTTGTCCTTCCGCGGCACGACCACCTCGTTGACCAGCGGGTTGCCGAGGCGAGACACCTGGGTCCACTTGCCGTTGGCGTTCTTGCGCTGCGTCGTCGACCAGATGCCGACGGTGGGCTGCTTCTCGGACTGCCGTAGGTCGGCGGTCGGCACCTGAAGGGCGAGGGAGTTCACGTTGTAGCCCTTGAGGGTGTCGTTCCCGACCTCCGACAGATCGCCGCCGTACAGCAGGTCGAACACCCGCAGATCCAGGAAGAACGGATCGTCGGCCTGCCCGGCGAACGTCGAGCCGCCCCCCTTGACCGGGCGCACGGCCTGGTCACGCAGCTTCTGGTAGTTCGGCATGGACGCCTTGCCGACGTGCGACGGCGCCGCGGGCACGTCGTCGGCGACCTTCGTCGTCGAGACGACCTTCTGGTCCTTGAGCTTGATCCGCTCCAGGTCGTACGTCTGCGTCACGTTCAGGTCGGGATCGTCGAGGCTCGTCACGGGCCCGGTGTTGTAGAGGAACGTGTCGCCGTTCTTGGCCTTCGTGTGGAACGTCCACCGGTAGAGGAGGTCGCCCTGCGCGTCGCCGTCGCTGTCGATGTGGACGTCGTACTGCGCGTCGTCGGCCCACGGATAGAAGTTGGGTCCGCCCGCGGGCTCCTCGAAGGGCAGCCAGTTCGCCACGATCGTCGTGGAGTCCGGCTTGTCCGGGCTCACGAACGCGTACACGTCCGTGTTGTCGTACTGAGGCTGCCCCGAGATCAGCGGGGCCTCGCGGTGGCTGGAGGCGTCGGCCGCCCCCGGTTCCAGTGCCGTCACGCCGGCGGCTGCGAGCCCCCCGGCGGCCAGCGCGCCACAGACGAGCGCGGCCAGGCCGCGCTTGCTGCGGCGCCCCGGCCGACTCTTGGCGATAGCTGTCATCACGTCCGTCCTTAAAGTTCCTCCCGCGACCCCACGCGCGGTGCGCGCAAGCCGCCTGACGCACCCCATTCGGGGCAAGGGGCCCGGCGGATTGCCCTCGTTCCCAATCCGCTGCCTTCTCTCCCCCGAATCCCGGTGCGACCGGACGACCGCGACCGGACGACAAGGCGCCCGGCCCGGAGGCGGTGAGCCACCCGGGCCGGCGAGTTGAGGGGGACACGCATGGAGCCCGACGCGTTGCTGCCACTGATCGCCCGGGGCGATCAGCAGGCGTTCGAGAAGCTGTACGAACTGGTCTGCGGGCCGGTCTACGGCATGGTCCGCCGCGTGCTCCGCGATCCGGCCCAGTCCGAGGAGGTGGTCCAGGAGGTCCTGCTCGAACTCTGGCGTACGGCGGCCCGGTTCGACCCGGCGCGCGGCGGCGCCCTCGCCTGGATCCTCACGCTCGCCCACCGCAGGGCGGTCGACCGGGTCCGCAGCGTCCGTGCGGCGAGCGACCGCGAACGGCGCGTGGCCGAGCGGGGCGAAGGCCCCGCCTTCGACGAGGTCGCCGAGGCGGTCGAGGGCCGCCTCGAGCGCGAATGGGTGCGCCGCTGCCTGCGCCGCCTCACCGACCTCCAGCGCCAGGCCGTCACCCTCGCCTACTACGACGGCTATACGTACCGGGAAGTGGCCCGGCGTCTCTCCGTGCCCCTCGGCACCGTCAAGAAACGGATGCGGGACGGTCTGCTGCGGCTGCGCGACTGTCTGGGCGCCGCATCGGGAGACGCGACATGAGCCGGGACCGCGGCCACGGCGGCCGTCGAACGCCCTCCGTCGGGCGACCGCGGCCCCTGCGGCGCGTCCACTCCCTGGCCGTCCCCTACGCCCTGGACGCCCTCGAACCCCGCGAACTGCGCCGCTTCGAGCGGCATCTCGTCCGCTGCGTTCGCTGCCGCGCGGAGTCCAGGGAACTGGGCGAGGGCACGGTACGCCTGGCGGGCGCGGCGGCGGTCCCGCCGCCGCCCGGCCTGCGCGAGCGGGTGCTCACCGCCGTACGCACCACGGAGCAGGACCCGCCACCGAGGGCGCCCGTCACCCGGAGCGCGCCCCCTCGCCCTCGCGCGCTTCTCCCCGTTGGCCGCGTCGGCCCCATCGGTCACGCCGGTCACGCCGGCCTCGTGGATCGCGCGGCCATCGCCGGTCTCACCGCTCTCGCACTGGCGGTGACCGTGATCCTCGCCGTCCAGCTGGTCCGTTCCGACGACCGGCTCGGCCGTGAGCGCGCCGAAGCACGTGAGATCGCCCACGTCCTGGCCGCTCCGGACGCCCGCGCGAGCGGCACGGAGGACGCGTGGGGGCGCGGCATCAACGTCGTCGCGTCGGAGTCCAGGCGGCGCGCCGTGGTGACCGTCACGGGGCTCGGGGCGCCGCCGAAGGGCCGTGCGCACCAGCTCTGGCTGCTGCGGCCAGGCTCGACGCCCCGCTCCCTGGGCCTCCTGGACGGCGAAACGCCGGTGATCGCCACGATCCTGAGCGCGTCCGCTACGTCACTCGCCGTGACCACCGAACCCGACGGTGGCTCAGAGAGGCCCACTTCCGCCCCTCTTGTCCAACTCGCCCTGGAATCAGTTGAATTCGGAGAGTAATCGTCAACCTCCTTACGGGGTAGGTGAATCCTGTGACCGGGATACACGAGTGTCGGGACGGGGCGATAGGGTTAACCTGCCCTGGGCCGGGTGCCCTCGTACGGGTGGGGAGTGACATGGAACAGATAACGGTGCGCAGCAGGGCGCGTGTCCCTGCGATCACCTGCGGGAGCGGCGCGACCAGCTCGCGTCTCGACCGCCATCTCTCAGTGCTGGGCGGCCCCGCCGTCCCGCAGCGCGAGACGGCGGAAGCGACGCTGCTGATGCGTGAGCTGACCTCGCGGGGAGCGCACGACCGCAGTGGCCGCAGTGCGCGTGTGCGGAGGGTCTCTCTCTTCGCTCCCTTGCGCAGGCTGCGTCGGTCCCTCTTTGGGGGTCGCTGACCACGGGTGGTCGGGGGTTCGGCCGCCGCTCAGCGGCGGATTGCTCCCACCCACCCGCCCCTTCCCTCTCCGTACACCTCACCTGTTGCACAACTCGCGTAACACCCTTGTCATGCGCACCTGTTGACGCCGCAACCTTCCGGCCCCAATGTGGCTGATTGATTGGCCGATACACCCAACCTCCCGGAGGTGCGCGTGTGTGACCTGCACGATCAGCATGAGCATCAGGCACTCCCCGCGAGCGGCCCACCCTTGAGCCGCCGCCGCATCATGCAGCTCCTCGGCTCGGCCGGTGTCACCGCCGGAGTCATGACCGCCGACGCGGACCCGGCGATGGCCGCCAGCGAGGACCGCAGCCCCGCGGCCTACGAAGCGCCCGAAGGCCTCGCGGCCGACACCCCCGCCAAGCGCGCGGCGCTCGACTGGATCACCTCTCACGACGACCGGATCACCGGCCTGAACGCCGAGATCTGGGACAACGCCGAGCTGTCCCTCCGTGAGTGGAAGTCCTCCATCGCCGAGGCCGATTTCCTCGAACGGGCCGGATTCGACGTCAAGTTCGGCACCGCGGGCTTCCCGACGGCGTTCACCGCGACCTTCACGCACGGCAAGGGCGGCCCGGTCCTCGGCTTCAGCGGCGAGTACGACGCGCTGCCCGGCCTCTCGCAGAACAAGGGCGTGGGCCACCACGATCCGCGCGAGTACATCCACGACCCCTTCGCGCCGAGTTACGGGCCCGGCCACGGCTGTGGCCACAGCGCGCTCGGCACGGCGGCAGCCGCCGCCGCGGCGGCCGTCGCGCAGGCGGCGAAGAAGCACCGGCTGCCCGTCACCGTGAAGTTCTTCGGCTCCACGGCCGAGGAGATGCTGATCGGCAAGACGTACGCCGTCAGCAAGGGGGTGTACGACGGCCTCGACGCGTTCCTGGACTGGCACCCCTCCACGGCCAACGCGACCGGCTGGGGCAGCACCACCGCGATGACCGCCGTCACCTTCACCTTCCTCGGCGTGGCCGGGCACGGCGGCACCCCGCTCGGCAACAAGTCCGCACTGGACGCCGCCGTGATGATGGCGACGATGTCGGAGTTCCTGCGCGAGGAGAACCTCGCGCCGAGCGGCCGGCTGCACTGGGTGATCAACAACGGCGGTGACATCCCGAACGTCACCGCGGAGATCGCCGAGATCTCGTACTACGTGCGTGAGGGCAGCCCCGCCCGCGTCCAGGTCCTCCTGGACAAGGTGATCGCGGTCTCCGAGGCGGCCGCGAAGGCGTCCCAGACGACGGTCCGGCACCGCGTGACGTCGGCCTGCTGGAACCAGCTCCCGGCCAAGGCCTTCGCCGAGCTCCTGCACGCGAACATGCGGGAGATAGGCCCGCCCGAATTCCCCGCCTCGGCACACGAGTTGGCCAAGGAGCTCCAGGAGTCCCTCGGGCTGCCGCAGAAGGGCATGCACGACGAGATCGGCGAACTGAACCCGCCCAACCCGGTGTTCATGGGCGGCGGTTCGACGGACGTCGCCGACATCAGCTGGAACGTCCCCACCGTCTCGATGGGCGCCGCCCTCGCCCCCATCGGCACCAAGATGCACACCTGGTCCACGGCCGCCTGCGCGGCGGCAGCCCCCGGCCAGGCCGCGGTGATCGCCGCGGCGAAGTACCTGGCGGCGACGGCGGTCGACCTGATCACGCAGCCCGAGCGCCTGAAGGCGGTCAAGGATGAGTTCAAGGAGCGTACGAAGGGCGTCAGTTGGAAGACCGCGCTGCCGGACGGCTATGAGCCGCCGATGTACGAGCCCCCGGCGTGGTTCCTGAAGAAGACCGGCCAGAAGTGGCCGCCGCCGAACATCACCTGGCCGCCGAAGCGGGTGGTGTCCCGGGAGAGGTTCTCCTCGCTGGGACCGGAGCTCGCCCCCCAGAAGTAGGGCGGCCGTACGCTCACCGTCCTCCGCGCGTGTACCGGCGGACGGCGAGCGGCACGCACACGGCGAGCAGCGCGAGCGACCAGAGGACCGACCCCGCCACGGGATGCGCCACCGGCCATGCGGCGTCCGCCGGCACGGGCGCGTTGCCGCACAGATCACGCACCGCCGTGGCCACCGCGCTGATCGGATTCCACTCGGCGAGGGTGCGCAGCCACCCGGGGAGGCCGTCGGCGGGGATGTACGCGTTCGAGAGCAGCGGCAGCATGAACGTCGCGCCGCCCAGCTGTCCCGCCGCCTCCTCGCTCTGCGAGACGAGCCCGAGCAGGATGCCGACCCAGGTCGTCGCGAACCGGAACAGCAGCAACAGGCCGAAGGCGCCGAGAGCCTGGAGCGGTCCGCCCTCGATCCGCCAGCCCATCGCCAGGCCGACGAGCATCAGCGGCACGAGCCCCACCGCGGTGGTCAGCAGGTCGGCGGCGGCCTGCCCGAGCGGCACGGCCGAGCGGCTCATGGGCATCGTGCGGAACCGGTCCATGACCCCCCGGTGGGAGTCCTGGGCGGCGGTGAACATGCCGGTCATGATGCCGTTCGCGGCGGTCGCGACGAGCATGCCTGGGACGAGGAAGGCGCGGTAGTCGGCGCCGGGCATCGCGAGGGCGCTGCCGAAGACGTAGCCGAAGAAGAGCAGGAAGACGATGGGCATCGTCTGGGTCATGACGAGGATGGCGGGCGCGTGCTTGATGCGCCGCAGATGCCGGCCGAGAACGGCGCTGCCGTCGTAGAGGATGGCGCTCATGAGAACCCTTCGGGGTATACGGAGTCGGGGTGATCGGGTGGCGGGGCGGAAGAATCCGTCGTGAAGCGGCGGTCTAGGAAACGCGCGAGACGAGCCGCAGGAAGACCTCGTCGAGCGTCGGCGCCCGCAGCGTCGCGTCCACGACCGGCACCCCGGCGGCGTCCAGTTCCCGTACGACACGCGGCAGCGTGAGATCCGGGTCGAGGGCGACCGCCCCGGCGGTGCGCTTCTCGTCGTCGAGGACCGGCTCGGCCCCGGTGAGCTGATCCAGGACGACCGCGGCGGCATGCAGCGCCTGCCGCGCCGAGTCAGGGGCGAGGACGACCTCGACGTAGCTCCCGATCTGCGCCTTCAGCGCGCCCGGCGTACCGCGGTGCGCGGCCCGCCCCCCGTCGATCAGCACGATCTCGTCGGCGAGCTGATCGGCTTCCTCCAGATACTGCGTGGTCAGGAGCACGGTCGTCCCCTCGGCGGCCAGTTCCCGTACGGCCTCCCAGATGCCGTTGCGGCTGTGCGGATCGAGTCCGGTGGTGGGCTCGTCGAGGAAGAGCACACGCGGCCGGACCAGAAGGCTCGCCGCGAGATCGAGCCGCCGCCGCATGCCGCCGGAGTATGTGCGCGCGGGACGGTCGGCGGCGTCCGCGAGTCCGAACCGTTCGAGCAGTTCGTCACCCCGCGCCCGCGGAACCCGCAGCAGCCGGGCGAAGAGCCGCAGATTCTCCCGTCCCGTCAGATCCCCGTCGACGGAGGCGTACTGCCCGGTCACTCCGATCAGCCGGCGCACCGCGGCGGCCTCCCGCACCACGTCGTGCCCCGCGACGAGCGCCCTCCCGGCATCCGGTGTCCGCAGCGTGGTGAGCAGGCGCACCGCCGTCGTCTTGCCCGCCCCGTTCGGGCCGAGCAGACCGCAGACCGTGCCCTCGGGGACGGCCAGATCGAGCCCCCGCAGGGCATGGACGTCCCCGAAGTGCTTCTCCAGACCCTCACTAAGTACAGCGTACGTAGAAGTCATGTCCGCACGGTACCTCACTACGTACGCTGTACGTAACTAAGATGGGGTCGAGGTGATGATCAATGGCGGGCCGAGCGGCCGAACCGGAAGTGATCTGGGCGCGCCCCGAGCGTGCGGGCCGTGGCCCGAAGCCCGCGTACAGCAGGGCGGACATCGCGGCGGCGGCCGTCCGTATCGCCGACGCGGACGGCATCGACGCGGTCTCCATGCGCAGGGTCGCGGGCGAGCTGGGCTGCGGCACCATGTCGCTCTACAACTACGTGCCGCGCAAAGAGGACCTGTACGAGCTGATGGTCGACGCGGTGAGCGGCGAGTACGTGCTGGCGGAGGGGCCGGCGAGCAGTGACTGGCGCGCGGAGATGCTGACGCTCGGCCGTCAGACGCGCGACCTCATGCGACGCCACCCGTGGCTGCCCCGGATCATGTCGGCGCTCTACGGCTTCAGCCCGAACGCCCTGCGCTACCTGGAGCACTGTCTCGGCGTCCTGGAGGGCCTCGACGCGCCCTACGGCACCAAGGCGGAACTCATCGGCATGGTCAATGGCTCGGTCATGACGTTCGTCTCCAACGAGCTCGCCATGGCGGAGCGCGCGCGGGCGCTGCCGTGGTCGGAGGAGCGGGAGCAGCAGGCGAGGTACGCGTACCTCGCCGGGCAGGTGGCCACCGGGGCCTACCCGCGGCTCGCGGAGGCGCTCAAGGAGACGCCCGCGCCGGGTGACGCGGACGAGCTCTTCGACCGGATGCTGAACCGGCTCCTGGACTCGTTCGCCTGAGTGACCCGGGGCGGGCTCGGGGCGAGCTCGGGGCGGTCTCAGGGCGGGGTGAAACCGGCTCAGAGCAAGGTGAACTGGCCGCCCGGGCCTTCCTCGTGGTGGTCGAGGACCGACGCCGGGCGCCTGGCGGTGTCGGGGACGGGGAGCACGCCCGCCCGGCGCAGGGCGTCCGTCGAGATGCCGGAGTCTGTCGCCGTGGTCAGTGACGTGGCCAATTCCGTTTGCAGGGGGCGGAGTTCCGCGAGGAGGGCCAGCACCGTGATGAGTTCCAGTAGTTCGGATGTCCAGGTCTGGGGCCACTCCGCTGGCCGGATCGCTTCCAGGGAGCCCGCCTCGCCCGCCGCCCTCCGACGCTCGAACCACAGCTCGATGACCCGCACTCCGCTCACCTCGAACTCCCATGCCTCCCGCGGCACCGGCGAGATGCGGCCCGCGTCCACGCAGAGGGCCTCCTCCTCGGGGTCGTACGACACCTCGGCGGGGCGGGCGGGGAGCGGTGCCCGTACATAGGGCCGGCGCCCGCCCGGGAGCTTCGGCCGTGTGCCGTCGCCGCGGGCCTGGAGCGCGAGAACGCGGCGCCCCAAATCCGTGCCCCGCGCCCAGATCCCGGCGTCGGACGTCAGCGGCACCCGGCATCCGGCCGGGGATGCCTCCGCGACGGCGAGCGTCCAGGCCGCCAGGTCACCGGCGCCGACGTCCTGGCCGAGCGCCGAGGAGAGGTGGGCGAGCAGTCCGGGAGCCGTGTTGGGTTCGAGCCCGCCCGGGCGGCGGAACAACGGCCGGATGCGCCCGGGCCGCCCGGCGGGGGAGCGGCCGTCCGGCAGCACGGCGGAGGCAAGGACCGCGGGGCCCGTGGAGCCGGTGACGTACCCCTGCTCGACGAGGAAGAGCTGGCCCTCGCCCGCGACCCGCCACAGCTCCGGGCGGGCGGTGTCGATGAGCCGGTGGTCCGGGATCAGCCACTGCTCGTCGAAGGGGCCGTGCAGGACGCGCACCGGATCGGGGCAGGGGCCCGAAGCGGCGGCCAGCGGGACCGTCGCGCCCCGGTGGCCCGGCAGTTGGGAGACCGCGGTGTGCAGGGTGCGCGAGCGCGAGGGGGAGAACAGCCTCTCGCGCTCCGCCGGATCCGCCCGCACGAACGCGGCCCAGCGGGCCCTGAGCGTCGCGGCGTCCGGCCCCATCGGCCACCCGCGGCCCGGCCGGAGCGGCGCGACGGACCACGGCATCAGGTCGCCGAGCAGCGGCGCTTCGTCGTGCGTCACGCCCGGCATCGTACGTCGGGACCCTTACGTCGCGTCGAGGGTGACCGTGAACGAGAAGCGGTCGCCGCGGTAGTGGATGCGTGCCACGTCCAGGGCGCGGCCGTCCTCGTCGTACGTGATGCCCGTGTAGTGCAGGATCGGGCTGAGCAGCGGCACTTCGAGGAGGCGGGCCGTCTCCGGGTCGGCGAGCGTGGCCTCGACGGTGTCGGTGATGCGGCTGATGCGGACGCCCACCACATCGCGCAGGACCTTCGTCATGGGCCAGCGCGCCAGGTCGTCGGGTTCGACGCGGTCCGCGAGCTCGGGACGTATGAAGTTATGGGCGTGATTGGTCGGTTCGCCCGTCTTCTCGTCGCTGCGCAGCCGGTGGTACGTCGCCACCTCGGTGAGGTCAGGGAAGTGCTCGGTGAGTTCGCCCGGGACCGGGGCCATGCCGTGCCCCAGCAGCTGCGTGCTCATGCCCGACTGCTGGGCCACGATCGCGTCGACCGAGCCGAGCAGCCGGACCGGCGAGCCGCGCTGGGCGCTGGGCTCGATGAACGTGCCGCGCCGCCGGTGCCGGGTGATCAGACCCTCGTCCTCCAGCTCCTTGAGCGCCTGCCGCATGGTCAGGACGCTCACGCCGTAGTGCCCCGCCAGCTGCTCCTCGGTGGGCAGCCGGAGCGGGGCATCGGGCGTGCGGCCGAGTATCGAGGCACGCAGGGACTGCGACACCTGATACCAGAGCGGCAGCTTGCGATTCAGGACGATCGAGTCCGGGGCGAAAGCGGTCACGGTCTCTCCGAATCAGCTCGATCAGTTTCGAAAATGGCGCTCCAGACCCTCCCACACATCGTCGTATCCGCGCTGCAGATGGGAGGCCTGAGCTGCTTGTTCGGTCGCCGTCACCGGCCAGCGTGTCTCGAACATGAAGGCAAGCCCGTCGTCGATCTTCTGCGGCTTCAGCTCGGCGGCCGACGCCTTGTCGAAGGTGTCGCGGTCGGGGCCGTGCGCCGACATCATGTTGTGCAGCGAGCCGCCGCCCGGCACGAAGCCCTCCGCCTTCGCGTCGTACGCGCCCTCGATGAGACCCATGTACTCACTCATCACGTTCCGGTGGAAGTACGGCGGCCGGAAGGTGTCCTCGCCGACCAGCCAGCGCGGCGCGAAGACCACGAAGTCGACGCCCGCCAGGCCCGGGGTGTCGGACGGCGAGGTCAGGACCGTGAAGATGGACGGGTCCGGGTGGTCGTAGCTGATGGTGCCGATGACGTTGAAGCGGCGCAGGTCGTACACGTACGGGACGTGGTTGCCGTGCCAGGCGACGACGTCCAGCGGCGAGTGGTCGTAAGTCGCCTGCCACAGGTTGCCGCAGAACTTGTTCACCACCTCCACCGGACGGTCCTCGTCCTCGTACGCGGCGACCGGGGCCCTGAAGTCCCGGGCGTTGGCGAGGCCGTTCGCGCCGATCGGGCCCAGGTCGGGGAGCTGGAAGACCGCGCCGTAGTTCTCGCACACATAGCCGCGCGCGGTCCCGTCAAGGAGCTCCACGCGGAAGCGCACCCCGCGCGGGATCAGCGCCACCTCGCCCGGCTCGGCGCGCAGCAGGCCGAACTCGGTCCGCAGGAGAAGGCCGCCCCGCTCGGGCACGACGAGGAGTTCACCGTCCGCGTCGCTGAACACCCGGTCGGTCATGGAGGAGTTGGCGTGGTAGAGGTGCACGGCCATGCCGGTGCGCTGGGTGGCGTCTCCGTTGCCGCCCAGCGTCCACAGGCCCGCGAGGAAGTCCGTGCCGGGTGCGGGCTCGGGGAGCGGGTTCCAGCGCAGGCGGTTGGGGTCGGCGTCCTGGGCGAACGGCGCCGTGCGGATCGTGCCGTTGTCGACGCGGGTGAACGCGGGGTGCGCGGCCGAGGGGCGGATGCGGTAGAGCCACGAGCGGCGGTTGTGCGCGCGGGGCTCGGTGAAGGCGGTGCCGCTCAGCTGCTCCGCGTACAGCCCGAGGGGAGCGCGCTGGGGCGAGTTGCGGCCGTGCGGCAGGGCACCGGGCACTGCTTCGGAGCTGTGTTCGTTGCCGAAGCCGGAGAGGTACGTCAGTGCCTCGGCCGTCTTGCGCGGGTCGTTCGCGTCACCACGGCTTGCGTCGCTGGTGTGTTCCCGGCTCATCATCGCTCCCTCGTCAACGATTCCTATGGGACACCGTAGGATTCACGTTTTCCTTCCGCAAGGGGATCCATGGATGTGAACAATGCTCTACTCTCCCGGGGATGCCCCACCGTGATCAGCGCAAGCCCCCGCCGCCCCCGAAAACCCTGCGCCGCGTGCCCGTGCAGGAGCGCAGCGCCGAGCGGCTGACCCGCATCCTCGACGCCTGCGCCGACCTCCTGGACGAGGTCGGCTACGAAGAGCTGAGCACCCGCGCCGTCGCCGCCCGCGCGGGTGTCCCGATCGGCTCCGTCTATCGCTTCTTCGGCAACAAGCGCGCCATGGCGGACGCCCTGGCCCACCGCAACCTCGACGCGTACGGCGAGCGCGTGGCGGCACGCATGGCCGGTGTGGAGCGCGGCGACTGGCGCGGCGCCGTCGACGCGGCCTTCGACGAGTACCTCGCCATGAAGCGCAGCGTCCCCGGCTTCGGCCTGGTCGACTTCGGCATCCCCTCGGCCCCCGGCGCGATGCCCGACGCCAACTCGGACGTCGCCGAGCGAGTGGCGGGACTGCTCGCCGCCCACCTCGACAGGACGCTGGACAAGAAGCTGCGCCGGACGGTCCTCGTCGGCGTCGAGGCGGTGGACGCCGTCCTCCAACTCGCCTTCCGCGCACACCCGTCGGGCGATCCCGACCTCATCGACGAGACACGGACCCTGCTGCACTCCTATTTCGCGGGTTCGCTGGACTGAGCCGGGCCCGCGGGTTTGCGACCTCGGTCCCTTCAGGGGCCTGACGCCATGCATACCGGTCGGTATGGTGAGGGTGCCCGTGCGTTGCCGCCGCCGCTCCGGAGGGTCCTCCATGCCCAGCACCGCCCTGCGTATCTGCCCGCTCTGCGAAGCCACCTGCGGGCTCACGCTCACCATCGAAGGGACCGCCGACAGCGCGCGCGTGACCGGCGCGCGCGGGGACCGGGACGACGTGTTCAGCCGTGGCTTCATCTGCCCCAAAGGCGCCTCCTTCGGAGAGGCCGACTCCGACCCCGACCGTCTCAAGACCCCCCTCGTACGCAAGGACGGCGGACTCCAAGAGGCAAGCTGGGGCGAGGCGTTCGACGCCATCGCGACCGGGCTCCGCCCGCTGATCGAGCGCTACGGCCCGCAGGCGATCGGCGTGGTGCTCGGCAACCCGAACGTGCACACCATGGCGGGCGGCCTCTACCCACCTGTACTCCTGAGCTCGCTCGGCACCCGCAACGTCTTCACCGCGAGCACCGTCGACCAGATGCCCAAGCACGTCTCCAGCGGGCTCCTCTTCGGCGACGCCTTCGCCATTCCCGTGCCCGACCTGGACCGCACCGACCATCTGCTCCTGCTCGGCGCCAACCCCCTGGACTCCAACGGAAGCCTGTGCACGGCCCCCGACTTCCCCGGCAAGCTGAAGGCGCTGCGCGCCCGCGGCGGCACCCTCACCGTCGTCGACCCGCGCCGCACCCGTACCGCGAAGGTCGCCGACCGGCACCTCGCGATCCGGCCCGGCACGGACGCGCTGCTGCTCGCGGCCATGGTCCAGGTCCTCTTCGAGGAGAAACTCACCGACCTCGGCGTACTGGAGGACCAGGTGGAGGGCGTCGAGGACGTGCGCGAGGCCGTACGCGACTTCACGCCCGACGCCGTGTCCGCGGCCTGCGACGTGCCCGCCGACACCATCCGCGCCCTCGCCCGCGAGCTCGCGGCGGCGCCCACCGCCGCCGTCTACGCGCGCGTGGGGGCCAGCACCGTCGCGTACGGCACGCTCACCAACTGGCTGGTGGACGTGCTGAACGTGCTGACCGGCAACCTCGACCGGCCGGGCGGCGCCCTGTTCCCGCTCTCGGCCACCGACCGCGCGCCCCGCCCGGCGGGCCCCGGCAAGGGGTTCGCCCTCGGCCGCTGGCACAGCCGCGTGAGCGGGCACCCCGAGGCCAAGGGCGAACTGCCGATCGCCGCGCTCGCCGAGGAGATCGACACCCCCGGCGACGGGGCGATCCGCGCGGTCGTCGCCGTCGCGGCCAACCCGGTCCTCTCGGCGCCCGACGGCGACCGCCTCGACAAGGCCCTGGCCTCGCTCGACTTCATGGTGAGCGTCGACCCGTATCTGAACGAGACCTCGCGTCACGCCCACGTGGTCCTGCCGCCGCCCCCGCCCTCCCAGAGCGCCCACTTCGACTTCGCCTTCAACGGATTCGCCGTACGCAACCAGGTCCGCTACACCCGCGCCGCACTGCCCCTGGCGGACGGCAGGATGCCCGAGACGGAGATCCTCGCCCGGCTCGTGCTGGCCGTGAGCGGGATGCACGGCGCCGATCCGGCGGCCGTCGACGCGATGGTCGTCGACAAGACCCTCGGCAAGGCCGTTACCGAGGCGCACTCGCCCGCGTACGGACGTGATCCCAAGGAACTGTCCGCCCTCCTCACCGGCGAGAGCGGCCCCGAGCGGCGGCTCGACCTGATGCTGCGCCTCGGCCCCTACGGCGACGGATTCGGCGGGTGCGGCGACGGCACGGACGGCCTCACCCTCGACCGCCTCCTCGCCCACCCGCACGGCATCGACCTCGGGCCGCTGGAGCCCCGCCTCCCGCAGGTACTCAGGACCCGCAGCGGACGCGTGGAACTCCTCCCGGGGCCGATCGCGGACGACCTGCCCCGCCTGACGGACGCGGTGCGCGCCGCCCCCGCCGAGCTCGTCCTGGTGGGCCGCCGCCACCTGCGCTCCAACAACAGCTGGATGCACAACGTGCGCACCCTCACCGGCGGCTCCAACCGCTGCACCCTGCACGTCCACCCCGAGGACGCCGCCCGCATCGGCCTGGAGAACGGCGGCCACGCGCGCGTGGAGGCCGCCGGCGGTGAGCTGACCGTCCCCGTGGAGGTGACCGACGCCGTGCGCCCCGGAGTCGTCAGCCTGCCGCACGGCTGGGGCCACGACCGCCCCGGCACCCGCCTGACCGTCGCGGCCGAGAACCCCGGAGCCAATGTGAACCAGCTCCTGGACGGCACGCTCCTCGACCCGCTCTCCGGGACGTCCGTGCTCAACGGCTTCCCGGTGTCCGTCACTGCCCTTGTGCCAGCACCTGTGCCGGCGACTGTTCCGGCAGCAACTCGTTGACCAGGAGTTTTGCGCTTATTGCTCGCACGTCAACATCTTGTTAACGCCGGAGAGCGGGTCCTAACGTCAACCGGACCGCCAGACCTGGTGGGAGTTCGATGGTGAACGTTAGGTAGCCCCCATGCTGACAATCCTCGGATTCGTCATGATCGCCACCTTCCTGGTGCTGATCATGATGAAGAAGATGTCGCCGATCGCGGCGCTGGTCCTGATCCCCGCACTCTTCTGCGTGTTCGTAGGAAAGGGAGCCCATCTCGGGGACTACGTCCTCGAAGGCGTCGGCAATCTGGCGCCCACGGCGGCCATGCTCATGTTCGCCATCGTGTACTTCGGCGTCATGATCGACGTCGGCCTCTTCGACCCGATCGTCCGGGGCATCCTGCGCTTCTGCAAGGCGGACCCGGTACGCATCGTGGTCGGCACCGCGCTGCTCGCCGCGATCGTCTCGCTCGACGGCGACGGCTCGACGACCTTCATGATCACGGTCTCGGCGATGTATCCGCTCTACAAGCGCCTCAAGATGAGCCTCGTCGTCATGACGGGTGTCGCGGCCACCGCCAACGGCGTCATGAACACCCTGCCCTGGGGCGGCCCGACAGCCCGCGCGGCGACCGCGCTCAAGGTCGACGCGGCCGACATCTTCGTGCCGATGATCCCGGCGCTCGCCATGGGCCTCGTGGCCGTCTTCCTGCTCTCCTACGCACTGGGTCTGCGGGAGCGCAAGCGGCTCGGCATGCTCTCCCTGGACGAGGTCCTGGAGAAGGAGACGGCGAGCGAGACCGTTCTGGTGGGTGCAGGCGGCTCCGCGGGCGGCCGTACGTCCCTCACGAAGAAGACCCCCGGGGGAGCGGGCTCGGGAACGGACGCTGACGCTGCGGAGTCTGCCGGAGAGGCCGACGAAGACGACGGCTTCCAGGGGCTCGACCCGAACCGCGCCACCCTGCGCCCCAAGCTCTACTGGTTCAACGCCGGTCTCACCGTGGTCCTGCTCACCGCCATGATCATGGAGTGGCTGCCGATCCCGGTCCTCTTCCTGCTCGGCGCCGCGCTCGCCCTGACCGTCAACTTCCCGCACATGCCCGACCAGAAGGCCCGCATCGGCGCCCACGCGGAGAACGTCCTCAACGTCACCGGCATGGTCTTCGCGGCCGCCGTCTTCACCGGCGTCCTCCAGGGCACCGGCATGGTCGACAGCATGGCCAAGTGGCTCGTCGACGCGATCCCGGAGGGCATGGGCCCGCAGATGGGCCTGGTCACCGGCCTTCTGTCGCTTCCGCTCACCTACTTCATGTCGAACGACGGCTTCTACTTCGGCGTCCTGCCGGTCCTCGCCGAGGCGGGCCAGGCGCACGGCGTCGGCACCCTGGAGATCGCCCGCGCCTCGATCGCCGGACAAGCCCTGCACATGTCGAGCCCGCTGGTGCCCGCCGTGTACGTCCTCGTCGGCATGGCCAAGGTCGAGTTCGGCGACCACACCAAGTTCACCGTCAAATGGGCCGTGCTCACCTCGCTCGTGGTGCTCGGCTCCGGGATCCTCTTCGGCATCATCTGATGCCATCGACACCGGGCCGGGCCTGGTTGCTGCGCCTCGTCATCGCCTTCAGCTTCGCGCAGGGGGCGGTGTCGATGGCGCGTCCGGCCGTCTCCTACCGGGCCCTCTCACTGGGCGCCGACGAGCGGGCGATCGGCGTCATCGCGGGCGTCTACGCCCTGCTTCCGCTCTTCGCCGCCGTGCCGCTCGGGCGCAGGACGGACCACGGGCGGTGCGCGCCGCTCCTTCCGGTCGGCGTCGTGCTGATCGCCGGAGGGTGCGCGCTCAGCGGTACGGCGGGTTCGCTCGGCACGCTCGCCGCCTGGAGCGGCGTGATGGGCCTGGGCCACCTCTGCTTCGTGATCGGCGCCCAGTCGATCGTCGCCCGGCAGTCCGCCCCCGACGAACAGGACCGCAACTTCGGGCACTTCACGATCGGCGCCTCGCTCGGGCAGCTGGTCGGGCCGATCGCCGCGGGCTCCCTCATCGGCGGGGACATGGGCCGCACGAGCGCCCTCGCCCTGCTCGTGTCGGGGGCGGTCGCGGCGGTCTCGCTCACCTCGCTGTGGCGCATCGAGCACGTCCGTCCCGTCGGCGCCTCGTCGAAGCGGAGCGACAAGGTGCCGGTGCTCGGCATCCTGCGCACCCGTGGCGTTCCCGCCGGGATCTTCATCAGCCTCGCGGTGCTCTCCGCGACGGACATCCTCACGGCCTATCTGCCGGTGGTCGGCGAGCATCGGGGCATCGCGCCCGCCACGGTCGGCGTGCTGCTCTCGCTGCGGGCCGCGGCGACGATCGCCTGCCGGCTCGTGATGACGCCGCTGATCAATCTGCTCGGCCGTACGGTGCTGATCGTCGTCACGTGTCTGCTGGCCGCCGTGCTGTGTGCGGGGGTCGCGCTGCCGGTGCCGGTGTGGGGGCTCGGCGTGATGCTGGTGCTTCTCGGGTTCTGCCTGGGGGTCGGGCAGCCGTTGTCGATGACGACCGTCGTCCAGGCCGCCCCGGACGGGGCCCGCTCCACCGCGCTCGCGCTGCGGCTCACGGGAAATCGGCTGGGGCAGGTGGCCGCGCCCGCGGGGGCGGGTCTCATCGCCGGGGTGGCGGGGGTCGCCGCGCCCTTCGTGATGCTGGGCGGGCTGCTGCTGGTGGCTGCGGGGTTGGGGTTGAGGCGTGGCCCCGGCCCTCGCTCCCCGAACGCCGGAGGGGCTGCGAAGAGCCCCTCCGGCGAGCGGGCGAGGACTACTGGACGATCTTGAGCAGCTTGTTCGGCGAGCCGCTGCCCGGGCTGGTGACCTTGCCCGATGTGGCTCCGTTCACCAGCGCCGACGAGACCTGGGCGGGCGTGGCCGAGGAGTGCCCCGCCAAGTACACCGCCGCCGCACCGGCGACGTGGGGCGTGGCCATCGACGTACCGGAGATGGTGTTCGTGGCCGTGTCGCTGGTGTTCCAGCCGGCCTTGATGGAGACGCCCGGCGCGAAGATGTCCAGGACCGAGCCGTAGTTGGACCAGCTGGCCTTGGCGTCCGTGTTGCTGGTGGCGCCCACCGTGATGGCCGCGGGGACCCGTGCCGGGGACGACGAGGAGGCGTTGACGCCCTCGTTGCCCGCGGCGACCGCGTAGCTGACGCCGTCGGCGATGGAGTTCTTCACCGCGTTGTCGAGCGTGGTGGAGGCGCCGCCGCCGAGCGACATGTTGGCCACGGCGGGTGCGCCCGCCGCGTGGTTGCTCGTCACCCAGTCGATGCCCGCGATGACACCGGCGGTCGTGCCGGAGCCGTTGTTGTCGAGCACGCGGACGGCCACGATCTTGGCCTTCTTGGCGACGCCGTACGTCTTGCCCGCGATGGTGGTGGCCACGTGCGTGCCGTGGCCGTTGCCGTCCTGGGCGGTGCTGTCGCCGTCCACGGCGTCATAGCCGTTGACCGCGCGCCCGCTGATCTCGGAGTGCGTGATGCGCACGCCCGTGTCGATCACGTACGCGGTGACGCCCGAGCCCGCGGTGTCCGGGTAGGTGTAGGTTCCGGACAGCGGCAGGCTCGTCTGGTCGATGCGGTCCAGGCCCCAGGGCGCGTTGCTCTGGGTCGCGTCCGCACGGACCGTCCGGTTCTGCTCGACCGAGGCGACGGCGGGGTCGGCGGCGAGCTGTCTCGCCTCCGCCGCGCTCAGTTCGACGGTGTAGCCGTCGAGCGCGGACCTGAAGGTCTTCTTCACCGACCCGCCGTACTCGGATATCAGGCCCTTGCCCTGGGCCGAGGCGGCGCTGAAGCCCGAGTTCTTCTTCAGGGTGACGATGTAGCTGCCCTTGACGGCGTCGGCCGAGCCGGCTCCGATCACGGTGCCCTCGGCGGGGGCGGCCTGGGCCGGAAGGGCGGTGACCGCACCGAACAGCGTGGCGGCGGTGGCGGTCGAGATCGCCGCGGCGATCACAGTCTTCTTGCTGCGCAGCATTGCCATTACGAGGGAGTCCTCCTCATAGGCGGCGCTCGCCCTGGGTCGGGCGGCGCAACTGTGGGGGCGTGTGCGTGATCGCACACACAGCCGGGAGCGGTGCGTTCCGCTCCCGGCGCGAACAGAAGAATGTCGGCTCTACGGGCGTAGATCAAGAGAGTTGGCGGCTTGACATGTTTCTGTCACATGCGCGAAATCGAAGGCCCGTCGAATGCCGCGGCCGAGTGCCGGGGGAGTGTGTGGGGGTAGGTGTGGAGCCGGAGTGGATGTCCCCCGTTCCGACGCCCCTGGTGCCCAAAAACTATCAGCGCTAGTTTGGGGTGCGGACGACTACCTGAGGAGTGCGATGAAGGCCCACGACGGCATGTACATCGGCGGCGCCTGGCGGCCCGCCGCCGGTAAGGACACGATCACGGTCCTCAACCCGGCCGACGAGCAGCCGGTCGGGCAGGTCCCCGCCGGTACGGCGCAGGACATCGACGCGGCGGTGCGCGCCGCCCGCGAGGCGTTCCCCGGCTGGGCGGCGACCCCACCCGCCGAGCGCGGCGCGCTCATCGGGGCGCTGCGCGACCAGTTGGTCGCGCGTCAGGACGAGATCGCCGAGACGGTGACGGCGGAGCTCGGCTCCCCGCTCCCGTTCTCGCAGATGGTGCACGCGGGCGTGCCGATCCTGGTCTCCGGTTCGTACGCCGAGCTCGCCGCGACGTACGCCTTCGAGGAGAAGATCGGCAACTCCACCGTCTACCTGGAGCCGGTCGGCGTCGTCGGCGCGATCACGCCCTGGAACTACCCCCTCCACCAGATCGTCAACAAGGTGGCTCCCGCGCTCGCCGCGGGCTGCACGGTGGTCCTGAAGCCCGCCGAGGACACCCCGCTCACCGCCCAGCTCTTCGCCGAGGCGGCGCACGAGGCGGGCATCCCCGCCGGTGTCTTCAACCTGGTCACCGGGTTCGGCCCGGTCGCGGGGCAGGCGCTGGCCGAGCACGAGGGCGTCGACCTGGTCTCCTTCACGGGCTCGACGGCGGTCGGCAAGCAGATCGGCGCGACCGCGGGCGCCGCGGTCAAGCGCGTCGCCCTGGAGCTCGGCGGCAAGTCCGCCAACGTCATCCTGCCCAGCGCCGACCTGACCAAGGCGGTCAAGGCCGGCGTCGCCAACGTCATGTCCAACTCGGGCCAGACGTGCAGCGCGTGGACCCGCATGCTGGTGGACTCCGCGCGGTACGACGAGGCGGTGGAGCTCGCCGCGGAGGCCGCCGGCAAGTACGGCTCCCGCATCGGCCCCGTCGTCAACGCCAAGCAGCAGGCGCGCGTGCGGGGTTACATCGACAAGGGCATCGAGGAAGGCGCACGCGTGGTGGCCGGCGGCTCCGAGGCCCCGCGCGAGCAGGGCTACTTCGTCCAGCCCACGGTCTTCGCCGACGTCACCCCCGAGATGACGATCGCCCAGGAGGAGATCTTCGGCCCGGTCGTCTCGATCATCAGGTACGAGGACGAGGACGACGCCCTGCGGATCGCCAACGGCACCGTGTACGGGCTCGCGGGCGCGGTCTGGGCCGCCGACGACGGGGAGGCGATCGCGTTCGCCCGCCGCATGGACACGGGCCAGGTCGACATCAACGGCGGCAGCTTCAACCCCCTTGCCCCGTTCGGCGGTTACAAGCAGTCGGGGGTGGGGCGCGAGCTGGGCCCGCACGGACTCACCGAGTACCTCCAGACGAAGTCCCTCCAGTTCTGACCCCTCGCCACCCGCCTTTCAAGGAGTACGTCACCGTGGTCCGCGCCGCTGTTCTGCCCGCCGTCGGTTCTCCGTTGGAGATCACCGAGATCGACCTGCCCGAGCCGGGCCCCGGCCAGGTGCGGGTGCGTCTCGCCGCGGCCGGGGTCTGCCACTCCGACCTGTCCCTGACCAACGGCACGATGCGGGTGCCCGTGCCCGCCGTGCTCGGGCACGAGGGCGCGGGGACGGTCGTGTCCGTGGGCGAGGGCGTCACGCATGTCGCGCCCGGTGACGGCGTGGTCCTCAACTGGGCTCCTTCCTGCGGCAGTTGTCACCCCTGCTCGCTCGGCGAGGTGTGGCTGTGCGTGAACGCGCTGGCCGGTGCCGCCGATGTGTACGCCCGTCGCGCCTCGGACGGCGCCGACCTCCACCCCGGCCTGAACGTCGCGGCGTTCGCCGAGGAGACGGTGGTGGCGGGCAACTGCGTGCTGCCCGCCCCGGTCGGCGTCCCGCTGACGGACGCGGCGCTCCTGGGCTGTGCGGTGCTCACCGGGTACGGCGCCGTGCACCACTCCGCGAAGGTCCGCGAGGGCGAGACGGTGGCCGTCTTCGGGGTCGGGGGAGTGGGCCTCGCGACGCTCCAGGCGGCCCGGATCGCCGGTGCGTCGCGGATCATCGCCGTCGACGTGTCCCCGGAGAAGGAGGAGCTGGCGCGGTCGGCCGGGGCGACGGAGTACGTGGTCGCCTCCGAGAAGACGGCCAAGGCCATCCGCGGGCTGACCGACGGCCAGGGCGTGGACGTGGCGGTGGAGTGCGTGGGGCGCGCGGTGACGATCCGTACGGCCTGGGAGTCCACGCGGCGCGGCGGCCGTACGACGGTGGTCGGCATCGGCGGCAAGGACCAGCAGGTCACCTTCAACGCCCTGGAGATCTTCCACTGGGGCAGGACGCTCGCGGGCTGCGTGTACGGGAACTCCGACCCGGCGGCCGACCTGCCGGTCCTCGCGGACCACATCCGGGCGGGACGCTTCGACCTGGGCGTCCTGGTGACGGACCGGATCGCGCTGGACGGCATCCCCGCGGCCTTCGAGAACATGGTCGCGGGGAAGGGTGGACGGGCGCTGGTGGTGTTCTAGACGGCAGGGGGTGCGACCGGTTCCGGCGCCGTCTCCACCGACGGTGCCGGAACCGTTGTACGCAGCCGCGCGAAGGACTTGGCCGCCGCCAGGAACGCGAGCGTCGTCAGCACGAACGGCCAGGTGAAGGTGTGCCCGCCGCTCGGTGCGAGGAGCGCCGACATGGCCGAGCTGACGGCGGTCGCCGTGGCGGCGCCCAGGAGCGCGTACGCGAGCGTCGCGCCCCGCACCGGAAGGAAGACGCCGCACAACGCGAGGGCGACGAGCACCGAGTTGTATCCCATCGAGCCGTCCGCGATCTGCGCGGCCGGTGCCCCGAGCGCCCATGCCGAACCGATCCCGACCGCGCTGCCGAGGCACGCCACGACGCCCGCGCGACGGCTCGCGACGAAGAGGCCCACGAGCAGCACCGCGCCGACGTACCACTGCGGCATGAAGAAGATCTGGGCGAAGTCGGCGAAGAACGCCCGTGCCAGGTCGGCGGGTTCGAGCGAGGTCGGGCCCGTCGCCGCGCGCGTCAGCGCGGCCAGCGCGTCCCCGTGGTGCCAGACCCGCTCGAAGCCGGGCGCGGCGATCGTCATGGCGCTCGCGAGCAGGCAGTACGGGAGCGTGAGCGAGGGCAGGCCCCAGACGGCGAGGAGGTTGACGGCCGCCGCCGTCACGACCGTGACCACCACGCAGCCCGCGAGGGCGAGCGCGGCCGTGGACAGGTGCCCCGCGCCGAGGAACACCGCGAAACACAGCGCCGTGAGGCAGGCGTTGAAGCCTTCGAGGCCGGTCGAGACGCGGTCATGGGGTGCCCCGAGCAGCCACGCCGTCCCCGTGCCGACGGCCGTGCCCGCGAGGCCGTAGAGGCCGTACTCCCAGCCCGCCGCGAAGAGCGCCACGCAGAAGATCGCGCCCGCCGCCGCGCTGGGCAGGAAGGTGACCTGCGCCTGGCCGCGCAGGACGTGGGCGGCGAAGGACAGCGCCCTGGAGAGCGGGCCCGAGGGCGGCCCCGTGGTCCCAAAAGGCAGGCTTCCGGCATCCGTTGAGTGCCGCACGGCTCACTCCCGTGTTACGTCCATGTTTCGCCCGGCAAGACGGATGCACCTTACATCTACCTGGGCGGGCGTGGCGATACCGAGGTGCGCACGCCCGCTCCGAAGTGAACGTCGGGCAGGGCGAACCCCGTTGTCAGGCCGTCGGCGCCGCGACCTGCGCGTACTGGAGCGCGAGGCCGTCGAGGAGTGCGCGAAGGCCCGTCTCGAACGCCCGCTCGTCGATCTTCTGCTGGCGCTCGGCCAGCAGGTGGGCCTGGCCCAGGTGCGGATAGTCGGCCGGGTCGTACGCGGTCTCGTCGTCCACGAAGCCGCCGGCGAAGGACCCGAGCGCCGAACCCATGATGAAGTACCGCATCAGCGCGCCGATCGACGTGGCCTGCCCGGCGGGCCAGCCCGCGTCGACCATCGCCCCGAACACCGCGTCCGCGAGCCGCAGTCCGGCCGGGCGGCGGCCGGGACCGCCGGCGAGCACCGGAACGATGTTGGGGTGCAGGGTGAGCGCCGCGCGGTACGACACGGCCCAGTCGTGCAGCGCCGTCCGCCAGTCCCGCTCGTCGGCGGCCTCGAACATCGACAGGTCGACCTGGGCGCTCACGGAGTCCGCGACCGCCTCCAGGATCTCGTCCTTCGTGCGGAAGTGGTTGTAGAGCGAGGGCCCGCTGACGCCGAGCTCGGCGGCGAGGCGGCGCGTCGAGACGGCGGCGAGGCCCTCGGCGTCCACGAGCGCGCGCGCCGTCTCGACGATGCGTTCTCTGCTGAGGAGGGGCTTGCGCGGTCGGGCCATGCGGCACATAGTAGGGCTGCCGCCGGAAACTAGCAGTGCTAATTTAAATGTGGACCCACACGTCGATCCGAAGAGGTGCCCCGCGATGAACCTGGAGCTCAGCGAGGAGCAGTCCGCCGTCCGGCAACTGGCCAAGGACTTCGTGGCCCGCGAGATCGCGCCCCACGTCATCGAATGGGACCGTGCCGAGAGCGTGGACCGGTCGATCGTGAAGAAGCTCGGCGAGGTCGGCTTCCTCGGGCTCACCGTCGGCGAGGAGTACGGCGGGTCGGGCGGCGACCACCTCGCGTACTGCCTGGTGACCGAGGAGCTGGGGCGCGGCGACTCTTCCGTGCGCGGCATCGTGTCGGTCTCGCTGGGGCTCGTGGCCAAGACCATCGCGTCCTGGGGGAACGAGGAGCAGAAGCGGCAGTGGCTGCCCGGGCTCACCTCCGGTGAGCTCGTCGGCTGCTTCGGGCTCACCGAGCCGGGCACCGGGTCCGACGCGGGGAACCTCGCGACGAAGGCCGTGCGCGAGGGCGGCGACTTCGTCATCAACGGCTCCAAGACGTTCATCACGAACGGCACCTGGGCCGACGTCGTGCTGCTCTTCGCACGGACGAACGATGCCCCCGGACACAAGGGCGTCTCCGCCTTCCTCGTGCCGACCGACACCCCCGGCCTGACCCGCCGCACCATCCACGGCAAGCTCGGCCTGCGCGGTCAGGCCACCGCCGAGCTGGTCCTCCAGGACGTCCGCGTCCCGGCGTCGGCCATGATGGCGCCCGAGGGCAAGGGCTTCTCCGTCGCCATGTCGGCGCTCGCCAAGGGGCGGATGTCGGTCGCCGCCGGGTGCGTGGGCATCGCCCAGGCCGCCCTCGACGCGGCCGTGACGTACGCGACGGAGCGCGAGCAGTTCGGCAAGGCCATCGCGGGACACCAGCTCGTCCAGGAGCTGATCAGTGACATCGCGGTGGACGTGGACGCGGCGCGCCTGCTGACCTGGCGGGTCGCCGACCTCATCGACCGCGGGCAGCCCTTCACCACCGAGTCGTCCAAGGCCAAGCTGTTCGCCTCGGAGGCCGCGGTGCGCGCCGCCAACAACGCGCTCCAGGTCTTCGGCGGCTACGGCTACATCGACGAGTACCCCGCGGGCAAGCTGCTGCGCGACGCGCGCGTGATGACGCTCTACGAAGGCACGAGCCAGATCCAGAAGCTGGTCATCGGGCGGGCTCTGACCGGGGTCTCGGCGTTCTGAGGTGACGGTGTGCACGAGCTGGGACGGTGCGCACGAGCTGAGTACGTGAGCTGAGTACGGGAGCGGATGTGACCGGGCCGCTCCCGGGCGAGGCTCTGATCATGAGTGAGACACCGGTCAAGCAGCAGAGCACCACCGCCTACTACGGCCAGGCGGTCGCGTCGTTCGCCGTGGCGCTCGGCGCGACGGCGGTCGGCATCTACAGCCTCGACGTCAGCGGCTGGATCCGCGCCTTCCTCGCCATTTCCGTCCTGTACCTGACGACGTCCGCGTTCACCCTCGCCAAGGTGGTCAGGGACAAGCAGGAGGCGGGTCAGCTCGTCAGCCGCGTCGACCAGGCCCGCCTGGAGAAGATCCTCGCCGAACACGACCCGTTCAAGCCGGTGGTCTGACCGCCGTCCTAAGCGCTTGCTCACCGTCAGGGGTATGGTGTCCCTCCCGACCGGCGGAAGGAGTGGGCGATGAGCACGGCGGAGCAGACCGAGGGCGATGACCTGCCATGGGGCGAGGTCACGCCTGATGCGGCGCGGCGGCTGCTGGTCGCCGCCGTCGAGGCCTTCGCCGAGCGCGGGTACCACGCGACCACGACGCGGGACATCGCGGGCCGCGCCGGCATGAGCCCCGCGGCGCTCTACATCCACTACAAGACCAAGGAAGAGCTGCTCCACCGCATCAGCCGGATCGGCCACGACAAGGCGCTGCGGCTCCTGCGCGACGCGGCCGACCGTCCGGGCACCGCGGCGGAGCGGCTCGCCGACGCCGTACGGTCCTTCGTGCGTTGGCACGCCGACCATCACACCACCGCCCGCGTCGTCCAGTACGAGCTGGACGCGCTCGGCGAGGAGCACCGCACGGAGATCGTCGCGCTGCGCCGCCAGTCGGACGCGGCGGTCCGGGACATGATCAACGACGGGGTGCGGGACGGGGAGTTCGACGTCCCCGACGTGCCGGGCACCACGCTCGCCGTGCTCTCGCTCTGCATCGACGTGGCCCGCTGGTTCAACGTCGCGGGCCACCGGACGCCCGACGAGGTCGGCGCGCTCTACGCCGACCTCGTGCTGCGCATGGTGGGGGCCCGGGCGCAGGCCTCCTGAGCCCCGCCAGGCTCAGAAGTAGTAGCGGGACACCGACTCCGCGACGCAGGCGGGCTTCTCGCCGCCCTCGCGCTCGACGGTTACCACGGCCGTCACCTGCACGCCGCCGTCCTTGGTCTGCTCGACCTCCTTGAGCACGGCGGTCGCCCGCACCCGGGAGCCCGAGGGCACCGGCGAGGGGAAGCGGACCTTGTTGGTGCCGTAGTTGACACCCATCTTCATGCCCTCGACCCGCATGACCTGCGGCACCAGGCTCGGCAGCAGCGACAGCGTCAGATAGCCGTGCGCGATGGTCGTCTTGAAGGGGCCCTGCGCGGCCTTCTCCACGTCCACGTGGATCCACTGGTGGTCGCCCGTGGCGTCGGCGAACAGGTCGATCCGCTTCTGGTCGACCTCCAGCCATTCGCTGTGCCCGAGCTGCTCGCCGACTCCGGCACGCAGGTCGTCGGCCGACGCGAAGATCCTCGGCTCTGCCATGTCCCTGGCCTCCTCAAAGTATTCGAACTAAGCGCTTGCTCAGCATGCTGGGTGCGCCGACGTGTGTCAACGGACCGGCCGGGAGGGCGGACAGTTCAGCGATTGCCCAGCGATTAGGGTGTGAGGGGTGCCCCAGATCCCAGAGAAGATCCACGAGCTCACGGTCGGCCAGCTCTCGGCCCGTAGCGGCGCTGCCGTCTCGGCCCTGCACTTCTACGAGTCCAAGGGTCTGATCAGCAGCACCCGCACCTCGGGCAACCAGCGCCGCTACCACCGTGACGCGCTGCGCCGCGTCGCCTTCGTCCGCGCCGCCCAGCGCGTCGGCATCCCGCTCGCCACGATCCGCGAGGCGCTCGACTCGCTCCCCGAGGAGCGCACCCCCACCCGCGAGGACTGGGCGCGCCTCTCGGAGGCCTGGCGCTCGGAACTGGACGAGCGCATCAAGCAGTTGGGCCGGCTGCGCGATCACCTCACGGACTGCATCGGCTGCGGCTGTCTCTCCCTGGAGAACTGCGTGCTCTCCAACCCCGACGACGTCTTCGGTGAACGCCTCACCGGTTCGCGTCTGTTGGCGGAGCGTCGGCCCCAGTCGTGACCTCGGGCTTTTCCCTCGGCCCCAGATGGCGGAAGGCCACGCTCAGGATCACGGCGGCGAGTGCCCCCGCGGCCACCCCGCTGCCGAAGATCGTGTGCGCCCAGGGCGGCAGCGGCGCGTACAGGCCGGGGGTCATCACCGGCAGCAGCCCCACGACCAGGGCGAGCGCGACGACGATGCTGTCGGTGCCGTGGGTGAGGTCGACCCGGGACAGCATGCCGAAGCCGAGGACGGCGATCACCGCGTAGATCACCAGGCCCGCCGCGCCGACCACCGGCTCGGGGATGGCGGCGAGCAATCGCGTCAGCGGCGTGAGCAGCCCGCAGGCGATGAGCAGCACGCCCGCGCCCGCCGTGACGAACCGGCTGCGTACGCGCGTCAGTTGGACGATGCCGATGTTCTCGGCGCTCGTCACCATCAGGGACGTGCCGAAGACTCCGGCGCCCAGCGAGACGAGGGCGTCGGCGCGGGCGATGCGCGGCACGTCCCGGCCCGCGTCCGGGGTTCGGCCCACCGCCTCGCTGTTGAGCACCGTCTGGCCGGTGGCCTCGGCGAGCGAGGCGAGCGCGAAGACCAGCAGCGGGATCGCCGCGAGCAGGTCGAAGTGCGGGGCGCCGTAAGGGAACGGGTCCGGCAGGGCGAAGGAGCCGCCGGACGCGAGGTGGATGTCCATGCCCAGGAGGAGCGCGATGACCGTGCCGCCCGCCAGGCCGAAGAGCACCGCCATCTGCCGCCACACGCCCCGCAGGACGAGGAAGAGGACGGCGATGACACCGAGCGTGGCGAAGCCGGGGCCGGGGCCCGACGCCACCATCGGCGCCGTCACCTTGATCATGTTGATGCCGATCAGGACGACCGTGGTGCCCATCACCAGCGGCGGGAAGAGCCGCACCACCCTTCCGTAGAAGGGCAGTACGCAGATCAGGAACGCCGCGGCGATCAGGACGGAGCCGGACGCCGTCGCGGGCCCGTACTCCTTCCCGATCTGCAGGAAGATCGCCACCGCGGCCCCGCCCGGCAGCATCAGGAACGGCAGCCGGGCGCCGACCCGCAGCGCCCGCACCCCGAGGGACTGGAACAGTGCCCCGATGCCGCACAGCACCAGCGTGGCGCTGAGCAGCGAGGCCGTCTCGCCGGCGGTCAGCCGCAGCGTCGTGCCGATCAGGATCACGGAGGAGACCGGAGCGGCTATCCCGGCCAGGAGGTGCTGGAGGGCGAGCGGTGCGAGGCGCGGCAGCGGGAGGCGCTCGTCGACGGCGGCCACCACGGGCTCAGCCCTTCGCTGGAGCGGGAGCCGGGGTGAGCCAGGGCAGTTCGGAGGAGGCGTAACGGTAGGCGCGGAAGACGGCGTTGGGTTCGGAGGGGAAGAGTTTGCGGACCTCTTCCTCCTCGTAGCCGCCGAAGAAGGGCACGACGTACTCCCAGCAGAGATAGCCGTCCGCGGTGACCTCGAAGAGGCGGCCCGCGGGGGAGTCGGTGACCAGCGTGTTGCCGTTCGGCAGGCGCTGGGCACTGCCCATGAACGGCGCGAAGAACGACTCACGGGCCGGATCGTGGTACTCCCAGATGACCTTGCCGCTGGAGCGTTCGATCTCGATGACCCGGCTGAACGGAACGTCCCAGTGCGGCCGGAACACGCCGTTGTCGAAGACCAGGAAGTTGCCGTTCGGCAGCTCGGTCGGGCAGTGCTGCTGGGAGACGACGCCGGGCTCCGAGCGCCAGATGATGTCGCCCGTCGCGCGGGATATGACCACGACGGCGGAGACCGAGCGGAAGCTGGCGAGGATGTTGCCGTCGCTCGTCGGCAGGACGCTGTTGATCAGCGGGTAGTGCTCGCGGGCATAGTCCGGGTGGAGCGGGAAGTCCGCGCGGCCGAGCCGCTCGGAGACCTTCCACTCCCAGGTGGTGTTCCCCTCGGCGTCCACCTCGACGATGGTGTCCGCCCAGATGGCGCCTTCGGCCTCGGAACCGGGCACTCCGCCGCGGACCGCGTCCGCGTCCGCGCCGGTCAGGGGTTCGAGCGCGGTGTAGAGGAGCCGCCCGTCCCCGTAGTGGTGCGCGTCGTGGTGCTGGAAGCGGTCGCGGTGCTCGCGCAGGACCGTGCCGTCCGGAGCGATCTCCTGCATGATCCCGCCGCGGTACTTGTGCCACATGGGGAAGAGCGCGGGCTCGTCCGGGAGTACGCCGTTGTAGGCGAGGTTCCCGTTCGGCAGGATCCGCGCGTGCCGTCCCGGGCGGTGCGGGAGGTTCCACTGGTGGGCGATCTCGCCGTGGGCGTCGATGAGGTAGACCTCGCCGGTGCCGGTGAGCGGTGCGAAGAGGGTGTAGCCGCCGTAGCTGGCTTCCTCGTCCAGGGCCATCAGGCCGGTGCCGCGGCGGCGGCGCTGGTTCTGGTCCACGCGGGAGCGGGTCAGATGGGTCATGCCGGGCCTCCTTAACTTTCTTAAGTGACGCCGAAGAGGTTAACCCCACCGATAGGCTGAGGGACATGGGTACGAGTGAGGAAAATGCTGCGGGCGCCCCGCAGGTAGGTCCCGGGATCCGCAGGCTCCGCCGGGCCCTCGACCTGACGCTGGCTGACGTGGCGGCGCGGGCCGGGGTCTCGGCGCCGTTCCTCAGCCAGGTGGAGAACGGCCGCTCCCGGCCCAGCATGGGATCCCTGCAGCGCATCGCCGACGCCCTCGACACCACGGCTGTCCAGCTCCTCGCCTCGGCGGATCCGCCGCGTCCGGTGGACGTGGTGCGCGGCGACTCGGCCTCGGTGCGGGAGGGGGACGGCCGGGAGGCGCGCATGCGTCCGCTGGTCCGCGGCCATCAGCGGCTGCACGCGCTGGAGTTCACCGGGGACCACGACTGGGGCCGCGAGTACCGCCACCGCAACGACGAGATCCTGTACGTGGCCGACGGCTCGGCGGAGGTGGAGGCGGACGGCTCCGTATACCGCCTGGCCCGCGGCGACACGCTGTACTGCGCGGCGGAACTACCCCACCGCTGGCGCCCGTTGGAGCCGGGCACGAGGGTCCTGGTGGTGGGGATCGCGGACGGGGTGAGAGTGACGGACGAGGGGGCCCGCTGAGGCCGGCCGGGGGCCTGGGCGGATGCGGGGCTGGTCCGTCTGGGGGGGGCGCCGGTATGTCCGTACTCGCTACCTCGGTCTGAGCGCTTGGCTGCTCCGGCGGGGGAGTTGGTTCGTGCCGTGCTCCGTGCGGACATACCGGCGCGCCCCCTCGCGAGCGCTTCCGACTGCGGGCGCGAGGGGGTCGAGCTTCTTATCGCCTGCTCGCCCACTGAACCACTGCCGGGCAATCGGGTGGGTGGGAGAGGTTCTTGCGGAGCGGCCCCCGCCGGGGGCCTACTCGTACTCCGTGCCGCCCTTGCGGGTCAGGTACGCCCCGCTGATCGCCTTGGCGATGGCCCGCCCCCCGGTCACGGGGGAGTACCGCTCGGCCGCGGGCCGGATCACGACACCCTCCCGGACATGCAGCTCACGCCCCGACACGGTTTCCCGCCCCGCCGCCGCCTCCAGGACGAGCCCGGCGTCGTACGGCCCCTCGTACAGGCACGGGACGAGCGGGAGCCGGCCCTTGAGCAGGGCCACGGGGTCGAGCCACCGCACCTCGCCGTCGATCTCGGCGCTCACGTCGAAGACCGCGTAGCCGAGCGTCTCCCGGCGCCCGTCCGCACCGTACGAAAGGTCCTGCACCCCCGCCCCGTACACCTCCCCGAAGATGCCGACCCGGCGCGCGCCGAGCCGCTCCGCGAGCGAGGCCGCCACGGCCGCGACCCCGTGACCGTGGACCGCACGCCAGTAGAGATTGCGCGGATCCTCCTTCAGAGCGAGGGACTTGGCGCCGAATCCCTTGGACGAGACATGCACCCGGCCGCCGTCGTCCGCGACATACGTCAGCAGGCAAGCGGAACCGTGCAACTTCTCCGTGAGGACCACCGCCTCGCCGGGCGCGAAGATGCCGGGGTAGCGCTGGATGTTCTCGATGTCCACCCACGGCAGCAGATCGGGCGCGGACTCGACGTCCCCGTCCATGGTGGGCGGTATCGGCGGCACCCACTTCACGACACCCAGCCGGTCGGCGAAATCCGTGCCCTGAGCCGCGGCCCGCGCCAGGTCCACCTCGGCGAGCGCCCGGGGCCGGCACACGATGCCCTGTGACAGCTCGCCCCGCAGCCGTACCGCCTTCACCCGGTCCGACTTGCCGCCGGCGAGCCGCCCGGTGAGCCCCAGCTCGTCGATGAGCTCAGCGGGCAGCACGGACTGCTCGGGGATGTAGAGCGCCGTGTCGCCGGTGCGGTACGCGCCCTTGGCGACGACGGCGCGGTACAGACCCACCTGGGCCAGTTCGAGGGCGTCGGCGTTGGGATGCTCGTGGATGGTCAGCACTTCGGCGGTGACGCGCAGCGTCGACATGGGTCGGACTCCTCGGTTCTGCGTGGGTTCGACGCCAACTCTGCCGAGGACAAAGGGCTGGAGCGACCGGATATGCGCCTGATAACGTCCCGCTCTCCGGCCGACGGAGCCCCCATCGCGTTCCGCCGGGACACCTCTAATGAGGTGGAGTGCTGAGCATGGAAAGCGCCGTCGACACCAACTGGGCGTTCGACACCGCCGGTTCCCCGTCCGGGAGGACCAGCGTGTCCTCGAGGCCGATGCGTGTCGCCAGCCCCAGGCGCCCCGCCAGACGCAGTACGGGCCAGGTGCCGCCCTCCTCGCCGTGCAGCAGGACGGGGCGGCCGTGCGCCGGGCCGATCGCGGCGAGAAGGGCGCGGGCCGAGTCGCGCGCCGTGGCCGGGTCGGGATCCGTGACCTCCGCGAGGACCCGCAGGACGCGCGGGCCGAGCGCCCAGGCCGCGAAGCGTTCCGCGGCCTCCGTGCCGGACCAGATGCCCGCCTCCACGCCCACACCCCGGTCCAGGAGCGCCTCGGCCACCGCTTCGGCGCCGGGCTCGTGCCAGTTCACCGACGCGTGGTCGGGCAGCACCGTCCACGCGCGGATGTCCGCCACCCGCCCGCCGGGGTCCGGGTCGGCCCAGGCGCCGGTGGTCACTCCGACCGGGACGGAGGCCACCGAGCGGACCGCTTCCAGCGTGGCCGCAACCGCACGTGGCGCCAACGTGTCTTGCCCACAAGGGGACTTGGGGTGTACATGGACATCCCGAGCACCGGCCGCGACGGCGTGGGCCACGGACTCGGCCATCGCCCCGGGCGACAACGGGATCGACGCACCATCGCCCGCACCGCGGGCGCCGTTCACACATACCTGCATCACCACAGGACAGCACAGACGACGGGACACGGACGAGACACAGGGGGAGGGCCGATGGGAATCGCCATCTGCTCGTTGAAATGGTCCGCCGCACGCACGGGGCCGCAGAAGATCAGGTACGACAGCGACGGCTACCACCTCGTGCGTTTTCCGTACGCGGACGCCGAGGAGTCGTACGACCCGTGGCACATGCACGACCCCTCCAAGGGGCACACGAGCCCGTCCGCCTTCCCGGACGCCCGGTCGGGTCTCATCTGGCCGAGCCACGACGGCTGGGCCACCCTGTCGGCGATGATCTTCTGGGAGCCCGACGACCGGCCCACCGAGCACCGGGCGCGCTACGTGCGCGATCCGCTCGGCCTCTCCACCGGGTACGACTCGACGGCCAGCACCGACTGGGTTCCCACCAGGGGCGGGCAGTACCGGACGCACGTGTGGCAGATGTTCGTACACCCGCAGACCCCGGTCGGCCTGAAGATATCGGCGCGCGGCCCCGGCGACGTGAAGGTCGCCGCGCCGCTCATGTTCGCCGAGTTCAAGCTGGCCATTCAGTGGGACGTGGCGACGCCCTAGCCGGCGTACACCCGCAGCCTGACCGGCCGGGCCTCATGCCGAGACCAGTGGCCGTGTCCGCCGTGCCCGCGCCCGTGCCATCGCGTCGGGCGTGAGCACCGGGGCCGGCACGACGATTCCGCAGCCCGTGCAGACGGCCCCCGACGAGGGGTCGTGGGCCAGGCCGTGGGTCCAGACGAGGTCGGACCGGTCGCACACCGGGCAGACCGCGCCCGGCTCCCGCTCAAGTGCCGCGATCAGCCGGCGCAGTACCTCGGCGAGTGGCCCCGAGGGGTGGACGCCGGGATCGTCGCACCAGGCGACCCCGAACCCTCCCCAGGTGCACCGGTGCCAGTCGTCCACGCTGCCGGGCCGCCGCAGCCCGTCGTGCTTCTCCTTGCGGCGGCGCTCCGCGAAGCCCTCCTCGTAGGCGAGCCAGACCGCTCGCGCCGCTTCCAGCTCGTCGAGCGCGGCCACCAGCCGCGCCGGGTCGGGAGAGCGGTCCTCGGGCCCGAAGCCCGCCCGGGAGCACAGATGATCCCAGGTCGCCCGGTGTCCATAAGGGGCGAACCTCTCCAGGCACTTGCGCAGTGAGTACCGCCGCAGTGCCAAATCGCTCAACGGATCACGCACCTGTCTCGCGAGACTCCGGAATCCGGCCATCGCCCTGCACCTCCGTCGCACGTTCTCGGACGTTGCCGAGTAGACGTATCGACACGCGATTCGGCTCCCTTGTGGCCCATCCGATTTCGGATGGATGCCATCAGAGCCGAGATGAAGGGCTTTGAGCAGTGACGATGTGGTGATTCTGGAAAAGCGACGCATGTTCATCTTCCGGGTTCGGCAACCCGCCAGTAACCTCCGCCCCAACTCCACCCCACAGGAGCACAAGCGGAGCCCAGAGGAGCACCCATGCGACAGCGCACCGTCCGGCTCAGAACCCTCACCGCCACAGCGGCCCTCGCCCTCGCCGCGTCCGTCCTCGCGCCCCAGCCGGGGGCGGCGGCCGACGAGCCGCCACCGGCCGCCGACTACTGCGAGGGGCAGTGCGCGGACGTCCTGCCGCCCGGCGCGAACGGCAACGCCACGCTCGCCGAGATCCTCGCCCACCGGCTCCTCGGCACCCAGCCCGCCCACGCCGATGACCAGTTGGGCCCCTACGACGCGCTCTCCTCCGGCTATCCGTCCCTCACCGACGACAAGCTGACGGAGTTCTTCAACGACGCGTCCTTCGGTGTCCCCGACGGCCAGGCCGCCTCCGTCACCAGGCCGCGCGACGACGTGACGATCACCCGGGACAAGAAGTACGGCATCCCGCACATCAAGGGCTCCACGCGCTACGGCACCGAGTTCGGCGCGGGCTTCGCGGCCGGGCAGGACCGGCTCTGGCTCATCGACCTGTTCCGGCACATCGGCCGCGGCCAGCTGACCTCCTTCGCGGGCGGCGCCCTCGCCAACCAGGGCCTGGAGCAGGAGTTCTGGCCGCAGGCCCCGTACGAGGAGAAGGACCTGGAGAAGCAGGTCGAGTACATCAGGACGACCCAGGGCGAGCGCGGCAAGCAGGCCATGGAGGACGCGCAGGCCTACATAGACGGACTGAACGCCTACCGCGTGAAGTCCAAGAACGGCCGCTACTTCCCCGGTGAGTACGTCCTGACCGGCAAGATCGACGCGATCACCAACATCGGGGAGATCGAGCCCTTCAAGGTCACCGACATGATCGCGCTCGCGTCCGTCGTCGGCGGCCTCTTCGGCAACGGCGGCGGCGGAGAGGTCGACTCGGCCCTCTCCCTCCTCAAGTCCCAGGAGAGGTACGGCGTCGAGAAGGGCACGAAGGTGTGGGAGTCCTTCCGCGCCCGCAACGACCCCGAGGCCGTCCAGACCATCCACGACGGCACGAGCTTCCCGTACGCGGGCAAGCCGGAGAACGCGCGCGGCACCGCGCTGCCCGACGCCGGTTCCGTCGAGCGCGAACAGCTCGTCTACGACCGGGAGGGCGGCGCCAAGTCCACCTCCAAGGCCCTCAGGGACCCGGTGAAGGCGCCCAAGAAGCTGAAACCGCTCCAAGGGATGTACGACGACGGGGTGCTGCCCGGCGGCCTGTTCAAGAAGGACGGGCAGAAGAAGGGGATGTCGAACGCCCTCGTCGTCTCCGGGAAGCACACCGCGAGCGGAAACCCGGTCGCCGTCTTCGGCCCGCAGACCGGCTACTTCGCCCCCCAGCTCCTCATGCAGCAGGAGCTCCAGGGCCCCGGCATCAGCGCGCGGGGCGTCTCCTTCGCGGGCGTCGGCATGTACGTCCAGCTGGGGCGCGGCCAGGACTACGCCTGGTCGGCCACGTCCGCCGGGCAGGACATCACGGACACGTACGCCGTCGAGCTCTGCGAACCGGGCGGCGGCGCCCCCACCAAGCAGTCCACCCACTATCTCCACCACGACACGTGTACCCCCATGGAGAAGCTGGAGCGCAAGAACGCCTGGAAGCCGACCCTCGCCGACTCCACGGCCGCGGGCTCCTACCGCATGCAGGTGTTCCGCACGAAGTACGGCGTCGTGACGCACCGCGCGAGCGTCGAGGGCAAGCCCGTCGCCTATGTCTCGCTGCGGTCCACCTACCGCCACGAGGCCGACTCGATCATCGGCTTCCAGATGCTGAACGACCCGTCGTACGTCAAGGACGCGTCGACCTTCAAGAAGGCCGCCGAGCACATCAGCTACGCCTTCAACTGGTTCTACGCCGACTCGCGCGACACCGCGTACTACAACAGCGGCGCCAACCCCGAGCGCGCCAAGGACATCGACCCCGCCCTGCCCGTCAAGGCCCAACAGGCCAATGAATGGCGGGACTTCGATCCGGAGAACAACACCTCGGCGCAGACCCCGCCGGCCGAGCACCCGCAGTCCGTCAACCAGGACTACTACATCTCCTGGAACAACAAGCAGGCCAAGGACTTCAGCGCGGCGGGCTTCGGCCTGAGCGCCGTGCACCGCGGCGACCTGCTCGACGGGCGGGTGAAGAAGCTCACCGAGAAGGGCGGCGTCACACGGGCCGCGCTGACCCGGGCCATGTCCGAGGCGGCGGTCACCGACCTGCGCGGTGAGCAGGTGCTGCCCGAACTGCTCAAGGTGGTGCGCAGCAAGCCCGTCACGGATCCCCAGCAGGCCAAGGCCGTCCAGCAGCTGGAGGCGTGGCAGAAGGCCGGGGCCCAGCGCAATCAGACGGCGGCGGGCTCCAAGACGTACGCCCACCCCGACGCCGTACGCATCATGGACGCCTGGTGGCCCCTCCTGGTCGAGGCCGAGTTCAAGCCGGGCCTGGGCAAGGACCTGTACGAGGCGCTGACGGCGCAGCTCGGCACCGACGAGTCACCCTCCGCCGGGCACGGCCCGACCGGCGCGCACGCCGGATCGGCCTTCCAGTACGGCTGGTGGGGCTTCGCGGACAAGGATCTGCGGGCGGTCCTCGGGGAGCCCGTGGAGGGCAAGCTCGGGGACGCGTACTGCGGCGGGGGCAAGCTCGACGCCTGTCGTGACGCGCTCCTGACCACCCTCACGCAGGCCGCCGCCAAGCCCGCCACCGAGGTGTATCCCGGCGACGACAGTTGCAAGGCCGGTGAGCAGTGGTGCGCGGACTCGATCATCCACCGGGCGCTCGGCGGCATCACGCACGGGCCGATCCAGTGGCAGAACCGGCCCACGTACCAGCAGGTCGTCGAGTTCCCCGAGCACCGCTAGACAAGCACTTCCAGACGCAAGGGAGTCACGCCAGAGCGATCCGCCCCGCGGCGAACACGACACGCGCCAGTTCCTCGTGGCAGATGTCGCTGTGTGCGCCGCAGGGCGGTCCGCCGCGCCGCACCACTGCGGACGCGTCCACGCTCACGCACCCCTTGGCGGGGATCGCCCGGCCCAGCTTGACCCGCTTGGCGCCGTCCACCGCCCGGATGCCGTCGTACCCGATGGCGCCCCAGCGTTCCCAGAGGCCGAGGAACGTCGAGGAGTCCCCGGCGATCTTCGAGGCCAGTGGGTAGATCTTGCCCAGGGCGTCGTCATGGCGGGAGTAGCAGGACACCAGCGGCCCGTCGATCCGCCGCTGCGTGCCGTTGAGCGCGCCGCTGCGCGAGGGCGCGTGCGGCAGGCGCCTGGAGAACGCGTAGTGCGAGAAGGCCCCTTGGAGCAGCGTCGTGGACTTCACGCTGCGCACCGACGCGGGCATCCCGTGCAGGGCGTACGCCACGAGCCGCGCGCCGAAGCTGTGCCCGACGAGATGCACCCGTACGTCCGGTGCCTCACGGGCGAGCAGTCCGATCGCGGGGCCGAGGCCCAGCTGGCCCACGGAGCCCGCCCGGCGTTTCATGGCGTAGTAGCTGGCCTGGCGCAGGAGTTCGTGCGCCCCGTTCCACAGCCGTTTGCGCAGGCCGCCGAAGAGCTCCTGCTGGCCGGTCTCCTCCATCGCCGCGGCGAACACCTGGCACACCTCGACCGCGTCGTCGGTCAGCATGGCGGGCTCGCCCGCCCAGGTGTCGTTGGCGAATCGCCGGGCGGCGCTGTTCTCGTGCACGGCGACCAGGTCGCGCACGAGACGTCCGTACTCGTAGAGGCGCGACGGCACCGGGGAGCGCTCCGCGAGCAGCGCGCCGATCCGCTCAAGTTCGTTCTCGTGGTCGGGGAACGTGCGGGCGAGGAGGAGCCGGGTCGGCTCGTCCAGGAGGGGCCCCGCGCCCGGTGCCGGGCCCGGCCCGGTGGCGGTGAGCGAGGGGTCGTAGTCCGGGATCGGCTCGTCGGGGAAGCGGATGGCGGGCCAGAGCACGCCCACGTATCCCAGGCGTACGCGCGGGCCCGCGAGGTCCTGGCACGGTGCGAAGAACCGTCGGTAGAGGTCGGTCGCCATGTCTTGGTCGTTGTTCCAGCCGTGCGCGAGGACGAGGAGATCGGTGACGTGCTCGTCGGCCACCTCACGCAGGAGACGGTCGCGTTGCGTGGTGTCGACATCCCCGTCGGCGTCGAAGGTCAGTTCCCAGTAGGGCTCCACGCGGACCATCGTCCTGCGGCCCCGGTGCACTGACCAGATGTCCCGCACCACACATCGGGGCCGCTCGGGCTCACGTCAGTTCCCGCTCGCGGGTTTCCGGCAGCGCGAGCACGCACACCAGGGACACGACCGCCATGGCGCTCACGTACCAGCCGACCGACGAGGAACCGAACGCGGACTGCAGCCGCGTCGCCACCAGCGGGGAGACCGCGCCGCCGAGCACACCGCCGAGGTTGTAGGCGAGCGAGGCGCCCGAGTAGCGCACGTTCGAGCCGAACAGCTCCGGCAGGTACGCGCCCATCGGCCCGTACACCACGCCCATGCAGAACAGCGCGCCGCCGATCGCCAGGGCCATGAGCACCGGCTGCTCCGTGTCCAGGAGCGGGAAGAGCACCAGGCCCCACACCACCGCGAGCCCGGCGCCCACGAGGATCAGCTTGCGGCGGCCCGCACCGTCGGAGCGGGTCGCGGCGAGCCACGTACCGGCCGCGAGGAAGAGGCAGGCGACCAGCGAGAGGCCCAGCATGGTGTTGCGGGAGACGCCCAGGGTGCCGGTGGAGTAGGCCAGGCAGTACGTCGTCGCCGTGTAGAAGAGGCCGTAGGCGACGATCATCCCGCCCGCACCGAGCAGCAGTTCGCGCGGATAGCGCCGCAGGACGTCGAGCGTGGGGACCTTGCTGGCCTCCTGGGCGTCCATGACCTTCGCGAAGACCGGGGTCTCGCTGATGCGCAGCCGCACGAAGAGTCCGACGCCGACGAGGAGGAAGGAGAGCAGGAACGGCACGCGCCAGCCCCAGGACCGGAACGCGTCGTCGGACAGCACCGAGGACAGCAGCCAGAAGACGCCGGTCGCCGCGAAGAACCCGACGGACGGGCCCAGTTGGGGGAAGGCGGCGTACAGGCCGCGCTTCTTCTTCGGTGCGTGCTCCACCGCGAGCAGCGCGGCCCCGCCCCACTCGCCGCCGAGTCCGATGCCCTGCAGGAAGCGCAGCAGGATCAGCAGGACCGGCGCCCAGATGCCCAACGTGCCGTATCCGGGCAGGAGTCCGACGAGCGCCGTCGAAAGACCCATGAGCAGCAGCGAGGCCACGAGCACCGACTTGCGGCCGACCCGGTCACCGAAGTGCCCGAAGACCACCGACCCGATGGGCCGCGCCGCGAACGCCACCGCGTACGTCGAGAAGGAGGCGAGGGTGGCGTTGACCGGGTCCAGGGTCGGGAAGAACGCCTCGTTCAGGACGAGCGCGGCGGCCGTGCCGTAGATGTAGAAGTCGTAGAACTCGATGGCCGTCCCGATGAACGACGCCACGGCCACGCGGCGCATGCTCTCGGGGCTCGCGTCCGGCTCGGGCGCGGCGTCCGGCTGGGTCTTCTCTGGTGAGATTTCGCTGTGCACGAGCGGCACTCTCACGTTGGATGTATGGGCCAGTCAATAGCCGGGACGGCCTGTCTCGGTCATTGAGACTGGCGGTGAGCTGCGGTGACGCGATGCAGGTGGACGAGGATGTCGTGGGTGGGCGCGAGCCGGATCTTGTGGGGGCCGTCCGGGTAGGCCGTGCCGATGCTCTGGGTCAGCCGGCCCTTGCCGAGCCACTTCCGGGCGGCCGCGGGGGCGGTCCGCATGTCGAGGAAGTAGTCGTCGTGCCGCACCTTGTCGAGGGTGTACTCGTTCGTGCCGCGCTCGGCCGCGCCCACGGACCGGGGCTTCCACGCCTCGGACTCCTCGCTCTGCGCCATGAACGACCCCTGGTCGAAGGTGAATCCGATGCTGACGTACCGCTTGCCGAGCCGGTCGCGCAGGAAGGCGCCCTGCATCTTCGGGTAGCGCGGATCGTAACTCTCGTACCCGACATGGGCGTTGTGCGCCGACAGGAGCACCTTGTCGCCGGTCTGTTTCTGCCACCAGGCGGTGTTCCGGGCCATGAGGCGGTCGCGGTACAGCATGCCGTCCTTGACCCCTTCGGGGGTGTCGAAGGGGAAGGCGTAGATCGTGGCGGTCTGTGAGACGGACCGGGCGTGCTGCATCACCAGGGTGAACTCCCGGTCGGGCGAGGCCGGTTGAAGGCGCTCGAGCAGCTTCAGCGCCTCCCGTGCCTGGCCGGCCAGCTTCCGCCGCTCCTCCAGGGGCCTGGCCATGTACGTGTCCCCGTCCGAGAGGCGGCGGATCGGCGCGTACAGCTCGGTGATCCTGGGCAGCAGGTCCGGCTCGTGCGCGCGGACGTAGTCCTCCACGCCGTCGAACAGCTCATGCCCGAGTTCGGGGTAGTTGAGGTCGTCGCCCAGGAAGCGCACCTGGCGGTCCGGGTGCTTCTCGTTGTACGCGCGCATCCACGTCAGGAGCTCGACGTACTCCTCGGTGTCCCAGGGCGTCTTCGCCAGCTCCTTGTGGACGAGCTCGCGCACGTCCCCCTCGCCCCCGTGCACGTACGCGTCGAAGCGCAGCCCCGTCGTCCAGCTGACTTCCTGGGCGAAGGTGGTGAACCCCTTCTCCTCGACGAGATAGCGGAAGACCCGGTCCTTCATCGTGAAGAACTCGTGCGAACCGTGTGTGGCCTCGCCCAGGCCCACCACGGAAGCTTCACCCACCATGCGGCCCATCGGCCGCAGGTCCTTGGTGGAGCCGCCCGGGTCGGTCGAGCGGAGGGGGTGGGCCGCGCGCTCGATCGCCGGGACCGGATTCGCCGGGCCGGGCTCTGTCCGGGCGGCGGCCTGGGGCGCGACCAGCGCCCCCAGGCCGAGTGTGCCGACCAGCGCCAGGGGAACTGCGCGACGTGCCGTCCGTGCCGGCTGTGCTGTCCATGGCATGCGGGATCTCCTCAACTCGGGTGTACGGAGCTGAAGATCACGATCCCGGTCCGCCAGGGGCACCTGCCATCCGGCAGGCACCCCACTCGCCGGTGGGGCCTGCCCCCCCCACCGGCGAACGAGGCGGGGCGGCTCAGTGATAGCGCAGATACCGCTTCCGCACGGCACGGAAGCGGGCGAGCTCGTCCTGCCAGCCCCCCACCACCTCGTCCGTGTCCGCACCCGCGTCGATCATGGTGCGGACCTGCGTGGAGCCCGTCAGTTTGTCGATCCAGTTGTCGGAGCGCCAGGCGAAGCCGCTCCACACCTTCTTGGCGGTCACCAGGAGCGCGATGCCGGTGCGCACCGGGTCGTACGCCTCCCGGTCGTGCACGTGGAGCTGGACGCCGCCGATCGTCTTGCCCTGGAACTTGGAGAACGTCGGCGCGAAGTAGGCCTCCCTGAAGTGCACCCCGCGCAGGTCCACGGCGTTCGCGGCGGCCGCCCACTTCCGGTCGATGCCGTCCGCGCCGAGCAGCTCGAAGGGACGGGTCGTGCCGCGCCCCTCGGAGAGGTTCGTGCCCTCGAAGAGGCAGGTGCCGCTGTAGACCAGGGCGGTGTCGGGCGTGGGCATGTTCGGGCTGGGCGGCACCCACGGCAGCCCGGAGGCGTCGTAGAAGTCCGAGCGCTTCCACCCGGTCATCTTCACGGTCTCCAGCTCGACGGGCCGCTCCAGGAACTCGCCGTTGAACAGCAGCGCCAGCTCCGTCACCGTCATGCCGTGCGCCTGCGCTATCGGCTGCCTGCCGACGAACGTCGCGAACTCCTTGTGCAGGACAGGACCGTACGCGCCGCGCCCCGTCACCGGATTCGGCCGGTCCAGGACGACGAACCGTTTCCCCGCGAGCTCGGCCGACTCCATGCAGTCGAAGAGCGTCCAGATGTACGTGTAGAAACGCGCACCCGCGTCCTGGATGTCGAAGACGATCGTGTCGACGCCGGCGGCCGTGAAGATGTCGGCCAGCGCCTTGCCGCTCTTCTGGTACGTGTCGTAGACGGGAAGCCCGGTGGCGGGGTCGTCGTGGCGCCCCTCGGATCCGCCCGCCTGCGCCGTCCCCCGGAAGCCGTGCTCGGGGCCGAACACCGCGACCAGGTTCACCCGGTCGTCGGCGTGCATGACGTCCACGATGTGCCGTACGTCCCGGGTGACGCCGGTCGGGTTCGTCACGATGCCGACCCGCTCGCCGTCCAGGAGCGCGTAGCCGTCCGCGGACAGCCGCTCGAAGCCGGTGCGCAGCCGCCGGCCGCCGCCCGGTCCGCCGCCCGAGCCGCCCCCGCCTCCCGCCGCGGACGCCGGGGCCGCCGAGGTGAGAGCGGTGGCCGTGGTGGCGGCCAGCAGGCCCCGTCTGGACAGGCTGCGTCGGGACAGGTTCATACAGAGACCTCCGTGAGCGCGGTGGCTGTCATGGCCACGCACGCTAGCGCGCGGACCCCCGCCGGGGAACGAACCCGGCGTCCCGGCCCCCTTCCATCCGAACATACCGACTGGTTAGTCTGCGATCACAGCGGAGCCGCAGTCGAAGGAGACCGAACGTGGAGACCCTGCAGGACAAGGGAGTTGTCGTCACCGGTGCCGGAGGCGGGATCGGGGCCGCGCTGGCCCGCCGGTTCGCCGCCGCCGGGGCGCGCGTCGTGGTCAACGACCTGGACGCGGCCAAGGCGAAGACGGTGGCCGACGAGATCGGTGCCGTGGCCGTGCCGGGCGACGCGTCCACGATCGTGCCGGAGGCCCGAGAGGCGCTGAGCGGCACGATCGACGTGTACTGCGCCAATGCGGGCCTCGGCTCCGGCGGCTCGGAGGCCGCCCCGGAGGAGGTCTGGGCCACGGCCTGGGACGTCAACGTCATGGCCCACGTCCGCGCGGCCCACGCGCTGCTCCCCGACTGGCTGGAGCGCGGCAGTGGCCGCTTCGTCTCCACCGTCTCGGCGGCCGGCCTGCTCACCATGATCGGCGCCGCGCCCTACAGCGTCACCAAGCACGGCGCGTACGCCTTCGCCGAGTGGCTCTCGCTGACCTACCGGCACCGCGGGATCGACGTCCACGCGATCTGCCCGCAGGGCGTGCGCACCGACATGCTCGCCGCCACCGGCACCGCGGGCGACATCGTGCTCACCCCCACCGCGATCGAGCCGGAGGACGTCGCGGACGCGCTCTTCGCCGGGATGGAGGAGAACCGCTTCCTGATCCTGCCGCACCCCGAGGTCGCCGAGTACTACCGCATCCGCGCCGCCGAGCCCGACAAGTGGCTCACCGGCATGAACCACCTCCAGCAGAAGTGGGAGGCGACGGAGCGGTGAGCGACGCGACCCCGACCGCCTCCATATACGCCGCCAAGCCCTGGCTCGGCCGCCTCAACGACGCCCAGCGCGGGCCCATCGAGCCCGCCGCCTCCGTCGTGCACGCCTTCCGCGCCTCGGTGCTCAGGGCCCCCGAGCACACGGCCCTCGCCTATTTCGACGGGCGCCTGAGCTACCGCGAGGTGGACGCCCTCACCGACTCCGTCGCCGGACACCTGGCCGCGCGCGGGCTCGCCCGGGGCGACCGGGTCGCGATCCTGCTGCAGAACACCCCGCACTTCGTGATCGCGCTGCTCGGCGCGTGGAAGGCGGGCGCCACGGTCGTGCCGGTGAACCCCATGTACAAGTCGGCGGAGGTCGGGCACGTCCTCGCGGACGCCGACGTGACCGCGCTGATCTGCTCGGACCGCGCCTGGGAGACATATCTGCGCGACACGGCGGCGGCCTCGCCCGTCCGCATCGTGCTCACCGCCTGCCAGCTCGACCTGCAGACCCGCAACGACACCCGCGTCCTGGACTTCGAACGCCTCCCGCAGGCCGCCGACGCCGAGGACCTGGTGACCGTCGCCCGGCAGGAGCTCCCCGCCCCCGGAGACCGGCAGCTCGGCCCCGCCGACATCGCGCTGATCAGCTACACCTCGGGCACGAGCGGCACCCCCAAGGGCGCCATGAACACCCACGGGAACATCACCTACAACGCCGAGCGGCAGCGCACCGGCTCCGGCATCCCCGAAGGCGCCTGCTACTTCGCGATGGCGCCGCTCTTCCACATCACCGGCATGGTCGCGCAGGTCGCGGGCTGCCTGGCCAACGCGGGCACCCTCGCGCTCGCGTACCGCTTCGAGGCCGGGGTCGTCCTGGACGCCTTCGCCGAGCACCGCCCCGCGTACACCGTGGGCCCTTCCACGGCCTTCATGGCGCTTGCCGCCCACCCCTCCGTCACGCGGGAGCACTTCGACTCCTTCGCGATGATCTCCTCGGGCGGCGCGCCGCTGCCGCCCGCCCTGGTGGAGAAGTTCCGCGCGGGCTTCGGCCCCTACATCCACAACGGGTACGGCCTCACCGAGTGCACCGCCCCCTGCGCCTCCGTGCCGCCGGGCCAGGAGGCACCCGTCGACCCGGTGTCCGGCACCCTCGCCGTCGGTGTCCCCGGCCCCGAGACGGTCGTCAGGATCGTCGACGACCACGGCGCGGACGTCCCCTTCGGCGAACAGGGCGAGATCACCGTGCGCGGCCCGCAGGTCGTGCCGGGCTACTGGAATCTTCCCGACGCCACGTGCGAGGCGTTCCCCGACGGCGAGCTGCGGACCGGCGACATCGGCTTCATGGACGCCCAGGGCTGGCTCTACGTGGTCGACCGCAAGAAGGACATGATCAACGCGTCGGGTTTCAAGGTCTGGCCGCGCGAGGTGGAGGACGTCCTCTACAGTCACGCAGCCGTCCGTGAGGCGGCGGTGATCGGCGTCCCGGACAGCTATCGCGGCGAGACCGTCAAGGCCTTCGTCAGCCTGCGCCCGCAGGCCGACGTGGCACCGGACGAGCTGGCGGCGTACTGCAAGGAGCGGCTCGCGGCGTACAAGTACCCCCGCGCGGTCGAGATCCTGCCGGAGCTGCCGAAGACCACAAGTGGGAAGATCCTCCGGCGGGAACTGCGTTCCCGCAACGACACGAGCTCTCGGCGCGACGAGAGCCAGTAACCCCGAAAGGCAGGTGGCGGCAGTGGCCAGGACGACGGACGGTGACGGCACGCCCGTCCCTCAGCGGCTGCTCGCCGCCGCCACGCGGCTCTTCGCCGACCGCGGCTACGACCGCACGTCGGTGCAGGAGATCGTGGAGTCGGCAGGCGTCACCAAGGGTGCGCTCTACCACTACTTCGGCTCCAAGGACGACCTCCTGCACGAGGTGTACGCACGCGTCCTGCGCGTCCAGCAGGAGCGCCTCGACGCCTACGCGGACTCCGACGCGCCCATCGAGCAGCGGGTGCGGGACGCGGCGGCGGACGTGGTCGTCACGACGATCGACAACCTCGACGACGCCTCGATCTTCTTCCGCTCCATGCACCACCTGAGCCCGGAGAAGAACAAGCAGGTCCGCTCCGAGCGCCGCCGCTACCACGAGCGGTTCCGTGCGCTGATCGAGGAGGGCCAGGAGGCCGGCGTCTTCTCGAAGGCCACCCCGGCGGACCTGGTGGTGGACTACCACTTCGGCTCCGTCCACCACCTGTCCACCTGGTACCGCCCGAACGGTCCGCTCACCCCGCAGCAGGTCGCCGACCACCTGGCGGACCTGCTGCTGAGGGCGCTGCGGCCGTAGCGTTTCCTACAGGTACTTCTTCAGCTCCCGCCGGGCCAGCGACCGCTGGTGCACCTCATCGGGACCGTCGGCCAGCCGCAGTGTCCTCGCGGAGGCCCACAGCTCCGCCAGCGGGAAGTCCTGGCTGACGCCGCCCGCGCCGTGCAGCTGCACGGCCTGGTCGAGGATGTCCACCACCGTCCGCGGGGTCGCGATCTTGATGGACTGGATCTCCGTGTGCGCACCCTTGTTGCCCACGGTGTCCATCAGCCACGCGGTCTTCAGGACGAGCAGCCGCAGCTGCTCCACCGCGACCCGGGCGTCCGCGATCCACTCCTGGACGACGCCCTGCTGGGCGAGCGGCTTGCCGAACGCCGTACGCGCCACCGCGCGCCGACACATCAGCTCGATGGCCCGCTCGGCCATGCCGATCAGGCGCATGCAGTGGTGGATGCGGCCGGGGCCGAGCCGGGCCTGGGCGATGGCGAAGCCGCCGCCCTCCTCGCCGATCAGATTGCTGACGGGGACCCGGACCCGGTCGAAGACGACCTCGGCGTGCCCTCCGTGGGAGTGGTCCTCGTACCCGTACACCTGCATGGCGCGGCGCACTTCGAGGCCGGGGGTGTCGCGCGGCACGAGCACCATGGACTGCTGGCGGCGCGGGTCGGAGTTCCCGGGGTCCGTCTTGCCCATCAGGATGAAGATCTGGCAGTCCGGGTTCATCGCCCCGGAGATGTACCACTTGCGTCCGGTGATGACGTACTCGTCGCCGTCGCGCTCGATGAGCGTCGTGATGTTCGTGGCGTCGGACGAGGCGACCTCGGGCTCGGTCATCGCGAACGCCGAGCGGATCTCACCGGCGAGCAGGGGCTCGAGCCACTGCTTCTTCTGCTCCTCGTTGCCGAACTGGGCGAGGACCTCCATGTTGCCGGTGTCCGGGGCCGCGCAGTTCAGCGCGGTGGGCGCCAGGTGCGGGGAGCGGCCCGTGATCTCGGCGAGCGGCGCGTACTGGAGGTTGGTGAGCCCGGCGCCGTGCTCGGCGTCCGGCAGGCTGTGCTGGTCTACAAAGAAAAGATTCCACAGGCCCTGCTTGCGTGCCTCGGCCTTCAGCTCGCCGACGATCGCCGGGGTGTCCCACGGAGAGGCGAGCTGGGCGCGCTGCTCCTCGGCCGTCTTCTCCGCCGGGTAGACGTGCTCGTCCATGAAGGTGAGGAGCCTGTCGCGCAGCTCTTCGGTGCGGGCGTCGAATGCGAAGTCCATGGCTGTCTCAGCCTTCCTGTCGTCCTTGGAGGGTGGTGAGGCCGTGCTCGATGAAGACGGGGACCAGCTCCCCGATGCGGTCGAAGCCCGCGCCGACCGTCTGGCCGAGCGTGTACCGGTAGTGGATGCCCTCCAGGATCACGGCGAGCTTGAACCACGCGAACGCCGTGTACCAGGACACCGCGGAGACGTCGCGCCCCGAGCGCGCGGCGTACCGCTCGACCAGCTCGGCGGCCTGCGGGTGCCCGGCGGCGCCCGCCGTGGTGCTGATGGGGGAGTCCGGAAGCTGGAGCTTCGTGCTGTACATGACGAGCAGGCCCAGGTCGGTGAGCGGATCGCCGAGCGTGGACATCTCCCAGTCGAGGATCGCCTTGATCCGGTCGTCCCCGCCGATCAGGACGTTGTCGAGGCGGTAGTCGCCGTGCACGACGGTGGCCGCGGGGGAGACGGGCAGCTGGCGCCCCAGGGCGGCGTGCAGCTCGTCGATCCCCGCCAGGTCGCGGTTGCGCGAGGCGTCCAGCTGCTTGCCCCAGCGGCGCAGCTGCCGGTCCAGGAAGCCGTCGGGCCGCCCGAAGTCACCGAGGCCGACCGCTTCCGGGTCCACGGAGTGCAGGTCGACGAGGGTGTCGACGAGGCCGAGGACCGCGGCACGGGTGCGCTCGGCACCCAGCGGCGCCAGCTCCTCGGCGGTGCGGAACGGCGTGCCCTCCACGAAGTCCATGACGTAGAAGGGTGCCCCGAGCACGTCGGGGTCCTCGCAGAGCAGCACGGGCGTCGGCACCGGCACGTCGGTCCCGTGGTGCAGCGCGCTGATCACACGGTGCTCGCGCTTCATGTCGTGCGCGGTCGCAAGGACGTGCCCGAGCGGTGGCCGCCGCACGACCCAGCGCGAGGTGCCGTCCGTCACGGCGTACGTGAGGTTCGACCGGCCGCCCTCGATCAGCCGGGCGGTGAGCGGCCCGCCCACGAGGCCCGGCCGCTCGCGGTCCAGGTGGCCGCGCAACTGGTCGAGGTCGAGGCCTGGTGGATGGTCTGAGCTCATCTTCGCTCCTGGTCGGACGGTCGTCGTCGGTGTCGCCGCGCTGCGTCGCGCTGACGTTCATGATGCCGACCAGTCGGTATGTAGTCCAGAGCGCAGGAGGAACGTGATCAGGATCGCGGCGGCGGGGGTGCCCCCGAATATGCCGATCCCCCGCCACAGACTGCCACTTGGCGTCCGTGCGGGGGAAGGCGGCCGGGGCGGCGCGCCCCGGAGTGGCTCGGCGGGAGCCTCAGTGGTCGTCCCAGTGGTCGCCGTGCGCCGCGTGCCGGTGGCCGTCGTGGACGTAGTCGACGTGGTCGCCGTGCAGCACCGAGGCGTGCCCGCAGCCCTCGCCGTGCCGGTGGTCGTGCCCCTCGTGGACGGAGTGCTCGTCCGCCTCGCACTCGTCCCAGTGGCCGGAGTGCAGGCGGTGCATGTGCCCGTCGTGCGCGTAGTCGACGTGGTCGCCGTGCGGCACCTCGGGGTGTCCGCAGGCGGGGCCGTGGATGTGCTCGTGAACGGGGTGTTCGTGGTGGAGCGTGGTCATGGCGCGTGCACCTTCTGTGGGGGCGGGGGGAGGGGAGTGACCCTCTCAGGCTAGTACTCGATGCCGCTTTGATGGGGATATGGAAGCCTTGTTGATGTTTCCACCACCGGACGGCCCCGGACGGCCCAGGACGATCACCGGACCGCCACCGCACCGCTGCCCCACAAGGGCGAACCCACGAAGGCACTCCCATGAAGCCGACCTCATGAAGGCGATCAGCTACCGCCGGTACGGCGGCCCCGAAGTCCTCGAGTACGGCGATGTGCGCGACCCCAAGGTCGGCCCCGACTCCGTGCTGGTGAAAGTCCGCGCCGCGTCGGTGAACCCCGTCGACTGGAAGTGCATGGCCGGACACCTCGACGGCATCCTCGACCCCGTTTTCCCGGTGATCCCGGGCTGGGACGTCGCGGGCGTCGTGGTACAGCCGGGCGCCTCGGTCCCGGAGTACGTGGTGGGCGACGAGGTCATCGGCTACGTGCGCGAGGACTTCCTCTCGCGCGGCACCTTCGCCGAGTACGTCGCGGCCCCCGTACGCACCCTGGCCCGCAAACCGCGCAACCTCACCTTCGAGGAGGCCTCCGGCCTGCCGCTCGCCGGTCTCACCGCCTATCAGGTGATGGTCAAGACGCTCGCGGTGACGGAGGGCGACGTCGTGCTCGTGCACGCGGCGGCCGGCGGCGTCGGCTCCATCGCCGTCCAGCTGGCCCGGCACGCGGGCGCCCGCGTCATCGGCACCGCGAGCGAACGCAACCACGACTTCCTGCGCGAGATCGGCGCCGAACCGGTGACCTACGGCGACGGTCTGGCCGAGCGCGTACGCGCCCTCGCCCCGGAGGGCGTCGACGCCGCCTTCGACACGGTCGGCGGCGACACCCTCAAGGTGTCGGCCGAACTCCTCGCGCCCGGCGGCCGTCTCGCCTCGATCGCGGACGGCGCGGTCATCGGCCTCGGCGGCCACTACTGCTTCGTGCGCCCGGACGCCGACGACCTCCAGCGCCTGACGCAGCTCGTGGAGCAGGACGTCGTCACGGTCCATGTCTCCGAGACGTTCCCGCTGGAGCGGGCGGCGGACGCGTACCGCCTGAACGCGGAGGGCCGTACCCGGGGCAAGATCGTCGTCACCGTGGACTGGACGGCAGACGACGGCCCGGCCAAGCACTGACGGCGGCCTTCTCCCGGGCCGGGCCGGGCCGGGCTGGGCTGGGCCGGGTTGGGCTGGGCCGGGTTGGGCCGCTCAGAACACCATGGCCGTCGCGCACGCCGCGAGCGCCATCGTGCACAGGGCGGCCGTCGCCGCGGCCCGCGCCGGAAGCCGGGGCGGCCTGCCGCTGGCGGCGAGCTCGGTCATCCTGCGGTGCGCCACGACCAGGAAACCGAGCCACAGGAGCAGGCAGAGGGCGCAGGCGACGACGGACAGGGCAGTGGTGCCCTCCTGGAGGGCGGCCCGCGCCGCGAGGACGGCCGCGACGGTGCAGGACAGCGTCGTACGCCGCCACGCGAGGCGCGTGCGCTCCGGCTGCAGCCCCGGATCGCGGACCTGGACCGGGGCCTGGTCCGTCACCCCTCCCACCCGAAGAGCACGACGACGACCATGGCGAGCGCCACGACCGCGACGGTCACGCTCAGGACGGTCGGGAAGCGCGAGACCGGCAGATCCTCGCCGCGCCGCATGGCCCGCTCGCAGCGCACCCAGTGGTTGACCGCGCGCAAGGAGCTGAGCACGCCCGCGGCGAGCAGGGCGAGGGCGAGCCCGATGCGCCACCCCCAGCGCAGGTCGGGCAGGAACTGGTCCACCGCGAAACCGCCGCCGATGAGGGCGAGCGCGGTGCGCAGCCAGGCGAGGAAGGTGCGCTCGTTGGCGAGCGAGAAGCGGTAGTCGGGGGTGTCGCCCTCGTCGCGGATCCGCTCGGGCGCGAACCACAGACGCAGGCTCTGTACGAAGTTGCTCACTCGCCGCACCCTAACCCGCCCTAACCTGCGCGGAACTCCCGCAGCCGCTCGTACGCCGCGAGCCCGTCCGGCACCCACGCCCACTCGCCGAGCCGACGCTCCAGCTCCTCGTCGGTGAGGAAGGCGTGCCAGGCGACCTCCTCGACCTGCGGGTCCACCGGCAGGTCGCAGCGCACTTCGTAGAGGTACGACCACCAGGTGTGCCCCGCACCGTCGTCGTACAGGAACTTGAACAGGGGCGTGGGGCGCGGCAGTCCGTGGACCCCGAGCTCCTCCTCCGCCTCGCGCAGGGCGGCGTCGTCGTAGGACTCGCCGGCCCCGACGACACCGCCGACGAACATGTCGTACATCGAGGGGAAGACCAGCTTGACGGGCGTGCGCCGGTGCACGAAGACGCGGCCCTCGGCGTCCCGTGCCTGGATGAACACGCAACGGTGGCGCAGGCCCCGCGCGTACGCCTCACCGCGCGGGGCCTCGCCGACGACCTCGTCGTTCTCGTCGACGATGTCCAGGATCTCTTCACTGGGGTCGGGCACGGGCCGGCTGTTCGTCGTCATGCCGGCCATCCAACCTCACTGCCCCATGACGTACTTCACGGTGGGTCCCGCGGTCCAGCCGCCGTCGACGGCGAGCTCGGCGCCGGTCACGTACGAGGCGGCGTCCGAGAGCAGGAAGACCATGGCGCCCGCGATCTCGTGCGGCTCGCCGACCCGGCCCATCGGGGTGTTGGGGTACTTGCCCTCGCCCTTCTCGATGCCCACCTGCGCGGTCATCGGGGTGTACGTCATGCCCGGGTGGACGGAGTTGACGCGGATGCGGGCGGTGCCGAGCTCCACGGCGCCGATCTTGGTGAGGCCGCGGACGCCCCACTTGGACGCGCCGTAACCGGCGGTGAGCGCGAGGCCCATGAGTCCGGCCGCGGACGAGATGTTGACGATGGAGCCGCCGCCGGCCTCCTTCATGGCAGGGATGACGCTCTTCATGCCGATGAAGACGCCGGTGAGGTTGATGTCGAGGACCTTGCGGAAGTGCTCGACCGACTCCGACTCCAGGAACTGGCCCGTGGATATACCGGCGTTGTTGACCAGGCCGTGCACCCCGCCGAACTCGGTCACCGCGAGCTCCACGACGCGCTGCCAGTCCTCCTCCGACGTCACGTCGTGATGCGCGAAGCGGGCGCGCTCGCCGAGCTCGGCGGCGGTGACCTCGCCCTCCTTGTCGAGGACGTCGGTCAGGACGACGTTCGCACCGGCGGCGACCGCCTGGCGGGCGGCCTCCGCGCCGAGGCCGCGGGCGGCTCCGGTGATGACGACGGTCTTGCCGGTGAGGTCGTGCGCTTCACTCATGGTTCTCTCCGCGATGTGGGGCCCGTAGCAGGGCCGTGGTGGTCTCGACGAGATCCGCGAGGAACAGCGGTTCGCCGGTCAGGGGGGTGACGCCGGCCAGGTACTGGCCCGCGCGGTCGGACATGGCGGCGCCGACGAGGGTGAGGGCCAGGTCGATGCGCTCCAGGCGGAGCGGTTCCGGGAGGGCGGTGAGGCAGTCCTCGACGCGGCCGATCAGCTCCCAGTAGACGGTGCCGTCGAGGGTCGGGTGCGGGGTGCGGGTGCGGACGCCGCTCTCGTGGCTGAGCTGGGCGGAGACGCGCAGACAGCGCAGGCCCCGCTCGGTGCGCAGCTCGGAGGCCTCGGCTGCCACGAGGGCGTGCAGGAGCCCGCGCAGTCCGTCGGGGGCCTGTGCGAGCCCGGCGGCCAGCACCTTCTCCGTACGGGTCTGGCGCTCGGCCATGACGGCGTCCAGGAGGCCCGCCCGGCTGCCGAAGTGGTACTGCACCGCGGAGGGGTTGCTCTGCCCCGCGAGCCGCACTATGTCGCGCAGCTGTGCGCCGTGCACGCCCTGTGCGGCGAACACTTCCTCGCCCGCGCGGATCAGCTTCTCGCGGGTCTCGGGTCCTGAGGTCCTCGGCATGGTCCCATTGTAATGCTGGCCATTATTAAAGGCGAGGCGGTCACCTGTGGTGCCGCCCCAGGCCCCGCTGCCCAGATGCCGGAGGGCCAGGATCCGCGGCCGGTCCGGCGCTCGATGACGAACTCGGCGGAGCCGGTGACGACGGTGCGCACGGCCCAGGGGCCCGTAATCGCTCCCCGGTCCTCGGCATCGCCGGATGCGACCCCAGCAGCACGATCCCGCCCACGATGGCCGCGAGACCGGTCGCCTGCCACGCGAGCGCCCCCGCGTCCATCCTCAGCTGGTCCCCCAGGAACCCCACCCCGCACGCGATCCCGGCCAGCGGCTGCGCGGCGGTCAGCGCGGGCAGCGACATCCGCAGCGGCGCCGTCTCGAACGCGCTCTGCACCAGGAGCAGCCCCGTCACCCCGAGCACGAGCACCGCGTACGGCTGCCACCCCGTGAGCAGCGCGAGCCAGCCCTCCTCGGAGAGCCGCCCCCCACTCACCCGGGTCAGCGCGTCCTGCACGCCGTAGAGCAGCCCCGCCGCCACGCCGAGCAGCACGGGCCCGGCGGTGAACCGGTGCCGGGACCCCTTCGCGTACACCGTGAGGAGCATCGCGGAGCCCACCATCACGCCGATGATCAGCCACTGCCGCAGCGGATCCGACTCGGCGTCCCCGCCCCGCGGCTCACCCGCCACGATGAACGCGGTGACCCCGCCCGCGAGCAGCACGAGCCCCGACCAGCCCTGACGCCCCAGGGGCTGCTTGGTGCGATGGCGGGAGAGGGTGAGCGCGAAGAGCAGGTTCGTGGCCAGCAGCGGCTCCACCAGGGACACCTCGCCCTGGCCGAGCGCGAGCGCGCCGAGGACCATGCCGCACACCATGAGGCCGATCCCGCCGAGCCACTCCGGCACCCGCACCAGATCGAGCAGCAGCCGCGGCGAGAGGAAGTCGCTCAGCGGGGCGCGCTGCGCCGCGTCCTGCTGGAACACGAAGCCGAAGCCCAGGCAGCAGGCGGCCGACACGGAGAGGACGAGGACCAGAACCGACACGTCGTACCTCAGGACGGGAGAGGGCTCGATGCGGGCCAGGGGGCGGGGATTCGGCGGGTACCCGGCCGACGATAGTCCTCCCCGGGATGCTCCGCTCCACGAGTCACCCCGGCCGGACGGTTGACGCCGGTCACTTCGCTGCCCAGGATCTGACTCACCAGTAAGCCCCTGCTTAGGAGGAACCCCCGGATGGCCTACGACGCAGACGTCATCGTGATCGGCGCGGGCCTCTCGGGCCTCGCCGCCACCGCGGAACTCGTCGACGCGGGCCGCCGGGTCATCCTCATCGACCAGGAACCCGAGCAGTCGCTCGGCGGCCAGGCCCACTGGTCCTTCGGCGGGCTCTTCTTCGTCGACTCCCCGGAGCAGCGCAGGCTCCGCATCAAGGACTCGCACGCCCTGGCCCTCCAGGACTGGATGGGCACGGCCGCCTTCGACCGCCCCGAGGACCACTGGCCGCGCAAGTGGGCCGAGGCGTACGTCGACTTCGCGGCGGGCGAGAAGCGCTCCTGGCTGCACGGGCAGGGCGTGCGGTTCTTCCCCGTGGTGGGCTGGGCCGAACGCGGCGGCTACGACGCGCAGGGGCACGGCAACTCCGTGCCGCGCTTCCACATCACCTGGGGCACGGGCCCCGGCCTGGTCGCCCCCTTCGAGCGGCGCGTGCGCGAAGGCGTCGCCCGCGGCCTCGTCCAGCTCAAGTTCCGACACCGGGTCTCCGGGCTCTCCCGCAGCGCGGGCAGCGTCGACACCGTCAGCGGCGAGGTCCTCGAACCCTCCACCGCCGAGCGCGGCAAGCCCAGCAGCCGTGAGGTCGCCGGGCCCTTCGAGTTCAGGGCCCAGGCGGTGATCGTCACCTCCGGCGGCATCGGCGGCAACCACGACCTCGTCCGCGCCAACTGGCCCGAGCGGCTCGGCACGCCGCCCGAGCGGATGGTCTCCGGCGTGCCCGCGCACGTCGACGGGCGGATGCTCGGCATCACCGAGGAGGCCGGCGCCCGCCTCATCAACCGCGACCGCATGTGGCACTACACCGAGGGCATCCAGAACTGGAACCCCATCTGGGACAACCACGGCATCCGCATCCTGCCGGGCCCCTCCTCGCTCTGGCTCGACGCGCGCGGCGACCGGCTTCCCGTGCCGCTCTTCCCCGGCTTCGACACCCTCGGCACGCTCGAACACATCATGAAGTCCGGGTACGAATACACCTGGTTCGTGCTCAACCAGCGCATCATCGGCAAGGAGTTCACCCTCAGCGGCTCCGAGCAGAACCCCGACCTCACCGGCAAGTCCGTGCGCGGCGTCATCGACCGGGCGCGCGCAGACGTGGCCGCCCCGGTGAAGGCGTTCATGGACAACGGCGCCGACTTCGTCGTCGAGAAGGACCTCACCTCTCTGGTGCGCGGCATGAACGCCCTCACCAAGGAGCCCCTCATCGACGAGGCCGCGCTGCGCCGCACGATCACCGCGCGCGACCGCGAGATCGCCAACCCCTTCACCAAGGACCTCCAGGTCACCGCGATCCACGGCGCCCGCAAGTTCCTCGGTGACCGGCTCATCCGGGCCGCCGCCCCGCACCGCATCCTCGACCCCAAGGCGGGCCCGCTCGTCGCGGTGCGGCTCAACATCCTCACCCGCAAGACCCTCGGCGGCCTGGAGACCGACCTGTCCTCGCGCGTCCTGACCGAGGGCGGCGAACCGCTTCCCGGCGTGTACGCGGCCGGGGAGGCGGCCGGTTTCGGCGGCGGGGGAGTGCACGGTTACCGCTCGCTCGAAGGCACCTTCCTCGGCGGCTGCCTCTTCTCGGGGCGCACGGCGGGCCGCGCGGCCGCCAAGTCGGTGAGCTGAGAGGTGCGTTCGCCGCATCGCGGAATGATCGTCGCCGCTTGTCCGAATCGTGTCCTGATGCGCAACCTCGCAGGTCGGGGGTGAAGTCTGAGGATTCTGAAACGAGTTGGTGAAGAGCGGGATGTAGGCGGCCCTTGACTGGAGCGCCGCCTACCGCTTTGCTGTGCGTGATCATCCGCACGCGATCCGCGCCGGGGAGGAAGTCCCGCGGTGTCACCACCCCCACCCCCCTTGGGCCGTTCCCGCAAGCGGGCGGCCTACGCCTTCGACCCCGCACTCGACGACGCCGAACTCGTCGACGCCCGTACCGCCCTGGCCCAGGGCCGCTGGACCGAGGTCCGCGCGCTGCTCGCCGCCACCGGCGACGACTGGGACCGCAGGGGCCACCGGTTCGACGTACTCGCACAGGAGCACACCACCACCGCCTGGACCCGTGACTGGCGGATGGCCGAACCGGAGAGCACCGACGCCGCGGTGCTGCTCGCCTATGCCTCGGTGCACCTCGCGCTGCGCGGAAAGGGCCGCTCGGAGAAGGCGCGGGACGCCTGCCGCGAGGTGGCCGCGCTGCTGCCGGCCGACCCCACGCCCTGGCTCGCGCTGCTCACCCTGGAGCGTTCCCTGGGCCGCGAGGAGGACGTCGTCCGGCTCTTCGACGAGGTCCGCCACCGGCACCCCGGGCACCACCACGCCCACCACCTGATGGTGGCCAGGCTCGCCGAGCGGCGCCCCGCAGCGGGCCAGGACCCGCTGCACGAGGTGTACGACTTCGCCGCGTGGGCCGCTGAACAGGCGCCCGATGATTCGCCGTTGGCGGTGCTGCCCGTCATCGCGCACGCCGAGCGCTACCGCGTCCTCGCCGCCGCGGGCAGCGAGCCCGTCGACCCCGCGGCCTCCCAGCACTGGACGGGACGCAGGGCCCGCCAGGTCATGAAGGCCGCCTTCGACTGGTGGCTGGAGTGGGAGATGCCCGGGAGCCCCGGCAGCACGAGGCACCCGCGCTGCCGCGTCGACCTCAACTTCCTCGCCCACGCCAAGTTCTGCGAGGGCCGGGCCGCCGAGTCGGCCGCCCTCTTCCACCGCATCGGACGGCACGCGACCCGAGCCCCCTGGTCGTACCCCGACCGGGACCCGTACAAGGCGTTCACCGCCGCGCGCAGCGCCGCGCTCGGCGCCGCCTGACCCACCGCACCAACCGGCCCACTCCGAAAGGACAACCGCGCCATGGCGACGGGCAGTTCGAGCAGCACGAGCGACACGAGACCCGCGAGCACAGCCGCCGGGAGCGGGATCAGCACGTACAAGGGCGAGGAGACGGCGTTGCGGGCCGGCCGGCTCGGCACGGCGGGCCTGCTCCTGTCCGTCCTCGCGGCGACCGGGCCGCTCATGGTCGTCGCCGGTGTCATGCCCACCACATACGGCGTGATGGGCGTGGTCGGACAGCCGCTGCTCTTCCTCATCCTCGGCGTGGTCCTCGGTCTGTTCAGCTTCGGGTACGCCGAGATGAGCCGTCACGTCCACAACGCGGGCGCCTTCTACGCGTACATATCGAGGGGCCTCGGCGGCACCGCGGGCGCGGGCGCCTCGCTGGTCGCGCTCGTCGCCTACAGCGTCCTGCAGGCGGGCCTCTACGGCCTCCTCGGCTTCGAGGTCTCCGGGCTGCTCAACACCTACTTCGACGTCGAAGTCGCCTGGTGGATACCGGCACTTGTCACCGTCGCCCTCGTCGGCGTGCTCGCCTGGCTGAAGATCGACCTGAACGCGCGCGTGCTCGGCGTGCTGCTGCTCATCGAGGTGGCGCTCGTCGTCATCTTCGACATCGCGGCCATCGCGGACCCGGCCAAGGAAGGCCTGTCCCTGCACGCGTTCAACCCCGACACCCTCACGGGCGCGGGCGTCGCCACCTCGCTCTGCTTCTGCATCGCCGCCTTCACCGGCTTCGAGCAGGCTCCCGTGTACGCGGAGGAGACCAGCCGCCCGCAGGTCGTCGTCGCCCGCGTGATGTTCTTCGCGGTGGGCTTCGTCGCGATCTTCTTCGCGATCAGCTCCTGGGCGCTCACGGTCGCCGCCGGACCCTCGGGCATCGTCCCGGCCGCGCGGGAACAGAGCGCCGGGCTGCTCTTCGGGCTCACCGAGTCCCGGCTCGGCGGCACCTTCACCGACGTACTCCACGTCCTGTTCGTGACCGGCATGTTCGCGGCGATCCTCTCCTTCCACAACGTGGTCGCGCGGTACGCCTTCGCCATGGGCCGCGAGGGCCTGCTGCCCGCCACGTTCGGCAGGACCAACACCTCGACCGGCGCCCCCGGCACCGGCTCCCTGCTCCAGACGGTCATCTCCGTCCTGATCGTGGTGGCCTTCGCGGTGACCGACGACGGCGAGTTCGGCGACCCGACCGCCCCGGTCCTGCACCTGTTCACCTGGGGCGGCAACATCGGCGCCCTGGGCGTCATCCTCCTGATGGCCACCGCGTCCGTAGCCGTCATCGTCTTCTTCGTACGACGCGGCGCCGCGCGCGCCCAGGTCTGGCGCATCACCGCCTCCGCGCTCGCCGCGGCCGGCCTGCTCGTCATCGCGGGCTACACCGTCAAGGACTTCGACGTCCTGGTCGGCGCGGGCCCCGGCTCGGCGCTCAGCTGGGTGCTGCCCGGCATCATCCTGCTCGCCGCCGTGATCGGCCTGGTCTACGGCGCGGTCCTGCGCTCGACCAGGCCCGAGGCGCACGCGCGGATCGGCCTGGGCAACGAGGCGTTCCAGCTGGAGAAGGCGGCCGAGGAACCGTCCGGCCAGGTATGACGGAACGCTGACGGATGACCGCGGCCCCTGTACTCCGGGGGCCGCGGGTGCTCGAATCCAAGGGTGACAACCTCCCCGCGACACCCGCCCGAAGAGGACCGGGGCGGCGGCACGCCGGTCGGCCGCCGTCTGGTCCTGGGCATGCTCGGCCTCGGCGCCCTGGGCGTGGCCGCCGCGCCCCCGCTCCAGCGGGGCCTCGAATCCTTCCTGGGCGCCGCGTCCGACAAGGACCCCACGGGCCTGACGGACCTGCTCCCGAACGGCGGCGGCTTCCGCTACTACTCGGTGGCCGCGTCCGTCCCGCACAAGAGCGCGTCCACGTACCGTCTGAAGATCGACGGCCTGGTGGACCGCCCCACGACGTACTCCCTCGCCGAACTGCGCGCCCTGCCGCAGACCCGCATGGTGCGCGACGTCCAGTGCGTGACGGGCTGGCGGGTGCCGGACACGCCCTTCGAGGGCGTACGCCTCTCCCGGCTGCTGGACGCGGCCGGGGTACGCCCCACCGCCCGGGCCGTCCGCTTCACGTGCTTCGACGGGGCGTACAGCGAGAGCCTGACCCTGAAGCAGGCGCGCCGGGCGGACATGCTGGTGGCGCTGCGCATGCAGGACAAGGACCTGGGCCACAGCCACGGCGGCCCGGTCCGCCTCTATGCCGCCCCCATGTACTTCTACAAGTCGGCGAAGTGGCTCTCCGGGATCACGCTCACGGACGAGGTGGAGCCGGGTTACTGGGAGAAGCGCGGCTACGACGTCGACGCGTGGGTGGGTGATTCGAATGGCAGGGACGACAAGCCCACGGCCTGAAGTGTCCGCACGGGTCAGGAGGTTCAGCCCGGCGGAGCGGTGGGTGCACCGGATGACGGCACTCCTGATGCTGGTCTGCATCGGGACCGCGGCGTGCCTGTACATTCCGCAGCTCGCCGAGCTCGTGGGGCGCCGCGCGCTGGTGGTGACCGTCCACGAATGGTCGGGGCTGCTGCTCCCGGCCCCCTTCCTGGCGGGCCTCGCGTCCCGCGCCTTCCGCGGCGACCTGCGCCTCCTGAACCGCTTCGGCCCGTACGACCGGGCCTGGCTGCGGCGCCGCACCCGGCGGGCGGGCAAGTTCAACGCGGGCCAGAAGCTGTACGCGGGCTGGCTCGCCGGGGCGGTCCTGGTGATGCTGGGCACGGGCCTGCTGATGTGGTTCACGCACCTCGCCCCGCTGGCCTGGCGCACGGGAAGCACGTTCGTCCACGACTGGCTGGCCCTGGCAATCGGCGTGGTGATCGCCGGGCATGTGGGGATGGCATGGGCGGACCCGGAGGCGAGGCGGGGAATGCGGACCGGCTCGGTGGACCCGGAGTGGGCGGAACGGGAGCATCCGCTGTGGCGGAAGTAGACGCAAAAAGCCGGCCGGGCTGGAAGTGTCCAGCCCGGCCGGATACTTCCAGCCCGTCCGGCGTCTGAGGACGAACTCGGCGAAGCCGGTGATGAGGGCAGCCAAGGCCCCCGGCCGGCTAAATCACAAGCGACAGCAACAGCACCAGCCCGCCCGCGACGACGGAGATGATCGTCTCCATCACGGACCACGTCTTGATCGTCTGCCCCACGCTCAACCCGAAGTACTCCTTCACCAGCCAGAACCCCGCGTCGTTCACGTGCGAGAAGAACAGCGACCCCGCACCGATGGCGAGCACGAGCAGCGCCGTGTGCGCGGTGGACATGTCCGCGGCCAGCGGAGCGACGAGCCCCGCGGCCGAGATGGTGGCCACCGTCGCCGACCCCGTGGCGAGGCGGATCACCACGGCGATCAGCCACGCGAGGAGCAGCGCCGGGATCGACCAGTCCTTGGAGATGTCGAGGACCATCTGACCGACACCCGAGTCGATGAGGGTCTGCTTGAAGCCGCCACCCGCACCCACGATCATCAGCACACCGGCGATCGGCGCGAGCGACTTCTCGACGGTGGTCGAGAGGCGGTCCTTCGTGAAGCCGGCCGCGCGGCCCAGCGTGAACATGCCCACGATCACCGCGGTGAGCAGCGCGATCAGCGGTGAGCCGATGACGTCGAAGACGCGCTGCACCGTGTGGTCCGGGTTGTCCACGATGATGTCGACCAGGGCCTTGGCCAGCATCATCACGACGGGCAGCAGCACGGTCGCGATCGTCACGCCGAAGCCGGGACGCTTCTCCAGGTCCTCCGAAGGACGCTGCGGCATCATCTTCTCGGGGGCCGGGACGTCCACCCACTTCGCCGCGTACTTCGAGAAGACGGGACCGGCGATGATCACCGTGGGGATGGCGACGAGCACACCGAGGGCGAGGGTGACGCCCAGGTTCGCGTCCACCGCGTCGATCGCGACCAGCGGGCCGGGGTGCGGCGGAATGAGACCGTGCATCACGGACAGACCGGCGAGCGCCGGGATGCCGATTCGCATCAGCGAGTAGTTGCCGCGCTTGGCGACCATCAGGACGACCGGGATCAGCAGCACGATGCCGACCTCGAAGAAGAGCGGAAGGCCGATCACCGAGGCGATCAGGACCATCGCCCACGGCATCGCGCGCCCGCCCGCCTTGGCGAGGATCGTGTCGACGATCTGGTCCGCGCCGCCGGAGTCCGCGAGCAGCTTGCCGAGGATCGCGCCGAGCGCGATCAGCACACCCACGCCCGCGACCGTCGAACCGAGACCCGCCGTGAAGCTGGTGATCGCCTTGTCGAGCGGTGCGCCCGCGAAGGCGCCGAGGGCGAGCGACCCGATGGTCAGGGCCAGGAACGCGTGCAGCTTGAACTTCGTGATGAGCAGGACGATGACGGCGATGCCCGCGAGGACGGCGATACCCAGCTGGGCATGGCCAGCGGAAGTGATCGGCTCGACGGCGTCCGCTGCCAGCATCTCAACGCTGAGACTGGTCACGGTGTCTTCCTTGTACGTCAGGGGAGGGGGTGCGGGGGACGGGTTACTACTGGCCGAGCGCGCCCAGTGCCCGGAAGGCGCGCTCGCTGATCTCTTCCGGACCGCCGGTGACGTCGACGGCGACGCCCGCCTCGTCCGGGCCGAGCGGCTGGAGCGTGGCGAACTGGGAGTCGAGCAGGGCCGTCGGCATGAAATGGCCCTGCCGGTGGGACATCCGGTCCTCGATGAGGGCCCGGTCACCGGTGAGGTGGACGAAGACGATGCCGGGCGCGGCGGCCCGCAGCCGGTCGCGGTAGCTGCGCTTCAGCGCCGAGCTGCTGACCACACCGCCGAGCCCGGCCCTGCCGTGGGCCCAGGCGCCGATGGCATCGAGCCACGGCCAGCGGTCGTCGTCGGTCAGCGGGGTCCCGGCCGACATCTTGGCGATGTTCGCCGGGGGGTGGAAGTCGTCGCCCTCGGCGTACGGAACGCCGAGCTGTGCCGCGAGCAGGGGGCCGATCGTTGTCTTGCCGGTTCCTGCCACGCCCATCACCACGACGACGTGGGGGGTGCTCATCGCTGTCCTGCCTCGCTGTCCTCTTCGACATCGGTGTCACGAGCCACGGGCCGGGGGGAGACCCGTGGCTCGTTCACGTCACTGAAACCCATTAGGTCTGACGAATTCAAGAGTCTGTGACACAAAAGTCTGACTTTTTGTTCCCGTGGGTCCCCACATACCCTGACGACATGACCGATCAGGCCCGTGGGCTGCACGCTCGCGTACTGGAAAGCCTCGGGCCCGCCATCACCGGCGGCGAGTACCCGCCGGGCAGTGTGCTGCGTACGGACGAGCTGTCCCAGCGCTTCGAGGTGTCACGCTCGGTCGTGCGGGAAGCGGTGCGGGTCCTGGAGTCGATGCACCTCGTCGAGTCCCGCCGCCGGGTCGGCGTGACCGTGCGGCCCACCGAGGAGTGGAACGTCTACGACCCCCAGGTCATCCGGTGGCGCCTCGCCGGCGCCGACCGGCCGCGCCAGTTGCGCTCCCTCACGGTCCTTCGCTCGGCGATCGAACCGGCCGCCGCCGGGCTCGCCGCCCAGCACGCCACCCCCGAGCAGTGCGCGGCCCTCACCGAGTGCGCCCTCGGCATGGTCGCCACATCCCGCGGGCAGCAGCTCGAGGGCTACCTCTTCCACGACATCAACTTCCACCGCATCGTCCTGAACGCGTCGGGCAACGAGATGTTCGCCCGCCTGGGCGACGTCGTCGCGGAGGTCCTCGCGGGCCGCACCCACCACCAGGTCATGTTCGAGGACCCCGACCCGGCGGCCGTCACCCTGCACGTCAGGCTCGCGGAGGCGGTGCGCGAGGGCGACGCGGCCCGCGCCGAGGAGCTGACGCGGGAGATCGCGGTGGGGGCGCTGCACGAGCTGGACATCCTCGCCCCGTAGCGGGGGGACAGCGGCGGGGGACAGCGGTCCACGTGCGTCGGGGACAATGGTCCGCATGTCCCGACGCGCCCCCCGTCCCCGGTCCTGCCCCTGCGGCCACCCCGAGCCGTACGAGAAGTGCTGCGGCAGGCTGCACCGGGGCGAGGCCACGGCCGCCGTGCCCGAGGAGCTGATGCGCTCCCGCTACTGCGCCTTCGCCGTCGAGGACGAGGCGTACCTCCTGCGCACCTGGCACCCGCGCACCAGGCCGCCGCGCGTGGAATTCGACCCGGGGCTCCGCTGGGTCGGCCTGGAGATCCTGGACACGGCGGACGGCACCGCGTTCCACACCACCGGCACGGTCGAGTTCCGGGCCCGCTACACCGACGGGGGCCGCAAGGAGGCCCTGCACGAGCGGAGCCGTTTCGAGCGGCTCGACGGGGCCTGGGTGTACGTCGACGGCGCCTTCATCGACTAGCTCGCTGCCCAGCCCCTCACCCTGCCCCGCTCCGATGGCCCCGTCACGGACCGGCCATCGTCGCGCACCGCTCCTGGGGCCGGTGGGGGAGAAGACCCCAGAGGGACGTCGGGACGATCATCCGGGCCCTCCCGCACGGCAGCCCCAGGGCGCCCGACAGGCCCAAATACCGCCGCCCGCCTGCGTGTTCGACGCCCGGGAGGCGCCCCGCACATAGGCGGGAACGCGCGCTGCGGCCGTCCGGTATCGCCGCTAACGTCCTAGGCCCCAGGGCCCAGCACCCGCCCCGTATGCCTGCGTGCGAAGGAAGCGCCTGATGGCCGACACCGGACAGTACGAGCAGACCTACGAGCGCTACATGGGCGGCAGCCCCGAGGCGGAGCACCGCCTCTTCGAGCGCCTGGCCCGCGAAGTGATGAAGGTCCAGGCGAAGAACATGCGCACCAGCAGCGCCGGTTCCCTCGCGCGCACCCAGCACGCGAAACCCGCGCTCGGCGTGGAGAACGCCCGCCTCACCTTCAACGAGGACCTGCCGGAGGCCCTGCGCACCGGATTCGCCCGGCCCGGCGCCGAGTACGCGGCGACCGTGCGGCTCTCCAACGCCAGCGGCACCCGGCAGCCCGACGCCGTGGCCGATCTGCGCGGCGTCGCCGTACGCGTGACGGTGTCCGACGAGGAGAGCCACGACCTGCTCGCCACCAACTTCCCGGTGTCGCACGCCCGCGATGCCCGTGAGTTCGTCGCCTTCGCCAAGGCCATGGCGGGCGCGAACAACCCGCTGCAGAAGGCCTTCGGCCTGCTCGTGAAGCTCCCGCTCGCCGTCGGCCTCTCCACCGCCACCCGGATGCGGCGCAACATCCAGGCCGCCACCCGGCACAAGGTCGACAGCCTCGCCAAGGAGACGTACTGGAGCCGCGGTGCCATCCTCTGGGGCGAAGCGGGCCCTGTCCGCTACCTCCTGCGCCCCGTCGTGGGCAGCGCCCCCGAGCCGAGGCCCGAGCGCCGCGACCCCAACTTCCTGCACCGTGAAATCGCCCACCGCCTCGTCACGTCGGACGTCGCCTTCGACCTGTGCGTCCAGCGGTACGTGGACGAGCAGCGCACACCCATCGAGGACGGCTCGGTGGAGTGGAAGGACGCCATCACGCCCGCGGTGCCCGTCGGACGCCTCACCGTGCCACGCCAGGACCTGGCCACCGCAGAGGCGCAGGCGGCCGCGGGCCGGGTCGAGGAGCTCGCCTTCAACCCCTGGTACACGACCGACGACTTCCGCCCCCTAGGCAATCTCAACCGCGCCCGAAAGGCCGCGTACGAGGCGAGCGCCGCCCACCGCCAGGGCCTGCGCTTCACCACCGGGGAGCCGCTGCGCAACACGGTCCTCGGCATCCCGGTCGGCCGGTTCTTCGGCGCCCTCAACCGCTATGTGCCGTGGTACAGGCTGCCGTTGGAGCCGAGCCTGCTGAACCTGGTCTTCCTGCGCAAGGTGCTCCGGCGCCTCAACCTCATCGACACCGACGTCCACGAGGCACCGCCGAAGGCCGTCCGCGTACCGGCCCCGGCCGACGAGCGGCTGCGCACCGCCCGGTCGTACGACGGGACGTACAACGACCTCTCCGCGCCCTCCATGGGAGCCGTGGGCGCGGCCTTCGGACGCAACCTCAAGCCGGACTACCGCCCCGACCTCTTCGACACCCCGAACCCCGTCACCGTCAGCCGCCAACTCCTGGCGCGCGACACCTTCGTGCCCGCGACCTCGCTCAACATCCTGGCCGCCGCCTGGATCCAGTTCCAGGTCCACGACTGGGTCAACCACCGCCGCTACCCGGCGGGCACCAAGTCGGTCGAGGTCCCGCTGCCGCCCGGCAGCACCTGGCACAACACCCCGGGCGGCCCGCCCGAGAACGTCATGCGCTTCGCCGAGAACGAGGGCATCCCCCTGTCCGGCATCCCCGGCAACCAGCCGCCGATCCTCTTCGCCAACACCGCTTCCCACTGGTGGGACGGCTCCGAGGTGTACGGCGCGGACGAGCGCACCGCGAAGTTCCTGCGCGAGCCGGGCGGCAGCGCCGAACTGCGCCTGGAGGACGGCCACCTGCCCGCCGGCCAGAACGGCATCCCGCTCACCGGCTTCAGCGACAGCTGGTGGCTCGGCCTCAGCGCCATGCACACGCTCTTCGCCCGTGAACACAACGCGGTCTGCGCGGCGCTGCGCCGCGAGTACCCCGCGATGAGCGAGGACAGCATCTACCACACGGCACGCCTGGTGGTCTCCGCCCTCATCGCCAAGATCCACACGGTGGAGTGGACCCCGGCGATCCTCGCCACCGAGGCCATCGACCTCGGCCTGCACACCAACTGGGAGGGCCCGCCGGACAAGTGGCTCAACAAGCTGGGCCTGTGGCTCCTGGAGGCCCACTCGCTGACCGGCATCCCCAAGACACTGCCGGACCACCACGCGGCGCCGTACTCCCTCACCGAGGACTTCGTCACCGTCTACCGGATGCACCCGCTGATCCCCGACGACTACGAGATGCGCGAGCACCACTTCGGGCAGCGCCTGGAGAGCCTCGGCTTCCAGGACATCCAGGGCGGCGCGGCCGAGGCCGCCATCCGCAAGACGGGCCTCGCCGACACCCTCTACTCGTTCGGCATCGCCCACCCCGGCGCGATCACCCTGAACAACTTCCCGCGTGCGCTCCAGCGCTTCGAACGCGACGGCGAGATCATCGACCTCTCCGTCGTCGACCTCGTCCGCACCCGCAGGCGGGGCGTGCCGCGCTACAACGACTTCCGCGCGGGCCTGCACAAGTCGCGCATCCGCCGCTTCGAGGACCTGAGCCAGGACCCCGAGACCGTCGCGCGCCTCAAGGACGTCTACCGCTCGGTCGACGAGATCGACACCGTGGTCGGCCTGTTCGCCGAGAACCCGCCGACCGGCTTCGGCTTCAGCGACACGGCCTTCCGCATCTTCATCCTGATGGCCACCCGGCGCCTGCAGAGCGACCGCTTCCTGACCGTCGACTACCGCCCCGAGATCTACACGCCGCTCGGCATGGACTGGGTCGAGAAGGGCGGCATGAAGTCCGTGATCCAGCGGCACGCCCCGGATCTCGCCGGGCTGCTGCCCCGCAACGCGAGTGCGTTCGCGCCGTGGCGGCAGGTCAAGCCGGCGCGGGACGGTGGCAGCGATGCCACCGGGTGACGGCGGCGGGCCCGACAGCCGGGCGAACGGTCACCACCCCGGGCTCGCCGACCTCTTCGTACGTCCCCTCCTGGAGACGGTCTGGCGCCGCCGCACCCACCGGGTGAGCCAGGGCGCCACCGTCCCCGCGGGCTCGATGAGTTACGTCTCCGACAACGCCCCGCAGCCGCTGACCGAGCTGGAGGAGGCGGTCCTGATCGCCCTCACCGGCTGCACCGGGCTCACGATGCCCGACCGCCCCTTCGAGGACCCGCGGAACGGCAAGCCGATCATGGCGAAGCCGAACCTGACCATGGCGGGGCGGACGGCGGGCAGCCCCGACAACGCGCAGGGCACGCACTTCTTCCTGATCAACGACACCGGCACGTACTACCTGAGGAAGCTGCCGCCGGCGCCCGGGGAACCCTTCGACGACGCGACGCTGACCGCCCGCGCACGCGAGGCCAAGGTCAAGGTCCTCGACCACCGGCTCGACGTGGCCGAAGGGCTGCGGGACTTCCCGGCCTACCTGGACTCGAACCGCTTCCTGTCCAACCTGCCGGGCACGACGCTCCTGTTCCCGGTGGTGGACCTCTCCCACCAGTACATCAACGCCCTGATGTACCTGCTCACGCAGCCGGACGGGGCACGGCCCACGCTGGTGGACGACCGGAACTTCTACCGCCCCGCGGGCGTCAAGAAGTGGATCAAGAACGGGTTCCTGAACGAGAAGCTGAAGCTGCCCCTGGGTGCGCTCGGCCCGCTCCGCACCCAGATCGAGGCGGACCTGCTGCTCCAGAACCTGATGCTGGTGGCGGAGGCGATGGGCCTCGGCGCCTGGATCCACGCGTCCATCAACCCGCAGATCGCCCTGGGCGACCCGAAGTTCTCCCGCGCCTACGGCAGGATGCTCGGCTTCACCTTCGTCACCCCGCGCTGGCGCCCGGCCGACGTGTGGCGCTGGCACATCCCGCTCCCCAAGTACGCGAACGTGCGCTCGCACCCGGTGGGCCTCAAGGGCCCCGGCGGCGAACAGCTGATCTCCGCCATGTGCCCGCCCGCGTTCGCGTCGATGTCCGACGCGGTGGACACCGTCATCCGCGAGAAGTTCGGCCCCGGCGGCGTCTACGGCGACAAGGACGTGTTCACCCGCATCTACCGCGAGGACTACGGCCAGCGCTACCTCGCCGAGGCGAGCGAGTACGAGGAGCGGGTGATCGAGTGCGCCCGTGACATCTGCACGTACATCCTCCGGACGCACCGCCGCTTCCCCGCGCACACGGACGCGATCCACGTCCCCGGAATCTGGCTGCAGGCCCACCACGTGGAGAGCGCGTACTACGACAAGTACTTCACGCAGGGCCTCACCCCGGCACACCGCCGCCACGGCGGCCTGTGGGACGGCGAGACGTGAACCCGGCACAACGCGCGAGGAGCGGGCCGGGAATCCCGGCCCGCTCCTCGCGGTCTGTCTCTGTTACCTCTGTGTCCGAGGGGGGACTTGAACCCCCACGCCCGATAAAGGGCACTAGCACCTCAAGCTAGCGCGTCTGCCATTCCGCCACCCGGACCGGTGGTCTGTCGCGGTTTCCCGCGGCGACGTGGAAAACCATAGCAAACATTCGGGGGCCTCTGATCACACAGGTCAGGAGCGTGAACGGCGTATGACGGCGGGTGCCCGGCCTTGGGTGTCGGAGGGTGGACGCGGGAGGATGAGGAGGACCACCAGCAGCGATAGCGGGAGGAACCATCGTGAGCGAGCCGAGCAGGGCCGACAGGGCGGGCGAGGCGGACCGGTCGCGGCCCGTCACCGGTGAGGACGAGGTCGTCGATCTCTGCCGCGATCTGATCCGCATGGACACGAGCAACTACGGCGACCACTCGGGGCCGGGTGAGCGCAAGGCCGCCGAGTACATCGCGGAGAAGCTCGCCGAGGTGGGGCTCGAACCGCAGATCTTCGAGTCGCATCCCGGACGGGCCTCCACGGTGGCCCGCATCGAGGGCGAGGATCGCTCCCGGCCCGCGCTGCTCATCCACGGCCACACCGACGTCGTACCGGCGAACGCGCAGGACTGGACGCACCACCCCTTCTCCGGGGAGATCGCGGACGGCTGTGTGTGGGGCCGTGGCGCCGTCGACATGAAGGACATGGACGCGATGACCCTCGCGGTCGTCCGCGAGCGCATGCGCACCGGCCGCAAGCCCCCGCGCGACATCGTGCTCTCGTTCATGGCCGACGAGGAGGCCGGCGGCACGTACGGCGCGCGCTACCTCGTCGACAACCACCCGGAGCTCTTCGAGGGCGTCACGGAGGCCATCAGCGAGGTCGGCGGCTTCTCCTACCAGGTCAACGAGGACCTGCGGCTCTACCTCATCGAGACGGCCCAGAAGGGCATGCACTGGATGAAGCTGACCGTGGACGGCACCGCCGGTCACGGTTCGATGATCCACAAGGACAACGCCATCACCGAACTGTCCGAGGCCGTCGGCCGGTTGGGGCGGCACGAGTTCCCGGTACGGGTGACCAAGACCCTGCGGCACTTCCTGGACGAGCTCGGCGACGCCCTCGGCACCGAGCTCGACCCCGAGAACATGGACGCGACGCTCGCCAAGCTCGGCGGCATCGCCAAGCTCATCGGTGCCTCGCTGAAGAACACCGCCAACCCGACCCAGCTGGGTGCGGGCTACAAGGTCAACGTCATCCCGGGGCAGGCGACGGCGCACGTCGACGGCCGCTTCCTGCCGGGGTACGAGGAGGAGTTCCTCGCCGACCTGGACCGCATCCTCGGCCCGAACGTCAAGCGGACGGACGTGCACGCGGACAAGGCCCTGGAGACCACCTTCGACGGCGCGCTCGTCGACGCCATGCAGACGGCGCTGCAGGCCGAGGACCCGATCGCCCGCGCCGTGCCGTACATGCTCTCCGCGGGCACCGACGCCAAGTCCTTCGACGACCTCGGCATCCGCGGCTTCGGCTTCGCGCCGCTGAAGCTGCCGCCGGAGCTGGACTTCGCGGGCATGTTCCACGGTGTGGACGAGCGGGTGCCGGTGGACGGCCTGAAGTTCGGCGTGCGCGTGCTCGACCGGTTCATCGACGCGTCCTGAACGCCGGTCCGTACGCCCCTCCGTGCGCCGTTCGTGCCGCAAATGCGTGCTGAAACGAAACTCCAATAATCGTCAGCGCGTGCGTACTTGACTGAAAAGAGTGAAAGGGACCATACGCTCGTAGCCCCATTACCTCCTCCTCGTTACAGGTGGTGCGGTCCGCGGCTGGGATCGCATTGCCAACAAGGAGGAACAATGATCAAGAAGGTCGTCGCTGCTGCGGCTGCCACTGGTGGTCTCGTGCTCGCGGGTGCGGGTATCGCTGCTGCCGACGCCGGTGCCCAGGGTGCCGCCGTGAACTCCCCCGGCGTGCTCTCGGGCAATGTCGTTCAGGCGCCCATCCACGTGCCGGTGAACGTCTGTGGCAACACGGTCTCCGTGATCGGGCTGCTGAACCCCGCCTTCGGCAACACCTGCGCCAACGTCTGACGTTGTTGTGCCTCACCCCACGAGGGTCTGAGCCTGTCGGCCCCGGAGTGCGAGCCATGCACTCCGGGGCCTTCGGGCATTCCGTGTGCGCGCCCCGAGGCGCGTACGCATTCCTGAAGGTCATAAGGCAGGGAAAACCTATGCGACAGGTCACTCGTAAAGGCCTGATCACGGTGGCGGCCGCGACAGGCGTGCTCGCCATCAGCGGTGGATACGCGCAAGCCGACTCCGGCGCCCACGGGGGTGCGTCGAATTCTCCGGGCGTGCTGTCCGGCAACTCGGTGCAGTTGCCGGTCGACGTACCGGTGAACGTCTGCGGCAACAGCGTCAACGTCGTCGGGGTGCTCAACCCCACGGCCGGCAACCACTGTGCCAACACCTCCCACCACGGCGGCAGCGGCTCGCACAAGCCCTCGGGCGGCGGGGCCGCGGCGGACGGGCACACCAGTGACTCGCCCGGCGTCGCCTCGGGCAATGACGTCCAGCTCCCGGTCGACGCGCCGGTGAACGTCTGCGGCAACAGCGTCACCATCGGCGGACTCGGCAACGCGACCGCCGGAAACGAATGCGCCAACGAATCGGGCGGCGTGCCGCCGGGCGGCGGGAAGCCGCCCACGAAGCCGGAGCAGCCGCCGGGCGGCCCGGGGCAGCCCGAGACGCCGGGCAAGCCGGGCGAGCCGGGCAAACCGGGTGAACCTGGTAATCCGGTCCACCCCGAGCAGCCGGGGAAGCCCGGTACGCCGGGTGAGAAGCCGGTGGACGACAGGGCGATGCCGAACGAGCCGGGGGCGCAGAGTGTCGCGCAGCCCAAGGGCTCGGAGTCGCTGGCCCAGACGGGGAGCGAACTGCCGATGGGCGTCGTGCTGCCGGTGGGCGCGGGCATGCTGCTCGCGGGCACGGTGCTGTACCGAAGGACCCGGTCGGCCGCCTGATCAGCGTGCGCGGCACCGCTTGATCGGTAGGAACGGAGGGTGTCCCGCCTGGTCGGGGCACCCTCCCTTCCCGTTCTCACCTCACCAAGTGGCCCGCAGCTGGCGGATGATCCGCCGCTTCAGCCGCACCCTGCGGCTGCCGTCAGCGTGCAGGCTCAGACGGTCCAACTCCCAGTGTCCGTACTCCGCGTGGTCCGTCAGCAGGCGCGTTGCTTCCTTGCGGGTGACCCCGCGTGGGACATACACGTCGACAAATTCGTATTCCGGCATCGCATCTATTGTGCAAGTACGGGCCCGGTACGGATAGCGTCTGCACTATGTCTGATGCTGCGCAGCCCACCGCTGCCGAGGTACGCGCCGCCGCCGAGGCGGTCAAGACCGCGCTCGACCGTCACCTTGCCGCGGTCGAACGCAGGTCGGGTGAGGACGACCCGGCCGTCTACGAAGCGTTCAACGAGCTGGCCGCCGCGGCCGAGGAGTACGACGAGCTTCTCTACGACCGCTATGACGAGGTCACCCCCTTCGAGATCCCCGGCTCGGACAGCGACGTGCTGCCGCCGTACCAGGGCCCGGAGGAGGCGAACGCGCTCAGCGTGCTGATCCGCAGGGACTACGCCGTCGCGGAGCCGCAGCGGCTCCTCGCGCAGGCCCAGCGGGTCGCGGACCTCGACGAGGGAACGGCGGGCGAGAGTCCCGCCGCCGCGGCGGCGGGCAGCAGTGTGCATGCCGCGCTCGGCGTCCTCTTCGGTGAGTTCGAGCCGGACGAGATCGCCTCCCGGCACAAGGAGTTCGGCCTGGAGGAGGGCGACTCCACGCTCTGGGTCACCGCGGCGGACGAGCCCGCCGAGCCGGGGGAGTGGCTCGACGCCCCCTTCGACCAGGCGGACCCGCACCGGGTCGTGTGCCGCTTCGACGTCAGCGCGGTCTTCGACGACGAGCCGGACGACGACGGCATCGACCCCGACGTCCATGTCCATGCGGATCCGGACGCCGTGGCGGTGCTGGAGGAGCTCGACGAGCTCGACGAAGCGGACGACGCCGACATCGCCGACATCGCCGACGTCAACGACCACCGAAGGCCGCTGGACGCGGATCGCTGACCTGCGGGGCGCAGCCGTCGCGGCTGCGCCCCGCCGCTCGTGTGCGTCCGGCTGCCCGGCTCACGCCGTGGCGGGCACCTGGGGGCGCAGCAGGGTCTGCAGGCGCGTCGTACGGGCCTTCGCGGGGATCTCCGCCACCGCGCGCGGCAGCGCCTGCTCCGCGCCCTGGACCACCGACAGGTGCCGCTCGCCGCGGCTGAACGCGGTGTAGACCCACGGCCTGCTCAGGGCCGCTGCCGCGTCGCCGGGCAGCACCACGACCGCCGCGGGCCAGCTCAGGCCGACGGCCTGGTGTGCGGTGAGCGCCCAGGCGTGCCGCACCATCTGCTCCACCTGCTCCTTCGGTACGACGACGGGGGCGCCGTCACACTCCAGGTGCAGCCCCTCCGCGTCGGCGCGCAGCACCCGGCCCAGGATCGTGCGTCCGGGCGCCGGTACGTGGGCGACGCGGTCGCCGGGGTCGAAGCCGCCGAACCGGCCGGGGCCGGGGTTCAACCGCTCCTTGAGCGCGGTGTTCAAGGCGCGGGTGCCCGCGGCGCCGCCGTGCCCCGGAGTGATCACCTGGGTGTCCTCCGGTGGCACCCCGATCGCCCGGGGCACCGAGTCCGCCACGAGCTGCACCGTCCGGTGGACCGCCTCGCCCGCGTCGCGGACCGGGACGATCACGACTTCCTTGCCCGGCGCCTCGACCTGGTTCAGCTCGCCGATGCCGATGCCGGAGACCAGCTCCCCGATGGGCCCGGGGTCGGGGACGCGGGAGACGACCTGGGGGCAGCAGCGCGCCGCGGTGAGGTCCGCGAAGACCCGGCCGGGGCCCGCCGACCACAGCACTCCCGGATCGCCGCTGAGCACCAGGCGGGCGCCGTCAGGGAGTGACTCCACCAGCATCGCGGCGGTCTCCACGTCCAGCTGCGGCGCGTCCAGGACCACCAGGAGGTCCAGGTCGAGTGCGCCGTCCCTGTCCCGTCCGGGGCCCTCCGCACCGGAGAGCAGCCCCGCCACGGTCGCGGCGCCCGCCCCGTCCGCGTCGGCGCCGACGAGCCCGGCGACGCGTCGGCGTCCCGCGGAGCTGTGCGTGGCCGCCCAGGCCCGCAGGCCGAGAGCGGCCGCGGCCCTCACCAGCGCGGCGGGCTCGGCGCGGGCCGCCTCGCCGCCGGTGTGCAGGACGAGACCGTGACCGGCCACCGCGCGGATCAGCTCGGCGGTGGAACCCGAGGACTCGCCCGCCGCGGACTCCCAGTCGGCGGCCCGCGGGACCGAACCCTCTTCCTTGGGCAGGGAATTGATCACCCGGGCGAGCCCGTCGGCGAGGCTTTCCTCCGCGAGGGCGTACTGCTCGAGGCCGACCAGGACGCGGACCGGCTGCTCGGTCTCCTCGCCCTCGCCGTCGCCGTCTTCCTGCACGGGGGCCGCGGGGGCCGGTGCGCCCGGCGTCTCGATGGCGTCCTGGAAGACCAGGATGTCGCCCTCCGCGATGGCGCTCTGCACCGCCGCGTCCGGATCGGGCACGGCGCGCTGCCCGAGCGCGGTGGTGAGCGCCGCCGCGTCCAGGGCCGTATGGCCCGCGACGGCCGCCTGCTCAAGGAGCCAGGTGGTGATCGCGCGTCCCCTGCGCTCGTCGTCGGGCCCGCACTCCGCGCCGAGCAGCGCCCGCGCGAATCCGTCGGCCTGCTCCGTGCGCACGCCACCGACCCGCAGCAACTGCCAGGGATCTTCGCGCAGTTGGATGTCCGCGCCCTCGCCGAGCACCGCGGCCGCGCGCGCGGCCAGGGTGGCGGGTGCGCCTCCGTCGGTGAGCACGGCACGGACCGCTTCCACGGCTTCGTCGCCTGGGCCGCCCGAGGTGGGCGCCGCGACGGGCTGAGGCTGTCGCACAGGCTCCCGCACGGCCCTGCGGGGCGCGGGTTCGGGCTCGCTGAAGGCGCTGACGACCGGCTTCTCGCCGCTCTCCACCGCGCGCACGGCGGCCAGCAGATCGGCGGCCGTGCCGCTGAGCTTGGCCCCGGCGTCCACCGGCCCCTGCTTGGCGGCCTTCCGCTCGGCGATCCGCTCCTGAAGCTCTCGCTGGGCAGCGATCTCCGCCTCGGTCTCCGACAGCTCCTTGCTCTCGGCGACAGCAGCTTCGCCTTCCACGGCGGCGTCAGGCCCGGTGGCATCCGGATCGGCCGCCTCAGGATCGGCGGAGCCCGCCGCTTCGGACGATCCGTCAGGGGCGGTGGCGGCTGTGGCGGTGTCGGTGGCGTGCTCGGCCTCCGGTGCCTGCGGCCCGGTTTCCTCCGGGGCGGCAGCCTCCGCTTCCTCCGCGGCAGCGGTTTCCGGCTCCGTACTCACAGCGTGCTCCAGTCCTGATCGGGGTAACGGTGCACGGGCGCCGACACGTCGTCGAGCGCCTGGCAGATCTCGTCAGGAAGACTAAGGGTCTCCACTGACAATGCGGCCGTGAGCTGCTGCGCGTTGCGCGCGCCGACGATCGGCGCGGTCACTCCGGGGCGGTCGCGCACCCAGGCGAGAGCGACCTGGAGCGGTGTGGCCGCGAGGCCGTCCGCCGCCGTGGCGAGCGCGTCGACGATGCGGCTCGCGGCGTCGTCGAGATAGGGCGCGACGAACGGCGCGAAGTGCTCCGAGCCACCGCGCGAGTCGGCCGGGGTGGAGTGGCGGTACTTCCCGGTGAGCACGCCGCGGCCGAGCGGCGACGAAGGAAGCAGCCCCACGCCGAGATCCATCGCGGCCGGCAGCAGCTCCCGTTCGACGCCCCGCTGCAGCAGCGAGTACTCCATCTGCGTGCTGGCCAGGCGGGTCCGGGTCCCCGGGGCGGCGAGCTGCCACGTCGCCGCCTTGGCGAGCTGCCAGCCGGAGAAGTTCGAGATGCCCGCATAGCGCGCCCGGCCGCTGCTGACGGCTATGTCCAGGGCCTGGAGCGTCTCGTCCAGGGGCGTGCTGGGGTCGAAGGCGTGCAGCTGCCACAGGTCCACGTAATCCGTGCCCAGGCGGGCGAGGGACGCGTCGAGCGCGGAGAGGAGGTGACCCCGTGAGCCGTCGAAGCGGCGGTCGGGATCGGGCACGCTGCCCGCCTTGGTCGCGATGACCAGGTCGCGCCGCGGCACGAGCCGTTCTATGAGTCGGCCGAGCAGGTACTCCGCCTCCCCGTCGCCGTACACATCGGCTGTGTCGACGAGGCTGCCGCCGGCTTCCCAGAACACCTTCAACAGATCGGCGGCGTCGCTCTCCTGGGTGTGCCCCCAGGTCAGGGTGCCGAGTCCGATCCGGGACACGCGAAGGCCGGTACGGCCGAGATGCCTCTGCTCCATGGGCGCTGAGATTACTGGCCGTCCTCCAGCGGCGTGAGGGGCTGTGGACAAACCTGGGACTGTGGAGAACCCGGCCACCCGGACCCTCGGCCCGCCCGCCTGCCGATGACGGTCCCCGGGGCCACGCGCTACAGTCCCCGGCACAGGGACGTTACTGCTCAGTAAGGGGATTCGGCCATGCAGCTCGGGATCAACCTCGGCTACTGGGGCGCGGGGATGGACGCGGACAACCTCGCCGTCGCCAAGGAGGCCGACAAGCTCGGCTACGCGGTCTGCTGGGCCGCCGAGGCCTACGGCTCGGACGCCGCGACGGTGCTGTCCTGGGTGGCCGCACAGACCGAACGCATCGACATCGGATCCGCGATCTTCCAGATCCCGGCCCGGCAGCCCGCGATGACCGCCATGACGGCCGCCACGCTCGACTCGCTCTCCGGCGGCCGCTTCCGCCTCGGCCTGGGCGTCTCGGGGCCGCAGGTCTCCGAGGGCTGGTACGGCGTCAAGTTCGACAAGCCGCTGGCCCGCACCCGCGAGTACGTCGAGATCGTCCGCAAGGCGATGACGCGCGAGCGCCTCAGCTACGAGGGCGAGCACTGGACGCTGCCGCTGCCGGACGGGCCGGGCAAGCCCCTCAAGCTCACCGTCCACCCGGAGCGCGAGCACATCCCGCTGTACGTCGCCGCGATCGGCCCCAAGAACCTGGAGCAGACCGGTGAGATCGCCGACGGCGCCCTGCTGATCTTCCCTGCGGCCGAGCACCTGGAGGAGACCGCGATCCGTCACCTGCGCGCGGGGCGCGAGAAGGCGGGCAAGACGATGGACGGCTTCGACGTCGTCCCGACGGTGCCGCTCGCGGTGGGCGACGGCATCAGGGGCCTCGCGGACATGTTCCGCCCCTACACCGCCCTCTACGTGGGCGGCATGGGCAGCCGCAAGCAGAACTTCTACAACCAGCTCGCCCAGCGCATGGGCTACGAGAAGGAAGCGGCCGAGATCCAGGACAAGTACCTGGCCGGTGACAAGGCGGGCGCGGCGGCAGCGGTGCCGCACGAGCTGATCGACTCGACGACGCTCCTCGGCTCCGTGGACCGCATCGCCGAGCGGATGCAGGCCTACGCGGCTGCCGGGGTCACCACGCTGACGCTGGCGCCGGCCGGATTCACGCTGGACGAGCGGATCACGGCCCTGCGCGCGGGTACGCAGGCGCTGGAGCGCGCTGGTCTCGCGTAACCCGGAGGGAGAGGTTCTGCGGCCGTGGTGGGGGCTCGGGGGTCTTCCCCGCCACGGCCGTCACGGGGCACAACGCGTCACCACGCCCCTCGGTTACGGCCCCGTCCGGGGGCAACCGTCCTTCGTTTGGCGGAGCCGGCCCCGGCATCTGTTGCCATGCCCGCGCCACCGCATTTGACTTGCTCTTTGCGGAGGTTCGCGTGGAGGGCATGGAGGTGCCACTGATGCTGTCGGCCAGGAGTGTCTTCGAGGAGATCCTCGACAACGACGAGTCGTTCCAGCTCTTCTGTTCCATCGCCGCCAGCGGGGAGTCCCAGGGCGGCTGGGAGAACGCGCGCATCGCGGCGCTCCTCCCCGAGGGCCAGCGCGCCCTCACCGCCAAGGTCACCCGGCACGGAGCCGACGAGGACAAGCACGGGCGGATCTTCAACGCCCTGCTGAAGAAGCGCGGCCTCGATCCCGTGCCGGTCCCGCCCGAGACCGACTACACCATGCTCCTGGAGCAGCGGGGCATCGGTCTGACGCACGAGAAGCTGCGCCGTGAGGAGCCGCTGACCGAGCGGGACGTCGTCGTCTACCTCGCGCACAGCCGCGTCACCGAACAGCGCGCCTCCGACCAGATGGACATGCTGGCCAAGTACTTCGGGGACCATCCCGAGGTCGGCAGGGCCGTCACGATGATCTGCCGCGACGAGGACAACCACCTGGCGTACTGCCACGAGGAACTGCTGCGCCTGGCGGCGGCGGGACACGGGCGGACGATCCTGGACACCCTGCACGAGTGCGCACGGGCCGAGACGCGCGTGTACCGGGACGTGAGCATCGCCGTGATGAGCCACATGGCACGCATCCTCGGCTGGCCGAAGCCCAAGTCCGCGGCGCTCGCCTCGGGCATCCAGGCCATCTACGGGTACGAACGGTTCGGCGGCTGGCGGCGGATGGTGTCCCTGAAGCCGCCCGAGCGGCGCGACGCCCTCGGCGGACCCGCCACGTCGGCGGCCGGATTCGCGTGAACCCGCCGCCCGCTAGAGCCAGCCGCGGTGCTTGAACAGCCGGTAGAGGAAGACCTCGAGCGCGACCATCAGCAGGATCACGGCCGGGTAGGACCAGAGCCAGTGCAGCTCCGGCATGTGGTCGAAGTTCATGCCGTAGACCCCCGCGATCATGGTGGGGACCGCGGCCATGGCCGCCCACGCAGAGATCTTCCGCATGTCGTCGTTCTGCCGCACGCTCATCTGCGCCAGGTGCGCGGAGAGGATGTCGGAGACCAGCCGGTCGAGGCTGTCCACCCAGTCGTTCACGCGCGTCAGATGGTCGCTGACGTCCCGGAAGAACGGCTGGGCCGTGTCCTTCACGAACGGCACGTCAGGCGCGAAAGGGCCCGTTCCGGAGAGGCGCATCATGGGCATCGCCAACGGTCCGGTGGCCCTGCGGAACTCGACGATCTGCCGCTTGAACCGGTAGATCCGGGACGCCGTGTTGCGGCTGCCGCCGTTGTCGGGCGAGAAGACCTCCGCCTCCAGCTCCTCCAGATCGGTCTGCAGCTCGCCCGCGACGTCCAGGTAGTGGTCGACCGTGGCGTCCGCGACCGCGTACAGGACGGACGTGGGGCCGTGCTTGAGCATCTGGTGGTCCGCCTCCATGCGGTGGCGTACGACACCCAGGGGCGAGCCCTCGCCGTGCCGGACCGTCACCACGAAGGCATCGCCGATGAAGACCATGACCTCGCCCGAGGAGACGGCGTCGCTGTCCGGTTCGTAGACGACCGGCTTCAGGACCACGAACAGCGAGTCGTCGTACACCTCCAGCTTGGGCCGCTGATGCGCCTTCAGGGCGTCCTCCACGGCCAGCGGATGCAGCCCGAACTCCCTGCTGACCTCGTCGAACTCCTCCTCCGTCGGTTCGTGCAGGCCCACCCAGACGAACGCGTCACCGGCGGCGCGCGCCTCGTCGAGCGCATCGGAGAAGTCCGCCTCGCACTCGCTCCGGCGGCCGTCCCGGTACATCGCGCAGTCCACGATCACGGAGCGCATTCTTCCTAACCTCTGCCCGGGGCGCACCCCGTCGGCGGCTTAGGCTGGCCCGCATGCCCACGCTGATCCTCGTCCGGCACGGACGATCCACCGCCAACACCGCGGGTCTGCTCGCCGGGTGGACCCCCGGCGTGGCCCTGGACGAGCGCGGCGCCGCACAGGCCGCCGCGCTCCCCGGACGCCTCGCGGACCTGCCGCTCGCCGAAGTCGTCACGAGCCCCCTGCAGCGCTGCCAGGAGACCGTCGCGCCGCTGCTCGCCGCCCGGCCGGACCTGCGGGCGCACACCGACGACCGCATCGGGGAGTGCCACTACGGCGACTGGTCGGGCCGCAAGCTCGCCGAGCTGTCCGACGAGCCGCTCATGGAGGTCGTACAGCAGCATCCGTCGGCTGCCGCCTTCCCCGGCGGCGAGTCCATGCGCGCCATGCAGACGCGGGCGGCCGAGGCGGTACGCGAGTGGAACGCGCGCGTGGAGCGCGACCACGGCCCGGACGCCGTCTACCTCATGTGCTCGCACGGCGACATCATCAAGTCCCTTGTCGCGGACGCCATCGGCCTCCATCTGGATCTCTTCCAGCGCATCTCCGTGGAGCCCTGTTCCGTCACCGCCATCCGTTTCACGCGGCTGCGCCCCTTCCTCGTACGCCTGGGGGACACCGGCGACTTCGGGTCGCTCGCGCCCCGCGTGGAGCCGTCGGGCAGCGACGCGGCGGTGGGGGGCGACACGGGAGCACCGTGATCGTCACCCGCAGTAGGGTGCAGTCGTCGCGCCGAACAGGCGCAAATGATCAACCGCAGTCGATCCCAATGGAGACAGGACGTGTCGCGTCAGGTGTTCCTCTACGACCCGCCGGAACGCTTCGTGGCCGGAACGGTCGGACTCCCCGGACGGCGTACCTTCTTCCTCCAGGCTTCCGCCGGTGGCCGGGTGACCAGCGTCGCCCTGGAGAAGACCCAGGTGGCCGCCCTCGCCGAACGCATGGAAGAGCTGCTCGACGAGGTGGTGCGCCGCAGTGGCGGCAACACCCCCGTGCCCGCGGTGGCCCCCTCCGAGGTCAGTGACAGCGCGCCCCTGGACTCGCCGGTCGAGGAGGAGTTCCGCGTCGGCACGATGGCGCTCGCCTGGGACGGCGACGAGGAGCGGATGATCGTCGAGGCGCAGGCTCTGGTCGAGCTGGACGCCGAGTCCGACGAGGATCTCGCGGAAGCCGAGGAAAGGCTTCTGCAGGACGAGGAGAACGGGCCGCCGATGCTGCGCGTCCGGCTCTCCGGGGTGCAGGCGCGCGCGTTCGCCAGGCGCGCCCTGGACGTCGTGAACGCGGGCCGGCCGCCGTGCCCGCTGTGCAGTCTCCCGCTCGACCCGGAAGGACACGTATGCCCGCGGCAGAACGGATACCGGCGGGGAGCGTGACCTCCGACGCCATGGAGCTGCTCTCCCGCGGTGAGCTGACCGTGCGGGGGCGGATCCGGGAGGCCTCGAACGCGGTGCTCTACTGCTCCGTCGCGTACGAGGGCCGGGAGGCCGCCTGCGTCTACAAGCCGGTCGCCGGGGAGCGGCCCCTGTGGGATTTCCCCGACGGGACGCTCGCACAGCGCGAGGTGGCCGCGTACGAGGTTTCCGAGGCGACGGGGTGGGGCCTGGTCCCGCCGACGGTCCTGCGGGACGGGCCGCACGGCGAGGGCATGTGCCAGCTGTGGATCGAGGGCTCGGACACCGACCCGGAGTCCTCCGAGGACGGTGGGGAGCTGCTGGCCCTGGTCGAGGGCGCGGAGCCCGGTGAGGGCTGGAAGGCGATCGGCTTCGCCGATGTGGGGGAGGGGCGTACGGCGCTTCTCGTGCACGCGGACGACGAGCGGCTGCGGCGGCTCGCCGTGCTCGACGCGGTGATCAACAACGCGGACCGCAAGGGCGGCCATCTGCTGACCGACGCGGGCCGCCTGTACGGCATCGACCACGGGGTCACCTTCAACGCCGAGGACAAGCTGCGGACCCTCCTGTGGGGGTGGGCGGGGGAGCCGCTGACCGCCGAGGCCGTCGGGGTCCTTGAGTCCCTGCGGGGCGCGCTGGCGGACGAGGCGCCGCTGGGCCTCCGGCTGGGGAAGCTGATCACCGGGGCGGAGCTGGACGCGGTGCGCGCCCGCGTGGACGCCCTGCTGGCGTCCGGGAAGCATCCCGTGCCCGGCGGGGAGTGGCCCGCGATTCCGTGGCCGCCGGTGTAGGCGCGGCCCTGCGGCGATGGTGTCGTCCCCCACGTTTGGGCGGGCGGAACGCCTGCCCACCAGGGGAGCGGCTGCTCTGCAGTGATTCCCGGATCAAGGTGCCCCGCCAGCCCCCACTCGTATACGGACGCTCCGTCCGGTTAGGCTCATGGCATGCATGCCTGGCCCGCTTCTGAGGTCCCCGCCCTGCCTGGCAAGGGCCGCGACCTCCGGATCCACGACACCGCGACCGGTGGTCTCGTCACCCTTGACCCCGGTCCCGTCGCCCGTATCTACGTCTGCGGCATCACTCCGTACGACGCGACCCACATGGGTCACGCGGCGACCTACAACGCGTTCGACCTCGTGCAGCGCGTGTGGCTCGACAACAAGCGGCAGGTTCATTACGTCCAGAACGTGACCGACGTGGATGACCCGCTCCTGGAACGCGCCATCCGTGACGGCAAGGACTGGGTGGAGCTCGCCGAGGGCGAGACCGCCCTGTTCCGCGAGGACATGACGGCCCTGCGGCTGCTCCCGCCGCAGCACTACATCGGAGCCGTCGAGGCGATACCCGGCATCGTGCCGCTCGTCGAACGGCTCCGGGACATGGGCGCCGCCTACGAGCTCGAGGGCGACGTCTACTTCTCGGTCGAGTCCGACCCGCACTTCGGTGAGGTGTCCGGCCTCGACGCCGCAGCGATGAAGCTGCTCTCCGCGGAGCGGGGCGGCGACCCGGACCGTCCGGGCAAGAAGGACCCGCTCGACCCGATGCTCTGGATGGCCGCCCGCGAGGGCGAGCCGAGCTGGGACGGGGCCTCGCTGGGCCGCGGCCGGCCCGGCTGGCACATCGAGTGCGTGGCCATCGCCCTTGACCACCTGGGCATGGGCTTCGACGTGCAGGGCGGCGGGTCCGACCTCGCCTTCCCGCACCACGAGATGGGCGCCTCGCACGCCCAGGCGCTCACCGGCGAGCACCCCTTCGCCAAGGCGTACGTGCACGCGGGCATGGTCGGCCTGGACGGCGCGAAGATGTCGAAGTCCAAGGGCAACCTCGTCTTCGTGTCGAAGCTGCGGCGGGACGGGACCGACCCGGCCGCCATCCGCCTCGCGCTCCTGGCGAACCACTACCGCGCCGACTGGGAGTGGACCGACTCCGTCCTGACCGAGGCCGTGGAGCGCCTGGGCCGGTGGCGTGCCGCCGTCTCGCGCCCCGACGGACCCTCCGCCGACGCCGTGGTAGAGCAGATGCGCGAAGCCCTGGCCAACGACCTGGACTCTCCGGCCGCGCTCGCCGCGGTCGACGCCTGGGCCGCCCGCCAGGCCGCCGATGGCGGCACGGAAGAGGGCGCCCCCGGCGTCGTGTCCCGTGCCGTGGACGCGCTGCTCGGCGTCGCCCTGTAGGACCCGTTCGCCGGGCCGCCGCCGGACTCCGTTTCGAGGAGTCCAGCAGCGGCTCGGCAAAGTCCATGGCCTCCACACCCTCCGGGGCGCTAGACACCGGGCCATGAGATCACCCACCCGCTCCAGACGGGCGGCCGTCGTCGCCGCCCTGTTCGGCCTCCTCGCCGTGTTCGCCGGTCCCGGTGGCGGCGCCGCGCAGGCCGCCGATGAACCCGCGACCACCGTCGGGGACGTCACGGACTTCGCCGCCGACGGCTCCGTCTACCGCCTCACCGCGGGCAAGGCCGTGGCCCGCGTCAGTTTTGTCTCACAGCAGACGTTCCGGCTCGAACTCGCCCCCGAGGGTGAGTTCACCGACCCGACGGGCAAGGACATCGTCCTGCCGCAGGGCGACCCGCCGCGCACCAAGTGGGCCGACAAGGGCGACCGTTACGAACTGAGCACCTCCAAGGTGACCCTGCGCGCCTACAAGTCGCCCCTGCGTTTCGCCCTCTACCGCTCCGACGGCACCCAGGTCTGGGCCGAGTCCGAGGGCCTGAGCTGGACCAAGGACGCCACCACCCAGAGCCTGGCCCGTGGCGCCGACGAGCAGTACTACGGCGCCGGGATGCAGAACGGGCGGGGCAACACCTCGCACCGGGGCAAGAAGGTCGAGGTGAGCGTCGACTACAACTGGGACGACGGCGGCCACCCCAACTCCGTGCCGTTCTACGTGTCTTCGCAGGGCTACGGAGTCTTCCGCAACACCTACGCCCCCAACACCTATGACTTCGCCGAGCCGGTGACGGCCAGCGCCAAGGAACAGCGCTTCGACGCCTACTACTTCGCGGGTGACGGCGCCAAGGACGTCAAGGGAGTCATAGGGCAGTACACGAAGCTCACCGGGAAGCCCTTCCTGCCGCCCGTCTACGGCCTGGAGATCGGCGACGCCGACTGCTACCTCCACAACGCCAACCAGGGCGAACGGCACACCCTGGACTCCCTGAAGGTCGCCGACGAGTATCTGAAGCACGACATGCCCAACGGCTGGATGCTCGTCAACGACGGCTACGGCTGCGGATACGAAGACCTCGCCGAGACCGCCAAGGGCCTCCAGGACCGCGACATGCAGATGGGCCTGTGGACCGAGGACGGCATCGACAAGATCGCCGACCAGGTCAAGGCGGGCCAGCGCGTCGCCAAGCTCGATGTGGCCTGGGTCGGCGACGGCTACAAGAAGGCGCTCGACGGCTGCAAGGACGCGTACAAGGGCATCGAGGACAACAGCGACGCCCGCGGCTTCACCTGGGCCCCGGAGAGCTGGTCGGGCGCCCAGCGCTGCGGGGTGCAGTGGTCCGGCGACCAGAGCGGCAGCTGGGAGTACATCCGCTGGCAGATCCCGACCTACGCGGGCGCGACCATGTCCGGCATGGCCTACACGACCGGCGACGTGGACGGCATCTTCGGCGGCAGCGCCAAGACGTACGCGCGTGACCTGCAGTGGAAGTCGTTCCTGCCGGTCACGATGACGATGGACGGCTGGGCCGCCAACGACAAGCAGCCCTTCCGATACGGCGAGCCCTACACCTCCATCAACCGCAAGTACCTCAAGCTCCACGAATCGCTGCTGCCCTACTTCTACTCGTACGGCCAGGAAGCGACCAGGACGGGCGTCGGCGCCACGCGCCCGCTGGCCCTCGAATACCCCGACGACCCGAAGGCAGCCACCGACGCGGCGAAGTACGAGTTCCTGGCGGGCGAGGACTTCCTCGTCGCGCCCGTCTACAAGGACACGACCGTCCGGGACGGCATCTACCTCCCCAAGGGCACGTGGACCGACTACTGGAGCGGCCGTACGTACCAGGGGCCGACGACCGTCGACCACTACAGCGCGCCCCTCGACACCCTGCCGCTCTTCGTCAAGGGCGGCGCCAGCGTGCCGATGTGGCCCGGCATCAGGTCCTACAAGGACCGCACCGCCACCTCGCCGCTCGCCTGGGACATCTACCCGCAGGGGGAGTCCTCCTTCGAGCTGTACGAGGACGACGGCGTGACCCGGCAGCACCGCGACGGCAAGTACGCCACCCAGCGTGCCGACGTGGAGGCGCCCCGCTCCGGCGCGGGCGACGTACGGGTGCGGATCGGCGCGAGCAAGGGGGAGTTCAGCGGCAAGCAGACCAAGCGGCCCTACGCCTTCACGCTGCACACCGGTGACGCGCCCAGCCGCGTTGAGCTGGGCGGTGACAGGCTGCCCCGGCTCACCTCGAAGGAGGCGTACGAGAAGGCCGCGCAGGGCTGGTTCTACGACCGGGACGACCGGGGTGGTGTCGTGAAGGTGAAGACGGCGGCGCTCCGCACGGACCGCGCCTTCGATCTTGAGCTCGACGACACCAGCGCGGTCGGCGGTGCCGTGCCCGGCGCGGCCGCCTCGGTGAGCGCCCCCGCCGGTCAGGAACTCGGCGCGGGTGCGGCGGGCAAGGTCGCCGTCGACGTCACCGCGGGCAAGCGGGACGCCACCGGCGTCGACGTCACCCTGGACGTGCCCGAGGGCTGGACCGCGGGCACCGCCCACGCCGACCGCGTCCCGGCGGGCACCACGCGCCGCGTCGACGTCGCCGTCACTCCGCCCAAGGGCGCCGACCCCGGCGAACAGCCGCTCACCGCGACGGCCCACTACCGCGCGGCGGGCCAGGACCGCACCGCCACCCAGCGGATCGCGGTCGACGTCATGCCACCGGCGCCCTCGGCCGACGCCTGGGCCAGCGACCTGGTGTGGCTGAAGTCCACCAACGGCTACGGTCCCGCCGAACGCGACCGCAGCAACGGCGAGTCGGGCGCCGGGGACGGCCACACGCTGACCCTCGCGGGCAAGACGTACGAGAAGGGGATCGGCACCCACGCCGACTCCGTCATCGAGGTCTACACGGGCGGCAAGTGCGGGCGGTTCACCGCCGACGTGGGCATCGACGACGAGATCAACGGCTACGGAGAGGTGGCCTTCTCCGTCGAGGCCGACGGCAAGGTGCTGTGGACCTCGCCCAAGGTGACGGGCGCTTCGGCGACCGTCCCGGTGGACGTCGACGTGAGCGGCGCCCGGCACGTGGAGCTGAAGGTGACTGATACCAACGGCTCCAAGAGCGGGGACCACGGGGACTGGGCGGCGGCGAAGTTCAGCTGCGCGTAGCCGGTCACCGGCAGGGAGCGGCGCCGGGCGGGAAGGACTCCGCCCGGCGCCGCCGTATGTGCCGCCACCTGTACGCCACTTGAGCCGTGTGTCACTCAGCAGTACGTCACTTCGGCGTGATCACGATGGCCACGAGATAGGACGGGTTGGTGGTGTCGTAGTAGCCGATCACCTGCTGGCCGTAGGCGAAGGCTTCCTGGACCGCGTCGTGGGTCTGCTGACTCGGGTTGATGAACGCCTTCCAGGTGTTGTCGATCAGCAGGTAGAGGACCACCGACTGGCCCGGCAGGGGCTGGATGACGTCCCAGAACGACACGGCGATGCCCGACGAGACCGCCTGTGTGGAGATCTCCGGTGCCTGCGCCTGCGGGACGCTCTCCTGGCCGAGCTGCTGGAGCAGCTGCTGGTAGGGCTGCTGCTGGCCGAGCTGCTGGAGCTGCTGCTGGAGGTGCGGCGGGACCGGCTGCTGCATGCCCTGGGCCCCTTGCATGCCCTGCATCCCCTGCATCCCCTGCGTTCCCTGCACGCCGCGCATGCCCTGCGGGGCGAACTGGCGCTGTCCGTAGGGCTGCTGGCCGAACGGCTGCTGCTGGTACTGCTGTTGCTGGCCGGACTGCTGCGGCGGCGCGGTGCTCGGGCCCTGCTGCTGCCCCTGCTGCTGCCCCTGCCCGGGGCTGAACTGCTGCTGCGGTCCGTACTGCTGGCCTTGCTGCTGCATGGGACTCATGTGCGGGGTGGTGCTCATGCGGATGCCACCTTCCCTCAATGGTTGTGGTGCTTCAGCAATGCACGTGGTGCTCCGGTGTCACACGGGCTCCTCAGCCCGCGACGACCAGGCCGACGATCTCGTCGTCCGAGAACCAGACGCGTACGTCGGGGTGTCCTCCCGCGAAGGCGGCACGCACCGCCTGGCGGATGTCGGGGGACGGGTCGTTCAGGTTGCGCCACTCTCCCGCGACGAACAGCCTCAGGCGCGGCGGGAGTTCGGGGGGATAGGGGATCAGCTCGTCCCAGTAGCGCTCGGCCCGGCCCGAGCCCACCGCCGACGGCAGCAGATTCGTGACCGCCGACCTGATGTCGGGGCGGTTGCCGATCCGCTGGGATGCCGGGCGGCCCGGAGCGTCCTGCTGCGGCGAGCCCGTCGAGCGCAGCACCGCACGCGCCCGGTCAGGCGTCATCAGCTGCTGGCCCGCGGCCTTCAGCATCCCCTGCAGGCACGCCAGGGCGCCGACGACGACGGGGGAAGCGGACGAGGTGCCGGAGAACGTGTCCGTGTACCAGGCGATCTCGTCCGGGCCGCCCTGGAGGTCGCCCGGCTGGTTCCAGGAGCCGCCGGTCGTGGTCGTCTCGCGGCCCCAGCCTTGCGCGTCCACGCGGGCGCCGTAGTTGGAGAACCCCAGGCGCGAGCGGTCCGGCCCGTGATCGCGGCCGTGGGTGCCGGGCGGCGGTGCGCCCGCGCCGACCAGGACGGCGCGCGAAGGCCGGTTGGAGGGGTTGAAGGGGTTGCGCCACCCCGCGGGGAACTCGTCGGGCCTGCGCTCGTACACCGCGTCGTCCAGGGACTCCGCGCCGTTGCCCGCCGCCTGGACGACGATGACGCCCTTCGCGGTGGCGTACCGGATCGCCGCGTAGTCGTCCGGCCACCACTCCAGGGCGATGTACCCCCGCTGGTCGTCGCGCGGCTCGAACTCGAACCGCGGGCCCGGCCGGTGCAGTTCGATCAGCACGATGTCACCGGGGCCGAGCCGCTGCGCCGCCGCGTGGATCGTGGCCGCGGTGCCCAGGGGCTGGAAGGAGGCCGTCGCGGTCATGGCCTCGGGCGCGATGCCGGTGATGCCCACGTGGTTGCGGTCGCCGCCGATCACTCCGATCACCGCGGTGCCGTGGTTGCGCCAGGCCACGTCCTGGATGGGCGTGCCGACGACGACACCGGCGAGCTTGCCCGTCAGGTCCTCGTGGCTGAGCTGCCAGGCGCCCTCGATGTCGATCACCGTGATGCCCTCGCCCGAACCGCCGAGCCGCTGCCACGCCCAGTACGCGTCGACGCCCTCCGGCGCCGGGCGCAGATAGCCCTGGCGGCCGGTGAAGTCGGGGGTGACGGGGGCGCCCTCCTTGCGGCGCCCGGATTCGCCCGCGTCGGGCGAACCGGACGGGCCCGGCTGACCCTGGAGCGGGGTCTGCGGCCGGTCGGTCGAGCCGAGCGTCGCCGGTACGGCGCCGGGCTTGACGTACGCCGTGTCGATCCCCGGCAGCGCCGCGATCCGCGAGCGCAGCTCCTGCGCCCTGCTCTCGCCGCCGCGCACGCGGTAGAAGAGCGCGAGATCGGGCACGTCGCCGCCGCTGCTGCCGTCGCCGCCGTACGGTTCGCCGGGCTGCCGGCCCGTGGGCAGGAGCCGCTCCTCGTTGCCGAACAGCGGCTCCAGGGCCAGCTGTTCATCGGTGAGGAACATGTTCAGGGCTGATACGTCGGAGCCCGCCGCCGAACGGACGCCCTCCGTCCCGGCGCGCAGCCGGGCCTCGGGCCGGGCGACGACGATCAGCTCCTGCTCGGACGCGCGGTAGGTGAATCCTGCCCCGTCGGGTCCGGGGCCACTGGCTCCCGGGCCCCCTGCCGGCTCTACCTGGTCGGTCATCGCTTCACCGCTCCCTTGGGTCGCTGAGGTCTCCCCTGCCCGAACGGAGTCGAGGACTCGGGGACGGGTGCCGTGCCGTGCGCTGTGGCCGCGTATTCCGGGGCACACCCTGCTACCGCCGGGCTCGGTCGTCCACCCCCTTTGCCCCAACTGCGTTTGAAATCAAGGCAATCGGGGAACCCCGTGCAATTCGTCCGGAAGCCGATGTCACGCCTCGATCCCGCCAACCGCAACACAAGGGGCGGCACCCTTACGGATGCCGCCCCATGTCGCTCGGTGCCTTCTGTCAGTCCTCGGAGGAATCAGCGGGTCCGGATTCGCCGCTGGTCTCTTCGCCGGACTCCGGCCCCGGTCCCGTCCCTGTTCCGGGGCCCGGTCCCGTCTCCGTGTCCGGACGCGTCTGCGGCTTCGGCGGCCGTGTGCGGTCGCCGCCGGGGCTGTCGCGCAGATACGGCGATGCGTCGCCGCCCTCCGTGGCATGGCCGCCGGGCTGCGGCGGGCCGCCGCCGTCGCGCCGCCGCAGATAGCGCTCGAACTCTCGGGCGATCGCCTCACCGGTCGCCTCGGGCAGCTCGGCCGTGTCCCGCGCCTCCTCAAGCGACTGGACGTACTCGGCGACCTCGCTGTCCTCGGCCGCGAGCTGGTCCACGCCCACCTGCCAGGCGCGCGCGTCCTCGGCGAGGTCACCCAGCGGGATCCGCAGGCCGATCAGGTCCTCCAGGCGGTTCAGGAGGGCGAGCGTGGCCTTCGGGTTGGGCGGCTGCGAGACGTAGTGCGGGACGGCCGCCCACAGGCTGACCGCCGGGACGCCCGCATGCGTGCACGCCTCCTGAAGGATGCCGACGATGCCCGTCGGACCCTCGTACTTCGTTTCTTCCAGGTCCATGGTGCGCGCCAGGTCCGGGTCGGAGGTGACGCCGCTCACCGGGACGGGGCGGGTGTGCGGGGTGTCACCGAGCAGCGCGCCCAGGACCACCACCAGCTCCACGCCCAGCTCATGGGCGAAGCCCAGGATCTCGTTGCAGAACGACCGCCAGCGCATCGACGGCTCGATCCCGCGCACCAGCACGAGGTCACGCGGCTTGTCGCCGCCCACACGGACCACCGAGAGCCGGGTCGTCGGCCAGGTGATCTTGCGGACGCCGCCTTCCAGGAAGACCGTGGGGCGGTTGACCTGGAAGTCGTAGTAGTCCTCGGCGTCCAGTGCCGCGAAGACCTCGCCCTTCCACTCCTTGTCGAGATGCGCGACCGCGGTGGAGGCGGCGTCGCCGGCGTCGTTCCAGCCCTCGAACGCGGCCACCATGACCGGGTCGACCAGCTCGGGAACCCCCTCGAGCTCGATCACCCAGGCCTCCTTCCGACGTCCTTTACGTACGCCCCAACCTTACGGCGTCCGGCGGGGCCCTCCGCAGCCCCCTTGCGCGGGCCGCGATGAATGGATCATTGCCCCGCGGGATGCCCGCGCACTCCCTCGGCGGCCGTGCTTCACAGCGTCGAGCGCAGCCACTGCTCCACGCTCGCGATGTGCACCGTCGCCCATGACCTGGCCGCCTCGGCGTCGCGGTCGCGCAGCGCGGTGAGGATCGCGCGGTGCTCGTGCAGGGTGCGGCTGACGGCGTCCTCCTGGGTGAGGCCGCGCCAGATGCGGGCCCGGGTGGTGGGTCCGGAGAGGCCGTCGAGGAGCGAGCAGAGCACCGAGTTGCCGGAGGACTGCACGATGCCCCGGTGGAACTCCAGGTCGCAGGCGACCAGTTCCTCCACCGAGGGTGCGGGCCCCAGGGCGTCCAGCTGGGCGCTCAGCACGTCGAGTTCGGCCTCGGTGATGTGCGTGCTCGCCATCGCCGTGGCCGCCGGCTCCAGGATGCGGCGCACCGCGAGGAACTCCAGGACCGTGTCGTCGCGGTGGAAGTCGACGACGAAGCTCAACGCTTCGAGGAGGAGCTGCGGGTCCAGGCTCGTGACGTACGTACCGTCGCCCTGCCGTACGTCGAGGATGCGGATCAGCGAGAGGGCGCGCACCGCCTCACGCAGGGAGTTGCGTGAAAGGCCCAGGTCGGCGGCGAGTTCACTCTCCTTGGGCAGCCGGTCGCCGGGGCGCAGCGCGCCGGAGACGATCATGCCCTTGATCTTTTCGATGGCTTCGTCGGTGACAGCCATGGGGACCTCGCCTCACAAGACAGAAGACATCCGATGTATCGGATGATTATGGCGTGTCCTGGGGCCGTTGTGCACGCGAGTCCGGTGAATATCCGCCCGCGGCGCCCGTGGGACGTGCCGTGCCGGGCGTACTTCTCTCAGGGCTAAGATTTCCGTACTGACCGCGGTACGGGCGAGAGGGAGGCTACGGCACATGGCCGGGAAGAAGTCGGCGGGGGCCCAGCGGGACGCGGTCGCATCGATCATCGAGGACTGGGCGAGGGAACGGCCGGATCTCGACACCGCGCCCCTGGAGGTCCTCGCGCGGCTGCATCGGACCTTCCTGCGCTACAACACCAGGCTCACCACGGCGATCGAGCGGCACGGCCTCGCGGTCGCCGGGTTCGACGTGCTGACCGCGCTGCGCAGGGCAGGGGCGCCCTACCGGCTCACGGCGGGCCAGCTCGCCGACTCCGGTCTCGTCTCGTCGGCCGGGGTGACGCTGCGCATCGACCGCCTGGAGAAGGACGGTCTCATCGTGCGCGAGCGCGACGCCGAGGACCGCCGCGTCGTCTACTCACGGCTCACCGACACGGGCCTCGCCAAGATCGACGAGGTGTTCGCCGAGCATCTCGACAACGAACGCCGGATGCTCGGCGGACTCACCCCGGCCGAGTGCCGCCAGCTGGCCCGTCTGATGTCCAAGCTGGAACGGTCGATCACCGACTCCGACGCACCTGACGAAGCAGAGGCCTGAGTACTACGAGGCGGCGGCCTGAGCCTCCGCCTCCGCGCGGTACATCCGGCGCAGCCTGACCACGCCCAGGTCGTGCTGGTAGAGGTTCTCGCGCTGGTCGGCGTCGGCCGGCATCGCCTCCAGCATCACCCGGTCCTGTTCGAGGACCTGCCAATGGCGCTCCTCGATGAGGGTCCTGTAGAGGAAGCGCCAGGTGTCGCGCTGCCAGCCCCGCACGCGGCGGTAGCGCCAGAAGAACACTCCGGTGCGGTTCTCGTCGACCGGGCAGACCATGCCGACGATCCCGAACGGCCCGCCGGGACCGGCCGACGGCGGGTACGGGATGGTCAGGTCGACCCAGTCCACGCCGGTGCGGCACAGCTCCACCCAGTCGAAGTTGACGCCACGCTGGTCGGTCTTCTCGAAGAAGTAGCCGCGGTCCGTCTCCCGGATGCGGAACTTGGCGGTGGTGTCGCCGTCGTACATCGTGTGCGACTCGTGGTGCAGGAAGGCGCCGTGCATCGGGTCGAGGAGGTTCTCCACAGCGAACCGCCAGGGTCCTTCCCACTCCGCGTAGCAGAGGATCGCGTCGACCTCGGGGTCGGTGAGCGGCTCCGGCAGCGTCAGTTCGGCCGGTTCCGGGTGCTTCTCGTCGCCGAAGTACGCGAGGATCGCGCCGCCGGTCTCCCGCACGGGCAGCGACGTGACCAGTTTCTTGCCCTCCAGGTTGCAGCCGGGCAGACCCGGTACGGAGGAGACGGTGCCGTCCGTCTCGATCTCCACGCCGTGGTACCAGCAGGCCACCCGGTCGCCGAGGTGTTTCCCCAGCGAGAGGGGCGCCCCGCGGTGCGGGCAGCGGTCGGCGAGCATCGACAGGGCGCCGTCGGAGCGGCGGAAGAGCAGCCACTGCTCGCCGAGGGCGGTGACCTTGCGCATGGCGCCGGGGGCGACGAAGTGCGAGGGGACGACGGGGTGCCACTGGTTGCGCAGGCCGGTCGCGTAGATGCGGTCGGCGGAAGCGGTCGGGCCGGTCAGGGTGGTCATCGGGGTCACGCTCCCAGTCGGTTCATCTCGGCACGGAAGGACTCCTCGGTCCAGGGGGCGCCGTCGGGCGCGTGGACCTGACGGGCGTTCAAGCCGCGCACCACATCGGAAAGTTCATGGCCCTCCTTGGTGAAGACCTCTTCGAGGGTGGCGGCGAGCTTGTACTCGTAGGGGGTCGGCTCGCGCGTCCGGGACTGGTGCACTTCCAGGTACGGCCAGGTGGGGGTCGCGGTGGTCACTGTTGCCTCCGGTGGGGAATCACGGATCGGGGAATCACAGGTCGAGGAGTCACAGGTCGAGGACGAGACGGCCGGACGCGCACCGCGAGACGCAGATCATCATCGAGGTGTTGGCCGCGTGCTCGGCCTCGCTGAGCAGGAAGTCGCGGTGGTCGGGCGTGCCGTCGAGCACACGGGTCTCGCAGCTGCCGCAGATGCCTTCCTGGCAGGAGCTGGTGACGCTCAGGCCCGCGGCCTCGGCGGCCTGGAGGACCGAGGTGCCCTCGTCGACGGAGAGGGTCACGCCGGAGCGACGGCACTCCACCTCGAACGCCGCGTCGTCCCCGGTGTGCTCCACGACGGGCGCGGCGAACCGCTCCACGCGCAGCCGGTCCGCCGGGCAGCGCGCCTCCACGGCCGCGAGCAGCGGCTCGGGACCGCAGCAGTACACGAGCGTGCTCTCGGGCAGCCCGTCGAGGGCAGCTGCGAGGTCGATGTGCCCGTGCTCGTCCTGCGGTACGACGCTCAAACCACCGTCCAAGGCCGCCAGTTCATCGGTGAACGCCATCGAGCCCCGGTTGCGCCCGCCGTACACCATGCGCCAGTCGGCCCCGCGCCGCGCGGCCTCGCGGGCCATGGCGAGGAGCGGGGTGACGCCGATGCCGCCCGCGACGAAGAGATAACCGGGTGCGTCCTCCAGGGCGAAGTGGTTGCGCGGCTCGGAGGCGGTGACCGTCTGGCCGGGGCGCAGCTCGGTGTGCACGTACCGCGAACCACCGCGCGAGGAAGCCTCGTTGAGGACGCCGATGCGGTACGCGGACACGTTCCGCGGGTCGCCGCACAGGCTGTACTGACGTACGTGCCCGCCCGTGTGGAGGTCGAGGTGCGCGCCGGGGGTCCAGGCGGGCAGCGGCTTGCCGTCCGGGTGGGCGAGCTCGACGGAGAGCACTCCGTCCGCCTCCCAGGTCATGCGGCGTACGAGCAGCGTCAGTTCACTGTCGGCCATGGTGGGGCCTCCTCACTGGCCGGGGATCTTGACGGGCGGGGTGAACGGGTTCTTCATCGGTCCCAGGCGGGCCAGGTCGACCTCGACGAGGGTCGGCCCGTCGGACGCGACGGCGTGGCCGATCACGGGCTGCGCGTGTTCCTCGGCGGCGATCCTGGCGTAGGGCAGGCCGCATGCCCGGGCGAGGAGTTCGAAGTCCGGCGTGGCGAGATCAACGCCGGAGCGCCGCTCGCTGTAGCGGTCCTGCATGTTGCGCAGCACGCCGTACCCGCCGTCGTTGAAGACGATCAGGGTGAGGCGCGGCCGCTCCTGGGCGAGCGTGAGCAGTTCGCCCAGGTGGACGGCGAGCCCGCCGTCCCCCGCGAGGACGACGGTGGGCGCGTCGGGCCGCGCGAGCGCCGCGCCGATGCCCATGCCGAGCCCCTGTCCGATGCCGCCGCCGCGCGGGAAGACGTTGTCGCGGGGGTCGTACATCTCCAGGAGCCGGTTGCCCCAGCTGCTGGACGGGATGGTCACGTCGCGGGCCACGACCGCCTCGCGGGGCAGCGCGGCACGGATGGCGTCGCAGATCGCGGCCTGCGGGCCGATGTTGTCGTGCAGGGTGGCCCGGACGTCGGCGCGGACGGCGGCGACACGGCGGGTCCAGCTCTCGTCGGCGCGGCGGGCGTGCGGCAGCAGGGCCGTGAGCACGTCGGGAGCGTGACCGCGCAGGGCGTGCCGTGCCGGATACACGCGGCCGAGGGCGGCGGCGTCGATGTCGATCTGGATGTGCGCCTCGGGCAGCGCGAGCCCGTAGTCGGCGGTCTCGTTGGACCGGAAGTGCGTGCCGACGGTCAGCAGCAGGTCCGCGTCCGCGAGGAGGGCGCGGGCGGCCGGGGTGGTGGCGAAGTTCCCGATGACCTGGGGGTGGTCCTCGGGCACGGCACCACGGCCGGAGTTGGAGGTGAGCAGTCCCGCGCCGGTGGCGTGGAGCAGCTCGGCGAGCTCGGCGCGCGCACGGGTGGCGCCGCCGCCCGCCCAGACGAGGGGACGCTCGGCGGACGCCAACAGGGCCCGTGCCGAGTCCAGTTCACTCGCGGCAGGGTGGGGGAGGACCTGCGCGCTCACCGGTTCGGCGGCATCGGTCTGGGCCGCGTACTGCAGGTCGACCGGCCACTCCACGCTCGCGGGACCGCCCGGCGAGGCGAGGGCCGCCCGGGCCGCGTCGCGCAGGAGGCGGCCCGCGTCCGCCGCCGAAGGAATGGTCGCCGCGTACGTGGAGACCGCCCGGAGCATGCCCAGCTGGTCCTTGGTCTCGTGGATGAAGCCACGGCCGCTGCCCAGGAACTCGCTCTCCACCTGACCGGTGACGTGCAGGACGGAGGTGCCCGCGCTGAGGGCCTCGACCAGGGATCCGGCCGCGTTGCCCGCGCCCGTGCCCGTCGAGGTGAGCGCGCAGCCCAGGGAGCCGCGCGCACGGCCATAGGCGTCGGCCGCGTTCACCGCGGTCGCCTCGTGACGTACCGGAACGAAGCGCAGCTCCCGGTCGACCGCCTCGACCAGCGGCAGATTGTGCACGCTGACGATCCCGAAGACCGTGTCGATGCCGAGTTCCCGCAGGACGGCGACGAGGAGATCGCCGCCGGTGGCGTAATGCATGGGTGGCATGGGGTGAGCTCCTCAGAGGATGCCGCGGCCGACGCCGCCGCAGACGTCGATGCTGGTGCCGGTGGTGTAGGAGGCGCGGGGCGAGAGCAGCGCGACGATCGCGTACGCGACTTCCTCCGCGCGGCCCAGCCGGCCGAGGGCGATGCCCCGGTCCGCCGCGAGCTCCGCCTGCCAGTCCTCGTAACTGAGGCCGGAAGCGGCGGCGGCGTGCCGGCGGGTCCACTGGCCGGTGTCGACCAGGCCCAGACAGACCGAGTTGACGCGGATGCCCTGAGGGGCGAGCTCCGTGGCCAGGGACTTGGAGAGGTTGAGGATGCCCGCGCGGGCCGCGCTGGTGGTGATGAGGCGGGGCTCGGGCTGCTTGGCGAGCACCGCGTTCACGTTCACGACGCTCGCCGCGTCCGAGGCGGCCAGGTACGGGCGGGCCGCGTGCAGGGGATTGAGGACCCCGGCGAACTTCAGCTCCAGTTCGTCGCGCCAGTCGTCGGCGGTCGACTCGTCGAGGCCCTTCATGCGGGACTGCCCGGCGTTGTTGACCAGCCCGTCGACCGAGCCGAAGGTGTCCGCCGCATGCCGCGTGAACTCCCGCACGGCGTCCGCGTCGCGCACGTCGCACACGCCCGTGAGCAGCCGGTCGCCGCCGCCGAGCGAGGCCGCGGCCTTCCCGAGCCGCTCGGCGTCACGTCCGCAGGTCGCGACGCACGCGCCCTCGTCGAGCAGGGCGCGGACCGTGGCCAGGCCGACGCCCGAGCTGCCGCCGGTGACCAGGACGGTCCGGTCGGCGAGGCCCAGATCCATAACTCATCGCTCCTGTACGTCAGTTCATGGTGAAGCCGCCGTTGACGGCGACCACTTGTCCGGTGAGATAGCGGGACTCCTCGGAGAGGAGGAAGGAGACGAGCCCGACGAGGTCGTCCGGCTGCTGCGGGCGCGAGATCGCCCGGTTGCCCCGGTAGAGCGCGTGCCGCTCCGCCGGCACCGTCTCGGTGGCCTCGACCTCGGTCAGGCCCGGCGCCACCGCGTTCACGGTGATGCCCTTCTCGCCCAGCTCACGCGCCATCGCCCGGGTCAGTGCGATGACCGCACCCTTGGAGGCGATGTAGTGGGCCAGCCGCGGAGACCCGTAAAGGGCCGCGTCCGACGCGATGTTGACGATGCGGCCGGGGGAGCGGAACAGCGGGTGCAGGGCCTTGGCGACCAGCCAGGGGCCGCGGGCGTTGACCGCCATCAGCCGGTCCCACACCTCGACGTCGATGTCCTGGAACTCCTTGCCGCCGACGCCGTTGGCGAGCGCGGCATTGTTGACCAGGCCGTAAAGCGGCCCCAAGTCCCGTACTGCGGCGGCCAGTTCCTTCACCGACGCCGGGTCGCCCACATCGCACCGCACGAAGTGCGCGTCGAGGCCCTCGGCCCGCAGCTCCGCGACGGCCCGCGCGCCGAGCGCGGGATCCACCTCCGCGACGACGACCCGGAAGCCGTCCTCGCCCACCCGGCGGGCCATGGCGAGTCCCAGGCCACGGCCCGCGCCGGTGATGACGACGGTGCGGTCGTCAGTCACGGGTGACGCCGTGCATCGGCGAGTGCTCGGGGTACGTCGGCACCTGCGGCTTCCGCGTGCCGATGACGACGCAGAACAGTGCGTCGGTGTCGCCCTCGTTCTTCAGGGAGCGGGCCACGCCCGCCGGGACGACGATCATGTCGCGGTAGCCGAGCGTGCGGTACTCGGCCTCGTCGGAGCCCCGGTGGATGCCCACCTTGACCTGCCCCTCCAGGACGAAGAAGGCCTCCTCGACGTCGTGGTGGGTGTGCTCGGGGCCCTCGGCGCCGGGCGGCAGGAGCATGTTGGAGAAGGTGAAGCCGCCGGAGGGCAGGATGCGGCTGTCGTTCTCGTGATTGCCGGTCGCGCCGGAGCCGACGTAACGGATCTGGCCGCGGCGGTACTGCGGGCCCGCCTTCTCCTGGAAGGACAGCGTGCTGAAGTCCGCGACACGGGACTCCTTGGTGGCGATCAGCGAGTCGGTGTACTTGCCGAGGTCGCCGCCGTTGTCGTATTCGGTGGTGGTCAGAGGCATGAGGGAGCTCCTACTCAGGGATGTGCGCTACTCAGGGATGCGGGCGGTGATGCGGAGATGGGAGAGGACCCAGGCGTTGAAGGCCTCGGGCCGCTCCTGGTTGGCCAGGTGACCGGCGTCCTTGACGATCACGTAGGCGGTCTTGTGCAGGGCCCCGGCGATGGCTTGGGAGGCCTCGACGCCGGTGACCCGGTCCTGGTCGCCGCAGAGGACGAGTGCGGGGGCGGTGATGCCGGGGATCTCGGGGCGCAGATCGGCGTCGGCCATGGACTCGGCGGCGTACGCGTATCCGGGCAGGCGCACGGAGGCGGCCATGGTGTCGACGACCCGCCGGACGAGCTGGGGAGGCGCGTCCGGCGAGACGAGCCGTGGCCCGCGACGCTCGGCGAACGCCTGCGGCCCGAGTTCCGCGAGCTCGGCGGCCCGCTGCCGCATGGCGTCGGCCTTCGCGGGGTCGGTGCCGGAACCGGCGCTGGAGTCCGCGACGATCAGCGAGTCGACGAGCTCGGGGTGCCGGGCCGCGAGCCGCAGCGCGATCACACCGCCCCACGAGACACCGAGTACATGGGCGCTCGCGCCACGCTCCCGGATGAGACCGGCTGCCGCGTCCGCGAACCCGTCCAGGTCCAACGGGCCTTCCGGGTCAGGGGACTTGGCGTACCCGGGAGCGTCCCAGGCCACGACCCGCACGTACGCGGACAGCTCGGCGAGCTGCGGTGCGAACGCGGCCGACGAGGAGCCGATGCCGTGCAGACAGAGCAGGAGAGGGCCCCGCTCGCCGGACTCCTCCACAAGGACGGCGGTCACAGGATCTGCCCCGTCCGCCCCGCGAGCGCCGCCAGGCTGCGCAGGACCGCGTACGGCACGACCTGGCTGGTCGCCGGGTTGCCCGGGTCCGGCAGATGGGCGACCTCGAAGCGGTACGTGCCGTGCGCTCCGGATGCCTCGACGACGTGCCGCGTGTGATGGGCGCCGGGATCGGCGACGACCTGGACCCGCACAGCGTCCAGGTCGCCGACGGCGAGGGCGACCGAGGCGGCGACGTTCGTCGACTTGGGAAATTTCACGGGGACGTCGCGCGCGGTCCCGGACATGACCACGACCGGTCCGGTCGCCGCCCGCATCCGGGCCAGCAACTCGGCGCTCATCCAAGGCTGTTCGAGGGTGGAGGGCAGCTTGGTGGTGGTGAGCCTGACCTCGTCGAGCGGCCCGAGCGTACGCACCGCCTGGAGCAGATCGAGCCCGCCGACCGCGCCCCCGGTGAAGTACACCCGGCCGGGGCCGGCGGCCAGGAGCCGCTTGGAGAGCTCCTCGTCGGTGAGCGCGCCGGTCGAGGCGACCAGCAGATCGGTCCCGGAGGTGAGGACACGCTCGCCCCATTCCCGTACGACTCCTTGGCCCGCTGCCTCGACGACGAGATCGCAGCGGTCCAGGGCCTCGTCGAAGGAGACCTGCGGGGCGGGGGCGCTCTCGCCGAGCGGACGGTTGTCGACGAGGCACGTCAACTCGGCGCCAGTGACGCGGTGTTCGGCGAGCGAGGTGCCGACGACCCGCCCGATCGCGCCCCAGCCGACGATGCCGACCTTGCGTACGCCGCTCATGCCTGAACCTCCTGGGCCTCAACGAGGGAAAGCGGACCGGGATCGGGCGACCCCGCCATGTGGCAGCGGATCTCCTTCGACGGCGGCCCTGCCGTCCCCCACAGGTCGGACAGCTCGGGGACCCGCCGCCAGACCTTGGCGATCCACGCGTCCTCGACGATCTGCGCGACCTCGGAGGTGTACTCGCAGACGAGCCCGGAGGGGTCGGTGAAGTAGGAGAAGGTGTTGTTGCCGGGGCCGTGCCGTCCCGGCCCCCACTGCGGATCGACTCCGTGGTGCCTGAGCCGGCCGAGGCCCCGCATGAAGTGGTCGACCGAACTCATCTCGTACGCCACGTGGTTGAGCGAGGCCCACTCGGCCTGGTTGAAGGCGATGCAGTGGTGGTCGGCGTTGCAGCGCAGGAAGGCCATCTGGTGCTCGGACCAGTCGGAGACGCGCAGGCCGAGGACGTCGCGGTAGAAGGCGACCGACGCGTCGATGTCCGCGGTGTTGAGCACCGCGTGCGTGACGCCGACCGGCACGGCGCCGTCCTGGCCGCGCGGCGCCACCGCGTGGACCTCCGCGCTGATCTCGATCAGACGGTGCTCGGGGTCGGTGAAGCGCAGGCCGTAGCCGCCGCCGACCTGGTCGAGGGGGCCGGGCCCGGCGACCGGTGTGATGCCGCGGGCCAGCAGCCTGTGGGCGGCCTCGTCGACCTCGGCGGGCGTGCCCACCGCGAAGGAGATCCTGCCGAGCCCGACGCGGTCGGCGCGGGTGAGCTGGAGGGCGTGGTGCTCGGCGCCGGTGCCGCGCAGCCAGGCGGCCGTGCCGCGCTCGGCCTCAACGGTCTCCAGGCCCCAGACCTCCTGGTAGAAGTCGGCCGCCTCGGTGAAGGAGGGGGTGAGGAGCTCGACGGAGCGCAGGGCGCGGAGACGGGCGATCGGGGGCTGGGGGACGGGGGGTCGGGACATGACCTGCTCCAGAGGTGCGGGGTTCAGGTGCGGCGGGGTTGAGGCATGGGGTGGGGTTCAGCCGGCCCACGGGAGAGGCGCGTCGGAGACGCCCCAGTACAGGGACTTCTGGCGCTGGTGGGCGCGGATGCCGTCGCGGCCCTTCTCGCGGCCGAGGCCGCTCTCCTTCATGCCGCCGAAGGGCGTGGCGATGCTGAACTGCTTGTAGGTGTTGATCCAGACCGTGCCCGCGTCGACGCGTCGCGCGATCCGCCAGGCGGCCCGGTGGTCACGGGTCCAGATGCCGCAGGCCAGGCCGTAGACACTGGAGTTGGCCTGCCGCACGAGGTCGTCCTCGTCGTCGAAGGGCAGCGCGACCAGGACGGGCCCGAAGATCTCCTCCTGGCAGGTTCGCGAGGAATTGGGCAGGCCGTCCAGGACGGTGGGCAGGTAGTACGCCCCGTCCCGGTACTCCGCGCCCTCCGGCACGCCCCCGCCGCACAGCACCCGCGCGCCTTCCTCGCGGGCGAGATCGACGTACGAGGCGACGGAGTCCCGGTGCCTGTGGTGGACGAGGGGTGCGACCTGGGTGTCGGGGGAGGTGCCGGGCCCGACCCGCAACTTCCTTGTGCGCCGCACCAGTTCGCCGACGAACTCCTCGTACAGCTCGCGGGCGACGAAGAGCCGTGACCCCGCGATGCAGGACTGTCCGCTGGAGGAGAAGATCCCGAACATCACGCCGGCCAGGGCCTGTTCGACGTCGGCGTCGGCGAGGACGACCGTCGGTGACTTGCCGCCCAGTTCGAGCGAGACCGGCATCAGCTTCTCGGCTGCCGCGTGGGCGAGCGTCCGGCCCGTGCTCGTGCCGCCGGTGAAGGTGACCTTGCCGACGTGCGGATCGCGGACGATCGCGTCCCCGACGACGCTGCCGCGCCCGGTGAGGACGGACAGCAGGCCTGCCGGGAGCCCGAATTCCGCCAGGGCGCCGCTGATGAGGCGGCCGAGCGCCAGCGAGACGAGCGGGGTCCACTCGGCGGGCTTGAGCAGGACCGCGTTGCCGCCCGCGAGTGCGGGGGCGAGCTTCTGGGCGTCGCTGGCGACAGGGGAGTTCCAGGGGTTGATCGCGCCGACGACGCCGATCGGCTCGTACACGCTCATCGTCACGTAGTCGCCGCGCGGCGGAGTGATCGCCTCCTCGGCGGTCTCCAGGGCGGCGGCCGTGTAGCGGAAGGTGGCCGCCGCGCTGGCCACCAGGGCGCGGGTCTCGGTGAGCGCCTTGCCGGTGTCGGCGGTCTGCAGGGCCGCGAGGTCGTCCGCGGACGCCTCGATCAGCTCGGCGACGCGGTGCAGGAGCAGGGCGCGCCGGTGGGGCAGGAGGTCGCGCCAGCGCGGGTCGGCGGCGGCCTCGGCCGCTCCCCGGGCCGCTTCGGCAACCTCGTCGGGTGAGACGGCATGGATGGTGGCGAGGACGCGGCCCGTCGCGGGGTCGACGGTGTCGGCCGGGGCGCCCGCGCCGCGTCGCCACTCGCCCGCGATGAGCGCTTCGTCGGCTGGGATGCGGGGCATGGAGGGGCCTCCTGGCGGAACGGGGCTCAGTGAACGCCCAGTTGACTTCGGTAAGCGCTAGAAATCTAAGGGCTTAAATATCTGGAGCGCAAGACCCCACCGACGAGTGGTCTTCGGGATTTCCGCTGCGGAGACCCTTGACGTGCTCCGGTGCCGGGACGGTACAACTTAAGCGCTTAGAAACTTTGCGCTTACCTGCCCCTTGGCCCGGGTTTCCCCGCCCTCCTGCTCGTCCCCCGTCCCCGCCCTCTCAGCAGCGGAGTACCCGCATGACGATCGACGCTTCCCCGGACCCAGCGGTCCGGGCCGCCATAGCCGCCCGCTTCGAACGGCTCCCCCTGTGCCGCTGGCACGTCACCGTCCGGCTCATCGTGGGCGCGGTCACCTTCTTCGAGGCCTTCGACCAGCTCCTGATCGCCTACGCCCTGCCGGAACTGCGACACGAGTGGGACCTCAGCACCTCCGCCGCGACGCTGCTGCTCACCGTCGGCTCGATCGGCATGCTGATCGGTGCGCTGCTCTCCGGGCGCCTCGCGGACCGGATCGGCCGCGTGAAGGTCATCGCGCTGTGCATCGCGCTGTCCAGCGTCGCCAACCTGGCCCTCTCCCTGTCCACGTCGCCCGACGCCTTCATGGCCCTGCGGTTCGTCCAGGGCCTGGCGATCGGCGGCGAGGTGCCGGTGGCGGCGACGTTCATCGCCGAGATCACCCGCAGCCACCAGCGTGGCCGCTTCGTCCTGCTCTACGAGCTGGTGTTCCCGGCGGGGCTCACCGTGGGCGCGCTGGTCGCGGCCTGGGTGGTGCCGATCATGGGCTGGCGCTGGATGTACGTCCTCGCCGCGGTGCCCGGTCTGCTCTGCATCCTCGTACAGCGGAAGGTCCCCGAGTCGCCGCGGTGGCTCGCGGACCACGGCAAGGCCGACGAGGCGTCCGAGGTGATGTCCGGCATCGAGGCGGAGGTCGAGCGGATCACGGGGAAACCCTTGCCGCCCGTTCCCGAGGCGCTTCCCGTCGCGGCTCCCGGAGGGGCCGCATCCGGGCTGCGCGGCCTGTTCACCGGCCGCTATCGCCGCCGCACCCTCGTGATCGGCGTGCTCTGGTTCACCGGCTACTTCGTCAACTACGGCATCACGTCCTGGCTCCCGACGATCTACCAGAACCGCTACGACCTCTCCCTCTCCGACGCGCTCCTCTACTCGACGGTCACGTCCTGCGCGGGCCTCGTCGGCTGCCTCGTGGCCGCGCTCACGGTCGACCGGGCGGGACGGCGGAAGGTCATCACCGGCTGTCTGGGCGGCGCGGCGGTCATGCTGGTGGCGCTCGCCGCCGTCGGCGCCGACACGCCCGTGCAGGTCCTGGTGTGGACCTCGCTCGCGGCGGTCTTCTTCTTCGGCTCCAACATCTGCCTGTACCTGTACACGCCGGAGCTCTTCCCGACCCGGATGCGGGCGCTCGGCAGCAGCATGGGCGGGGCGATGAACCGCCTCGGCGTCATCCTCGGCCCGATCGTGGTGGGCGTCGTATACGCGGGCGGCAACGTCTCCACGGTGTTCGTGATGCTGGGGGCCGTCGCGCTGGTGGGAGCCGTGGTGGCGGGGATCGGCGCGGAGGAGACGGCGGGGCGCAGGCTGGAGGAGGTCTCGCCGTAGGGGCTGGGGATTCAGCCCGTCCGGCGTTTGAGGACATCTTGTAGGGGGCCCTGGGGCGGAGCCCCAGGGCCCGCCGTACCCCCTACCCGAACCGCTCGATGCGGATCCGGTCGACCGGCTGGCCCCCGGCCACCAGCAGCCGCGACGCGTGCTCGGCAAACCCGTTCGAGCCGCAGATGTACGCCTCCCAGCCGCCCTCGGGCTGAGCGGGGCCCAGGAACGGCGCCAGGTGCTCGGCGCTCAGCCGGCCCTGCGTCCGGGTGAGGACGACGGTGGTCTCGTCGCCGTACTCGTCCGCGTAGATCAGGTCCTCACGCGTACGCGCCGAGACCAGAAGCCGCAGCGGCACCGGACACCCGGCCCCCCGCCAGTGCCGCAGCATCGACATCAGCGGGACCACACCGGACCCCGCGCCGAGAAGCAGCGCCGGGCGGTCGCCGGGCCACGCGAAGAACCCCGAGAGCGGACCCCGCACCTCGACCACGTCGCCGACGCGGGCGACCGTGTGCAGATGCCCGGACACCTCGCCGCCCGGCACGTGGTCCAGGGTCAGCTCGATCTCGCCGCCCTCCTCGGGAGGAGAGGCGATCGAGTAGTGGCGCTGGGCCACGTAGCCGTCCGGGGCCGTCAGGCGCAGCATCAGATGCTGGCCCGGCAGGTGCCCCTGCCAGCCGGGCACCTTCAGGCGGAAGGTCGAGACCGTTCCGGCGGTGTTGTCCCGGCGGACGTCCACCACGGTCGCCCGCTGCCACTCGGACGCCGCGCGATTGCTCACCGCGATCCGCCCCGGCACGGCGAACCGCGTCGGCGGCACGAAGGTCCCGGCCACGGCCTCAGCCGCTGTTCCTGTCTCAGTCACCGGAGTAACGCTCCTCCCGCCAGGGATTTCCCCGGTGGTGATAGCCGTTCTGCTCCCAGAAGCCGGGCTCCTCGTGGTCAAGGAGGCGCAGCCCCGCGATCCACTTCGCGCTCTTCCAGAAGTAGAGGTGCGGGACGATCAGACGCGCCGGACCGCCGTGCTCGGGAGGCAGCGGGCCGTCCCCGTACTCCCAGACGATCCACGCCTTGCCGCCCGTCACGTCGGAGAGCGGGAGGTTCGTGGTGTAGCCGGTGTGCGAGTACGCGACGACGTGCGTGGCCTCCGGGCGCGGCCCGGCGGCGGCCAGGAACGCGTCCAGGCTCGCCCCGCCGAAGCGCACCCCGAACTTGGACCAGCTGGTCACGCAGTGGATGTCGCCGCGGTACTCGGAAGCGGGCAGCGTGTGCGCCTCGTCCCACGTCCAGGTGTGCGGGGTCGTGACGAGCCCGTCCACGCGGAACGTCCAGTCCGCGGCCGTGAGCGAGGGCGTCACCTCGGCGGAGAGGACGGGCCATCCGTCGGCCGCGTCGTACTGCCCGGGAGGCAGCCGCGGGTCGCGGTCGGCGGCGCGGGCGCGGCCGGTGAAGCCGCGGGTGGGTTCGATGGTCATACGTTGCTTGCCACTTCGGAGGTGCTTGTGGTGCCTGTGCTGCTGGTGGTGTCTGTGCTGCTTGCGTTGCTGGTGGAGCCGGGCGCCGCGGAGGCAGCCGCGTCCCGCAGGGCTCGCAGCGCGCGCTGCTCGTCCAGTGTCTCCAGCGTACGGTCCCGCATCAGGACCCGGCCGTCGACGACCGTGTCCCGCACGTCACTGGACGCGGCGGCGTAGGCCAGCATCGACCACGGGTCGTGCCGCGGGGTGAGGTGCGGCCGGTCCAGGCCGAGGACGATCAGGTCGGCGCGCTTGCCGGGCTCCAGGGAGCCGAGCTGGCCGCCGAGGCCAAGAGCCCGGGCCGACTCGATGGTCGCCATGCGCACGGCCTGCTCCGCGCCGACCGCCGTCGGGTCGCCGCCCGCCTTGTGCACGAGCGCCGCGACCTTCACCGCGCCGAGGAGGTCGAGGGTGTTGGAACTCACCGCGCCGTCGGTGCCGAGGCCTACCGTGACGCCCGCGTCGAGCAGGTCGGGGACGCGGGCGATGCCGCAGCCCAGCTTCAGGTTCGACACCGGGCAGTGCGCGACGGACGTCCCGGTGCGGGCGATCGTCTCGATCTCCGCGTCCGTGAGGTCGACGGCGTGCGCGAGCAGCGTGTCCGGGCCGAGCACGCCGAGCGAGTCGAGCAGTTCCACGGGACGCATGCCGTGCTGCTCGGTGACCATCTTCACCTCGCCCGCGTTCTCGGCGGCGTGGATGTGCAGCAGGGCGCCGTGCTCGCGGGCCAGCGCGCTGATCGCCGCCAGCTGCTCGGGCACGAGGGTGTACGCGGAGTGCGCGAAGACCACCGGGCGGGTGCCCGGCGCCGGGGCGCGGGCGGCCAGGTCCGCCGCCGCCCAGCCGAGCCGGTCGGCGTAGGGGCGGCCGTCCGGCGGGCCCGGCACGTCCATGAACGTGGGGCCGGTCAGCAGGCGCCACCCGGCGTCGCGGGCCACGGCCTCGGCAGCCTCGTGGAACCAGTACATGTCGAGCGCGGTGGTGACCCCGCCGCGCACGGACTCGGCGATCGCGCCCTGGATGCCCGCCGTCACCGTCTCCGGCGAGAGTCCCTGAGCCTCGGCCGGGATCACGCGGGCCAGGAAGCCCTGGAGCGTGACGTCGTCGGCGATGCCGCGGAACAGCGTCATCGCGAGGTGGGTGTGCGTGTTGATCAGACCCGGCAGGATGAGACAGTCACGCGCGTCCAGCTCGTCGGCGGCTTCGTAGGTCGCGCGCAGCCGCTCGGCCGGGCCGACCTCGACGATCCGGCCGTCGCGCACGGCGACGGCGCCGTCCCGCACGACGGTGCCCGCCGCGTCGACGGTGAGGACGTCGCCGCCGTGGACCAGGAGATCTATGAAGCCGCCCCGGTCCTGGGCCGGCAGGTCAGTGGGGTGCATCGGTTCCGTTCTCCACGAGGTCGTGCGGTGTCTGTCGTACGGGCGCCTGTGCTGCGGAGCCTGTCCCGCGGTGCCTTCAGTGCTCCGTCGCGCTCAGCAGGCGCAAAGCGTCCAAGGTTATCCGGGCGCCCCGGTCGACTCCTTCGGCCACCACGTCGCGGTGCGGGTTGTATCCGCCCGTGGCCTCCTCGTCGACGAGTTCGTCGGCGTTCGCGCCGTCGACGACGAGCGCGCCGCCCGCCGTGAGGCCGTGCGTGGACGCGAAGACGAGGAGCGCCGAGAGCTCCATCTCGATGGCCGCGATCCCGGCGGCCGCGTACGCCTCGCCGGGCAGCGGCAGGAAACCCGGCTGGAACGCGGCCCGCGTCCACACCACACCACGGTGGTACGGCGCCTCGGCCGCGCGGGCCGCCCGCTGGAGCGCGATGACCGCCTCCGGAGTCGCGAACGCCGGGTACTCGGCGGGGATCAGCTGCTGCGTCACGCCGTCGTCGCGTACCGCCGCGTCCGCGATGACCAGGTCGCCGTCACGGATGCCGGGACGGATCGCGCCCGCCGTGCCCAGCCGCAGGATGGTGGTGACGCCCGCCTCCGCGAGCTCCTGGAAGAGGAGGATCGCGCCGGGGGCGCCGACGCCGTGCGAGGCGACGACGACCGGGGTGCCCTGCCAGGTGCCGGTGAAGGTGCGGTATTCGCGGTGGTACGACACCTCCTTCGCGTCCTGGAGCAGGTCCGCGACGGCGGTGGCGCGCGCCGGGTCGCCGACGACGACCGCGTGGGCCGGCAGACCGGTGCGGGGGACACGGGTGATGGGCAGCGCGTCGGTGGGCGTACGGGCTTCGGTCGTCATGAAGATGCTCCTACCAGGGGCTGCTTGCGGCGGCGCCTGCGCGCCGTGGACAGGAAGAGGGCGGCCAGGGTCACCACGTACGGTGCGGCATCGGTCGCCTGCTGCGGCATGCCGAGCCCCTGGAGGCGGAAGCCGACTGCCTCCGCGATGCCGAAGAGCAGCCCGGCGAGCAGGACGCCGAGCGGCAGGGCACGGCCCAGCATCACGGCCACCACCGCGATCCAACCACGCCCGGCCGTCATGTTCTCCGAGAACAACGTGACGTTGCCGAGGGCGAGTTGGGCGCCCGCGAGACCGCACAGGACGCCCGACGTCAGCACGGCCGCGTACTGGTACTTCGCGGGGCTGACCCCCAGCGTCGCCGCCGCGTCGGGCGCCTCGCCGACGCCCCGCAGCCGAAGACCCCACGGGTGGCGGGCCAGGAACACCCCGGCCACGGCGACTGCCGCCCACGAGAGGTACACGAGCGCGGAGTGTCCGGAGAGGACCGCCCCGGCGAACGGGATGTCGATGCCGTCGAGACCGGCGAGATCCGGATCGGAGAAGGTGCCCTGCACGCCGAAGACCGTACGCAGCAGGAACCCGGTCAGACCGACCGCGAGGAGGTTGAGCGCGACGCCGAGGACGACGGCGTCCCCGCGCAGACTGATCGTCCCGACGGCCAGGACCATCGAGTACGCCGCCGAGGCGAGGGCCGCGAACACCACGCCGAGCCAGGCGCTCCCGGTGAACCAGCTGCCCGCGACGCCGCTGAAGCAGCCGATCAGCATCATGCCTTCGAGGCCGATGTTGAAGACGCCCGCACGCTCGCAGACCGCGCCGCCGAGTGCGGCGAGGAGGATCGGGGTGAGGGCGAGGAGCGCCGAGTGGAACAGCGCGGAGTCGATGCTCATCGCACGCTCACTTCCTTCGTTTCGGTGGGCTCCGGCGCGTCGGCGCTCTTCTTCCCGGCCCGCCGCCACGTCAGGTTGAGCCGGGCCGCTAGGAAGACGATGACGACGGCCTGGAGGACCTGCGTCAGTTCGCGCGGCACCTCGGTGGTGCGCTCCATGGCGAGCCCGCCCACTTCGAGGGCCGCGAAGAACAGGGCGGCGAGCACGGTCCCGACCGGCGCGGCGGCGGCCAGGAGCGCGGCCGTGAGGCCGGTCCAGGTGTGCCCGGCCGCGGTGAGCGACCCGTCGATGAAGCGGTACGGGAAGCTGAGGACACCGATCGCGCCGACCAGACCCGCGACGGCGCCGGAGAGTGCCATGAGCCGCAGCGTGAGCCGTGGCCTGTCGACCCCCGCGTACGCCGCGAACCGCGGATTGAGCCCCGTCATGCGGATCTCGTAGCCGGTGGCGGTGCGGGCGTCGGCGAACATGAAGACGGCGGCGGCGACGGCCACGAGGAGCAGCCCCACCGTGACGGTCGACGACCCGAAGGCGGGCAGCTCGACCCCGTCGGGCAGCCGCCGCGTCTGCGGGAGGCTCGACCCGTCCTCCTTCAGCGGGAAGCGCGCGAGGTAGGAGGCGAAGGACATCGCCGGATACCCGAGCAGCAGACTGCTGACGAGGAGCGGCACCCCGAACCGGTTCTGGCACACGGCGGCGAGCGCCGCGTAGGCCGCGCCTGCCGCCATCCCCGCGAGCAGCGCCGCGACGACGGTGAGGGGCGCGGGCAGCGGGGAGTAGAGCCCGGTGGCGGCAGCGGCGATCCCGCCGAGCACCAACTGCCCGTCCCCGCCGAGGTTGAGGAGCCCCGCCCGCATGGGGATCGCGAGCGCGACGGCGAGCCCGATGATGCCGGTCCCGGTGGTGAGCGTGGACCCGATGCCGTCGGGCCCGAGCGCGCCGCTGACCACGGAGCCGTACGCGCCGATCGGATCGGCGCCGGTCCCGACGAGGAACAGCGCGCCGACGAGGACGGCGGCGACGACGGAGTGCAGCGCGGGCGCGCGCAGCACGCGCACGGCGATGGCCCCGGCGGTGCCGGGGGTGTCGGCGGCCATCAGGGTGCCTCCTTCGCGGGGGCGAGACCGTCGCTCCCGCGGGGAGGCGGGACGGCGTCACCGGAATCGGTCGGCGCTTTCGGAGCCGCGAATCCGGCGGCTCCGTGGGCGGAAGGTGCCGCTTCGGCCGGGGCCGGGACCGCGACTGCGCCCGCGGCGGCGGGTGCTGTCGGTGCGGCCATCGCCGCGACGTCGGCCGGCGGTCCGGCGTCGGAGCCGTTCGGCGGGCCTGCTGTGCCGGTTTCGGCAGGCGTGGCGTGCGTGGTCGCGCCGCCCGCCATGGCGAGGCCGAGTGTGCGCTCGTCCGCGTCCGCGCGTGCGTACTCGGCGGCCACCCGGCCCTCGTACATCACCAGGACCCGGTCGGACAGGCCGCGGATCTCGCTCAGTTCGGCGGAGACCAGGAGGATCGCGTGGCCCGCGTCGCGGTGGGCGATCAGCTGGTCGTGGATCGTCTGGACGGCGCCGATGTCGACGCCCCGGGTGGGCTGCTCGACGATCAACAGGGGTGATTCATGGGCGAGTTCGCGGCCGATGACCAGCTTCTGGAGGTTGCCGCCGGACAGCGAGCCCGCCGTGTGGCGGGACGAGGCCGCCTTGATGCCGAAGCGGTCGATCAGGACCCGCGCGTGGTCGCGCAGCCAGGACGGGCGCAGCAGGCCATGCCCCCGGTGGTGGCCCATCGCGAGGTTCTCCGCGATCGTCGCGGCCGGTGCCGTGCCGACCGCCAGCCGGTCCTCGGGCACGTACGCGAGCCCTGCCGCGCGGCGCCCGGCCGCCGACGCGTCCGTGATGTCCTGACCGGAGAGCGTGACCCGCCCTGCGGCGACCGGACGCAATCCGGCGATCGCCTCGACGAGTTCGCTCTGGCCGTTGCCCGCCACTCCCGCGATGCCCACGATCTCGCCCGCGCGGACGGAGAGCGAGACCTCGCGCACCGCGTCCGCCGACAGTGAATCGACAGACAGGGACTCGACCGTCAGGACATCGCCGCCCGGCGCACCCGGCGGATGCACACGGTCCAGCTCCACGGCCCGCCCGGTCATCGCCGCCGCGATCGCGTCCGCGCTGGTGTCGGCGGTCCGCATCCGGTCCGCGACCCGGCCGTCCCTCAGTACCGTCACCGCGTCGCTGCCCTCGATCACCTCGCGCAGCTTGTGGGTGACGAGGAGGACCGTGCGCCCGTCGTCCGCGAGGGAGCGCAGGACACGGAACAGGCCGTCGGCCTCCGCCGGGGTGAGGACCGCCGTCGGCTCGTCGAGGATCAGCGTACGGGCGCCTCGGTAGAGGAGCTTGAGGATCTCCACGCGCTGGCGGACCCCCACCGGCAGGTCCCCGACCTTCGCCGCCGGATCCACCGCGAGCCCGTGCTCCTCGGCGAGCGCGGCCACCCGCCGCAGCGCCTCCCCCCGGTCCGTCAGACCGAAACGGCGCGGCTCGGCGGCGTACACGACGTTCTCGGCGACCGTGAACGACGGGAAGAGCTTGAAGCTCTGGTGCACCATGCCAAGGCCCGCCGCGATCGCCTCACTGGGGTTCGCGAACGTCACCTCGCGCCCGTCGAGCAGGATCCGCCCTGCGTCCGGCCGCTGCAGCCCGTACAGGACGGACATCAGCGTCGACTTGCCCGCGCCGTTCTCGCCCATCAGGGCGTGGATCTCGCCCCGCGCGACGGTCAGGTCCACCCGGTCGTTGGCGAGGGTGCCGGGGTACTCCTTGGTGATGCCGCGGAGTTCCACCGCGGGGGCGGTGGCGACGGGATCAGGCCGCGGGGTCATTGACCTTCAGCTTCCCCGCGACGATCTCGTCCCGCAGCGACTCGACGCGCTTCAGTACGTCCTTGTGACCGGCGATCAGGCACTTGGAGTCCGCGACGCCCGGCTCAAGACCGGTCAGTGACATGCCGCCCTCCTTGAGGCCGTACGACACCGTGGTGCCGCCCTTGCCGTCCAGGATCTGCGCGATGCCCTTCTCGACGGCGACATCGGTCTTCTTCAGTACGTTGTCGACGACGACCCCGGGGCTGCCGACGCACTGGTTCGCGTCGACGCCGTACGCCTTGAAGCCCTTGGCCTTCGCGGCCTGGAAGACACCGGTGTTGCCGCCGGCGGCGGCCGCCATCACCTGGTCGACGCCGCCGGAACCGAGCGTCGCCGCCTGGTCCTTGGCGCGCGCCGCGTCATTGAAGGGCGACTGCCCGCCGACGAAGAGCGTGCGGGACCTGACCCCCGCCTTCACCTTCTTGGCACCGGCCGCGAACGGCTCGCTGTAGCGGCGGAACTGCGTGGTGTCGAGGACGTCGACGGCGCCCACCTTCTTGCTCTTGGTGAGCAGCCCGGCCTCGACGCCCGCGAGGTACACCGCCTCGTGCTCGCGGAAGACCGCGCAGGTGACGTTCTCGTACGTCTTCTTCGTGCACGCGTCGACGAGCAGGAACTGCTGCTTCGGGTGCGCCTCGGCCTGCTGCGCCGCGATGTCCGCGAACTCGAAGCCGACCAGGGCGATCACATCGGGCGCGGAGTCCACGGCCGACTGCACGTTCTGCTGCTGCGAGGAGGTGTCGCTGCTCTGGAAGACCTTCGGCGCTCCGGCGCCCTGCGCCTTCGCCGCCGACTTCACCCCGCTGACGGCGAGCTTGAGGAACTCGTTCTGTGCCACGGGGTCGGGCGTGACCAGCGTGAACTCCTTGGCCCCTGCGGCACCGTCACCGTCCGAACCACCCTTCTTCGCGGCGGCGTTGCAGCCGGTGGCGAGAAGGGCGGCGCCGACAGCGATTGAGGACAGCCGAAGGGACGTACGGCGGGACATGCGAAGCGACATGCGCAAGGACATACGGGAGCGCCTTCTCGAAGGAGCCTGGGAGCCCAGGCGGTGGCAGGGAGGTCGGACGTGCGGAGCGCGGTCGCTCAGCGACAACAGCGACAGCAGCGACAACCGCGGCGACAGCCGGTCACGGCGGGGCAGCACAGGGAGCCGGTGGTCTGCTGGGTCTTCATGGCCGTCCTCCTCGCACCGTGGGTCGATCCGTCCTGGGTGGCGGTGAGGGTAACACCGGATTTCGGACAGCCGCACGAACGTCTCGAAATATGGTTCGAGCACGTCAGGTACGGTGTCGGCACCCCTCCCCGCATGGCCGCAAACGCCCCTATTTTCCCGGAGTTGAGTACCCATGAGCAGCCAGGAACTGCGTGCTGTCCAGTGGCAGGAGGCCGCGGAGGGCGGCACCACACCGGCCCTCTCCCTGATCGACCAGACGGCGCTCCCGCACGCCCTGAACCGCCTCGACGTCACCACCGTCGACCAGCTGATCGACGCGATCGTGCGGCTCGTGGTCCGCGGCGCTCCCGCGATCGGCGCGGCCGGCGGCTACGGCGTCGCGCTCGCCGTGGCACAGGGCGAGCGCGAGGGCTGGGACCGGGCACGCCTCGACGCGGAGGTCGCCCGCATCCGCGCGGCGAGGCCCACCGCGGTGAACCTGATGGTGTGCGTGGACCGGGTGGCCCCGCTCATCGACGCCGGTCTGTCCGCGGTGCTCGCGGAGGCGGACGCGATCGTGCGCGAGGACCTGGCGGCGAACCATGCGATGGGCGCGTACGGCGCCGACTGGCTCCTCAAGCACACCCCGGCCGACCGGCCGCTGCGCATCCTCACCCACTGCAACACGGGCGCGCTCGCCACGGCGGGCTGGGGCACGGCGCTCGGCGTCATCCGCGAACTGCACGGCCGCGGCGCCCTGGAGACGGTCTACGCCGACGAGACCCGCCCCCTGCTCCAGGGCGCGCGGCTCACCGCGTGGGAGCTGGCACAGGAGGGAATCGCACACTTCGTCCAGGCGGACGGGGCCGCGGCGGGCACGATCCTGCGGGGCGAGGTGGACGCGGCGATAGTGGGCGCGGACCGGATAGCGGCGAACGGCGACACGGCGAACAAGGTCGGCACGGTGGGCATCGCCCTGGCCTGCGCCCACGCGGGCATCCCGTTCATGGTGGCCGCCCCCACCACGACGGTGGACCTCGCCACGGCAACGGGGGCCGACATCCACATCGAACTGCGGGGCGAGGACGAGGTGTTGGAGTGGGCGGGAGTGCGGACCGCTCCGGCGTCCTCGCGGGGCCACAACCCGGCATTTGACGTGACCCCGGGCTCACTGGTGAGCGCGCTGGTGACGGAGCGGGGTGTGCTGGAGGTGTCGGCGGGGGAGTGGCCCGGGCTTGAGGAATCCAGCCCGTCCGGCGTTTGAGGAGCGGGGCCGGGGCGGAGCCCCTGCGCGGCGCAGCCGCCGATGGACGCAGCCGGGAAGGGGCGGGGTTGGGGAAACTCAGCCCCGCGTCAGCTCCAACTCCAGCAACCACTCCACCACCTCAGTACGATGCCGCGCCTCGCGAGGATCCGCCCCCCACACGTACAGCCCATGCCCGGCAACGACAACCGCCGGCATCCCAGGAGCGAGCGCCGCCTCAAGCCGATCCCCCAGCACAGCCATGTCCTGGCTGTTCTCGATGACCGGCAGCGTCACCGCCACCTCATGCGTCGGATGCCCGAGCCCCTTCAGCATCTCCAGGTCCCGGAACTCCACACCCCCCGGCTTCCGGTGCCCCATGGCCACCGACGCCACGGTGTGGACGTGCACCACGGCCCCGGCCCCGGTGAGCGCGGCCACCCGCGCATGCAGCGCCGCCTCCGCCGAAGGCCGCCCCGCGCCGAGCGCCGCACCGGAGGCGTCCGTCAACACCACGTCCGCGGACGTCAGTTCACCCTTGTCCCGCCCGCTCGCCGTCACCGCGAGCTGAAGCGGCGTACGGGAAAGCACCACGGACAGGTTCCCGGACGTACCCCGCATCCACCCGAACGACGCGAAGCGCGCGGCCTCGGCGGCGAGGACGGCCCCCGCCTCCTCCAGATCCAGCACGGAAGTGGTTTCGGTCGAACTCATCGAGCGCTCCTCGCAAGACTGATCTCATCGAAGGCCGAAACCTCCGCATGCCCGCCGACCCCGGCGGCGAAGTACGGCTCCCCGGCCCGCCGCACCCCGACGGTCCGCCACCCCGCGTCCCGCGCGGCGTCCAGCTCCCCGAGCCGGTCGGAGAGGAAGAGTGTGCGGTCGGCGGCAACGCCGATCGCGGCCGAAATGGCCCGGTAGGAGTCCGCCTCCTGCTTGGGGCCCGCGTTCTCGGTGTCGTAGAAACCGCTCACGAGCTCCATCAGGGACCCCTCGGGCGAGTACGTGAACCACGCCCGCTGCGCCGCGACGGAGCCGGACGAGTACACGTACAACCGCACCCCGTCCGCGGCGGCCCAGGCCCGCAGCACGTCGATCACCTCCGGGTAGAAGTGCGAGACCAGCTCGCCTCGCGCGAAGCCCTCCGCCCAGAGGATGCCCTGGAGCGTCTTGAGGGGAGTCGCCTTGCGGTCGGCGTCGACCCACTCGCCGAGCACCCTCTCCACCCGCCCGGCGTCCGCGTCCGGCTCACCGGCCAGTTCCCGCACCTGGGCGACGGCCCGCGCCACCTCCGGCTCATCGCCCCGCGAGGCGAGCAGCGCCCCGAAGCGCTCGCGCGCGTAGGGGTACAGCACGTCCACCACGAACCCCGTGGCGCTCGTGGTCCCCTCGATGTCGAGCACCACCGCGTCCAGAGAGCCCTCGTCGAACCGGACCGTCACGCGGCGTACCCCGCGTGGATCGCGTCGAAGTCCGGGAAGCGGTCGGCGATCGGGCTGCCCGTGAACGTGCCGATCCAGCCGTCCTCCTCGTGGAAGAAGCGGATCGCCGTGAACGAGGGGGACGTACCCATGTCGAACCAGTGCGTCGTGCCGCGCGGCACCCCGAGCAGGTCGCCCTTCTCGCAGTAGACCGCGTGCACTTCGCCGCCCACGTGCAGATAGAAGATGCCCGCGCCCGCGACGAAGAACCGCACCTCGTCATCGTCGTCGTGCGTGTGCTCGGCGAGGAACTTCTGCCGGGCAGCCTTCGCCTTCTCGGGCCACTCGGGGTCGTCGGTGGGGTGCAGCCCGACCACGTCGACCGTCCGGAAGCCCTCCTCGGCGTTCAGCAGGTCGATCTCCGCGCGGTACGCGGCGAAGACGGCGTCGCTGTCCGCGTCGGCGGGCACGTCCTCGCGCACCGGCCACTGCTCGTAGCGCACGCCGACGGGGGCGAGCGCGGCGGCGATCTCGACCGGGTCAGAGGTGCGGCGTACGACGGTCTCGGGGCCGGACTCCGGCCAGGTCGTCAGGAGGGTCATGGCTTGCTCCAGAGGGGGACAAGGTGGGTAGGGGGGATCGTAACTCCCAGGTCAGCAGACGTCAGCCGCGCTTACGCGCCGTCCCACAGCGTGGACGGCGCGGCCCTGCGGACCACCGGCGCGATCTCCTCCGCGAACCGCTGGAGCGTCTCGATCTGCTCGCCCCGCTCCAGGCCGAAGCCGTCCACGGTGATCGACTGCAGGTCGTGCCCGTACACCTCGTGGTAGCCGAGGATCTTGTCGATGATCTGCTGCGGGGAGCCGATGAGCTGCGGCCCGTCGGCGATCGCGTCCTCGATCGTGCGGAAGGGCGTGTTGTAGCCCGCCCTGCCCTCCAGATGCGGCTTGAAGGTCTGGCGCACCTTCGCCTCGTACAGCTCGCCGTAGCGCGCGACCGCCTGCTCGGCGGAGTCCGCGATCAACAGCCCGCCGGAGCCCGCCGCGACCCGGGCGCGCGCCGGATCGTGCCCGTACGCCTCGAACCGCTCGCGGTAGTGCGCGATGAGCTTCGCGTACGCGGCACGCGGCTGGATGGCGTTGGCGGTGAAGAGCGGATCCCCGTGCCTGGCCGCCAGATCGGGGGAGTTGAGGGACGTCGCCGAACCGTGCCAGATGCGCGGCACGCCCGCGTACGGGCGCGGCACCGTCGTCACGTCCTTGAGCGCGGGCCTGAACTCGCCCTCCCAGTCGACGTTCTCCTCGCTCCACAGGAGGCGGAGCAGCTCGTACTTCTCCTTCTGCAGATCCCACTGGCGCTTCTCGTCGAGCCCGAAGAGGTCGAAGTGCCCGGCCTCCGCGCCCTTGCCGATCACCAACTCGATGCGCCCGCGCGAGATCTGATCGAGCGTCGCATAGTCCTCGGCGACCCGCACCGGGTCGAGGATCGCCACGACGGTGACACCGGTCAGCAGCTTGATACGCGTGGTCCGCGCGGCGAGCGCGCCGAGCACGACCGTGGGGCTCGACGACAGGAAGGCGCCCGCGTGCCGCTCGCCCACGGCGTACGCGTCGTAGCCGAGCCGCTCGGCGGCCACGCCGACCTCGATCACGTCCGCCAACCGGTCGGCGGACGTGGGGAGTTGGCCGGTCAGCGGGTGCGGGGCATGACCGATGATCGAGAGCACCTGGAACTTCATGGATCCACTCTCCCCGCGGCCTGTTGCACGCGTATGTACGCCGCATGGCGGCCCGCCCGGGTACGCCGAAGGGCGGCTCCCGCAGGGGGAGTCGCCCTTCAGTTCGTGTCTGCCTGTCTACCTGCCGACCGACTTACTTGCCGTCGAGCACGTCCTGGACCTTGGCACGGACGTCGTCCGTGGCCAGGCCGCGGATCGTCAGCGTCGTACGGCGGCGCAGCACGTCGTCCGCCGTCTCGGCCCACTCGTGGTCACGGGCGTAGACGACCTGCGCCCAGATCTCGGGGGCGTCCGGCGAGACGCGCTCGGCGAGCGCCGGGTTCTCGTTCGCCAGGCGGGCGATGTCGAAGGAGAGCGAGCCGTAGTGCGTCGCCAGGTGCTTGGCGGTGTCGGCGGCCATGCGGGGGCCGGGCGCCGGACCGTCCACCAGGAGACGGTGCGCGACCGCGCGCGGGTTGGCGATGCCGGGCAGCGGAAGCCGCTTCTGGAGCTGCGAGATCGGCTCGTAGTCGTCGCCGAGGGGGTGGCCCGGCAGCGACTCCAGCTTCTTCATGACCGTACGGCCGATGTGGCGGAAGGTCGTCCACTTGCCGCCCGCGACGGAGAGCATGCCGCGCGCGCCCTCGGTGACGACCGTCTCGCGCTTGGCCTTCGACGTGTCGCCGGGACCGCCGGGCAGCACGCGAAGACCCGCGAAGGAGTACGTGATCAGGTCACGGGAGAGCTGCTGGTCGCGGATGGAGAACGCGGCCTCGTCCAGGATCTGAGCGGTGTCGGCCTCGGTGACGCTGACGTCCGCGGGGTCGCCCTCGAACTCCTCGTCCGTGGTGCCGAGCAGGAGCATGTCCTCCCACGGCAGGGCGAACGTGATGCGGTACTTGTCGATCGGCGTGGCCAGCGCGGCCTTCCAGGGGGCGGTGCGCTTGAGGACCAGGTGCGCGCCCTTGGAGAGGCGGATGGAGGGAGCCGCGTCGGGGTTCTCCATCTTGCGCAGGTGGTCGACCCAGGGGCCGGTCGCGTTCAGCACGAGCCGCGCGTTGACGCCGAACTCGGTGCCGTCCATGCGGTCCTTGAGCTCCGCGCCCGTGACCCGGCCGCTGGTGAAGCGCAGTCCTGTGACCTCGGCGTGGTTGAGGACGGCGGCGCCGGCCTCGACGGCCGCGCGGACCGTCATCAGGGCCATGCGCGAGTCGTTCATCTGGTCGTCGCCGTAGACGGCGACGGCCTTGAGGTTGTCCGTGCGCAGCTCCGGCACGTCCTGCGCGGCCTTCGACGGCGACAGCAGGTGGCCGACGCCGTCACCGAACGCGGACAGCGCGCTGTACGCGAAGACGCCCGCGCCCAGCTTGGCGGCGCCGTGCGGGCCGCCCTTGTACACGGGCAGGTAGAAGGTGAGCGGGTTCGCCAGGTGGGGGGCCACCTGACGCGACACCGCGCGACGCTCGAAGTGGTTCTCCGCCACCAGCTTCACCGCGCCGGTCTGCAGGTAGCGCAGACCGCCGTGGAGGAGCTTGGAGGAGGCGGAGGAGGTGGCGCCGGCGAAGTCACCGGCGTCCACCAGGGCCACCCGCAGTCCCGACTGCGCGGCATGCCAGGCGGTGGAGATGCCCAGGATCCCGCCGCCGATCACCAGGAGGTCGTACGTCGCCTTGGAAAGCTGCTCCCGGGTCTCGGCGCGGCTCGGGTTGGAACCGGCAGCCGGATGCGTCCCGAGGGCAGGGACGCTCTGCAGGGTGGTCATGTTGATTACTCCTCGCCACTTTCGTCGAGCCAGCCCATGGAACGCTCTACGGCCTTGAGCCAGCTCTTGTACTCACGGGCGCGGGTGTCCGCGTCCATGCGGGGGGTCCACTCCGCCGCCCGGCGCCAGTTGGCGCGCAGCTCGTCGGTGCCGGACCAGAAGCCGACGGCGAGACCGGCGGCGTAGGCGGCGCCGAGGCAGGTCGTCTCGGCCACCATCGGGCGCACCACCGGTGCGTCGAGGAAGTTCGAGAGCGTCTGCATCAGCAGGTTGTTGGAGGTCATGCCGCCGTCGACCTTGAGGGCCGTGAGCTCGACGCCGGAGTCCTTCGTCATGGCGTCGGTGATCTCACGGGTCTGCCAGGCCGTGGCCTCCAGGACGGCGCGCGCGATGTGCGCCTTGGTGACGTACCGGGTGAGACCGGCGATCACACCGCGGGCGTCGGAACGCCAGTACGGGGCGAAGAGGCCGGAGAAGGCCGGTACGAAGTAGGCGCCGCCGTTGTCCTCGACCGACGACGCGAGCGTCTCGATCTCGGCGGCGGAGTTGATCAGGCCCATCTGGTCGCGCATCCACTGCACCAGCGAACCGGTGACCGCGATGGAACCCTCGAGGGCGTAGACCGGCTTCTGCTCGCCGATCTGGTAGCCGACGGTGGTCAGCAGGCCCGAGTAGGAGTTGATGGCCGACTCACCGGTGTTCATCAGCATGAAGGTGCCGGTGCCGTACGTGGACTTGGCCTCACCCTTGGCGAAACAGGTCTGCCCGAAGAGGGCCGCCTGCTGGTCGCCGAGCGCGGAGGCGACGGGGATGCCCGGCAGGACGTCGCCGAGCTTGCCGCCGGTGACCTCTCCGTAGACCTCGGCGGAGGAGCGGATCTCGGGGAGCATCGCCATCGGGACGCCGATGGAATCGGCGATCGACTCGTCCCACTTCATGGTGTGCAGGTTCATCAGCATGGTGCGCGACGCGTTGGTGACGTCGGTGACGTGCTTGCCGCCGTTGACACCACCCGTCAGGTTCCAGATGACCCAGGAGTCCATGGTGCCGAAGAGGATGTCGCCCGCCTCGGCGCGCTCACGCAGGCCCTCGACGTTGTCGAGCAGCCAGCGGGCCTTGGGCCCGGCGAAGTAGCTGGCGAGCGGCAGGCCCGTCTGGCGGCGGAAGCGGTCCTGGCCGACGTTGCGGCCGAGCTCCTTGCACAGGGCGTCGGTGCGGGTGTCCTGCCAGACGATGGCGTTGTGCACCGGCTCGCCGGTGTTCTTGTCCCAGAGCAGCGTGGTCTCACGCTGGTTGGTGATGCCGATCGCCTTGATGTCTTCGTGGGTGATGCCGGCCTTGGAGATGGCGCTCGCGACGACTTCCTGGACGTTGGTCCAGATCTCGGTGGCGTCGTGCTCGACCCAGCCCGGCTTCGGGAAGATCTGCTCGTGTTCCTTCTGGTCGACCGAGACGATCCGGCCGTCCTTGTCGAAGACGATGCAGCGGCTCGAAGTGGTGCCCTGGTCGATGGCCGCGATGAAGGGGCCGGCGGTGTGCGCGTCGTTGCTCACGGTGTGCTCCTGATTTCTTGCTCGGCGGTCTGTCTCAGCGTCGTCGGTGGCTGTCGCGGTCCTACTTGAACGCGAGGTTGTAGAGGCCACCCGCGATGGCGCCGCCGATCAGCGGCCCGGCGATCGGCACCCAGGCGTACGCCCAGTCCGAGCTGCCCTTGTTCGGCAGCGGGAGCAGGGAGTGCACGATGCGCGGACCGAGGTCACGGACCGGGTTGATCGCGTAGCCCGTCGGTCCACCGAGCGAGAGACCGATGCCCACCACGACGAGCGCGGTGATCAGGGCGCCGAGCACGCCGATGCCGTTGCCGTTGTCGTTCAGGCCCTGGGTGAGGATCGCCAGGACGAGCACGGTGGTCGCGATGACCTCGGTGAGCACGTTCTGCGCGTAGTTCCGGATCTCGGGGCCGGTCGAGAAGACGCCGAGCACCGGGCCCGCCTTGGGGGCGGCCTTCTGGTCGACGAGGCCCTCCTCCATCGGCTGCGCGGCGAGGATCGCCGGGTCCGTGAGGTGTGCCTTGAACTGGCCCAGGTACGTGAGCCAGACCAGGACGGCGCCGATCATCGCGCCGAGGAGCTGCGAGCCGAGGTAGAGCGGAACGTCGCTCCACTTGGTGCCGCCCTCGATGGCGAGACCGACGGTGACCGCCGGGTTGAGGTGGGCGCCTGACACGCCACCCGCCAGGTAGGCGCCGGTGAGCACCGCGAAGCCCCACCCGAAGGTGATCGCGAGCCAGCCGGCGTCCTTGGCCTTGGAGGCCTTGAGCGTGACCGCGGCGCAGACGCCACCGCCGAGCAGGATGAGTATGGCGGTACCGATGGTCTCGCCGATGAAGATGTCGGAGCTGGACACCCGCGACTCCTTTGTCCTTCGTCCAGGGGAAGGCGAACCCCGGGTCCCTCCGGAGGTCCGCGACCTCAGGTGAGGTCTTGCCGGCCCTTGGCCTTGTCACACTCTAGCGCGTAATGCCGGTAGGTGTTCGACAATGCCGACCGATGGACGCGAGTCTCGCCCTGGGGTTACTTGCCCGTCAAGAGTTCTGTTATTGAAAACACGATCGTTATTGATCGTTTCGGGTTATCGGTCCTGACGGGGGTCGCCGCGAGGTGAAACACGTGCATCGATGATCGCGCGGAAAGGTGCCACCTGCACCTTGAGCAGCGGGGAGTGCTGTGCCGGCCGAACGCCTAGAAGCGCCCGGCGCCCAGGTCCCGCGACACGGCGCGGGCGCAGTCCCGTACGGCCGCGATCAGTTCGGGGCGCAGCTCGCCGTCCTTCTGTACGCGCTCCACCGCCCCGGTGATGGCGATCGCGCCGACCGGCATGCGGCGCCGGTCGTGGATGGGGGCGGCCACGGAGGCGATGCCCTCCCAGGTCTCCTCGACGTCATCCGCGTACCCGCGCGCGCGGGTCAGGTCGAGGACGGCCTCGAAGGCCTCGGGCTCGACGACGGTGCGCTGCGTGAAGCCCTGCCAGTCGGCCTCGGCGGCCTCGCTGTGCGCCACCGGATCGTAGGCGGCGAGCACCTTGCCGAGCGCCGTGGAGTGCAGCGGCTGCATGGCCCCCACCTCCAGGACCTGGCGGCTGTCGTCGGGCCGGAAGACGTGGTGCACGATCAGGACGCCCTGCTGGTGCAGGACACCGAGGTAGACGCTCTCGCCGCTGGACCGGGCCAGGTCGTCGGTCCACACCAGGGCGCGGGCCCGCAGCTCGTGGACATCCAGGTAGCTGTTGCCCAGGCGCAGGAGTTCGGCGCCGAGCTGATAGCGGCCCGAAGCGGACTCCTGCTCGACGAAGCCCTCCGCCTGGAGGGTGCGCAGAATGCCGTGGGCCGTGCCCTTGGCCAGGCCAAGGGCGGACGCGATTTCCGAGAGGCCGAGCCGTCGCTCTCCGCCCGCGAGCAGCCGCAGCATCGCGGCGGCCCGCTCGAGCGACTGGATGTTCCGTGCCATCGCAGCCCCTTCCTCCGTCCCCTGTGACTCCAACGTTCGACAATGCTGAACACTATCGGTCGTTGTCGACCTCCCGCGACAGAGCGGCAGGCCGTGTTTCTCCGCGGTTCCCGGCGGTTCTCGCCGTTCCGCGCCCTTCCTCGCCGTTTCTGGCCGATTCCCGCCCTGCCCCGCGCCGCACCCCGAGGCGCGGGCGGCACCGGGCCGGGGCGTCCGGGTCGTGAACACTCCAGCGCTGTGGACCTTCGTCCCGTTACCCTGACCGAGTGCGCCTTCCTCCGAAGCGCAAAGCCGACAGCCGTCGCACCTCAGGGAGCTCATTCATGGCCTCGTTGCCTACCCCCTCGTCCGGTACCCCGAACGGAACCCGGGCCGATGCCCTCCGCGAAGCCCTCGCCACCCGCGTGGTGGTGGCCGACGGCGCGATGGGCACGATGCTCCAGGCACAGGACCCCACTCTTGAGGACTTCCAGAACCTCGAGGGCTGTAACGAGATCTTGAACGTGACCCGCCCGGACATCGTCCGCTCGGTCCACGAGGAGTACTTCGCGGTCGGCGTCGACTGCGTCGAGACGAACACGTTCGGCACGAACTTCGCCGCCTTGAGCGAGTACGACATCCCCGAGCGGAACTTCGAGCTCTCCGAGGCCGGCGCCCGCATCGCCCGCGAGGTCGCCGACGAGTTCACCGCGTCCACCGGCCAGCAGCGCTGGGTGCTCGGCTCGATGGGCCCCGGCACCAAGCTGCCGACCCTGGGCCACGCCCCCTACACCGTCCTCCGCGACGCCTACCAGACCAACGCCGAAGGCATGATCGCGGGCGGCGCCGACGCACTCCTGGTGGAGACCACCCAGGACCTGCTGCAGACCAAGTCCGCGATCCTCGGCGCCCGCCGCGCCCTGGACGCCACCGGCGCGAACCTGCCGCTGATCTGCTCGGTCACCGTCGAGACCACCGGCACGATGCTGCTCGGCTCGGAGATCGGCGCCGCGCTGACCGCCCTGGAGCCGCTCGGCATCGACATGATCGGCCTGAACTGCGCCACGGGCCCGGCCGAGATGAGCGAGCACCTGCGCTATCTCGCCCGCCACTCCCGCGTCCCGATCTCCTGCATGCCCAACGCGGGCCTGCCGGTCCTGGGCAAGAACGGCGCGCACTACCCCCTGACGGAGGCCGAGCTGGCCGACGCCCAGGAAACCTTCGTACGCGAATACGGCCTCTCCCTGGTCGGCGGCTGCTGCGGCACCACCCCCGAGCACCTGCGCCAGGTCGTCGAACGCGTCCGCGGCGTGGAGACCACCCGCCGCGAGCCGCACCCCGAGCCGGGCGCCGCCTCGCTCTACCAGACCGTGCCCTTCCGCCAGGACACCTCCTACCTGGCCATCGGCGAGCGCACGAACGCCAACGGCTCGAAGAAGTTCCGCGAGGCCATGCTGGAGGGCCGCTGGGACGACTGCGTGGAGATGGCCCGCGACCAGATCCGCGAGGGCGCCCACATGCTCGACCTCTGCGTCGACTACGTGGGCCGTGACGGCGTCAAGGACATGGAGGAGCTCGCGGGCCGTTTCGCGACCGCCTCCACCCTGCCCATCGTCCTGGACTCCACCGAACTGCCGGTCATCCAGGCCGGCCTTGAGAAGCTGGGCGGCCGTGCCGTCATCAACTCCGTCAACTACGAGGACGGCGACGGCCCCGAGTCCCGCTTCGCGAAGGTCACCGCGCTGGCCAAGGAGCACGGCGCCGCGCTGATCGCGCTGACCATCGACGAGGAGGGCCAGGCCCGCACCGTCGAGCACAAGGTCGCCATCGCCGAGCGCCTCATCGACGACCTGACCGGCACCTGGGGCATCCACGAGTCGGACATCCTCATCGACTGCCTGACCTTCACCATCTGCACCGGCCAGGAGGAGTCCCGCAAGGACGGCATCGCCACCATCGAGGCGATCCGCGAACTCAAGCGCCGCCACCCGGACGTGCAGACCACCCTGGGCCTCTCCAACATCTCCTTCGGCCTCAACCCGGCCGCCCGTGTCGTCCTGAACTCCGTCTTCCTCGACGAGTGCGTCAAGGCGGGCCTGGACTCGGCGATCGTGCACGCCTCCAAGATCCTGCCCATCGCGCGCCTGGACGAAGAGCAGGTCAAGGCCGCCCACGACCTGATCTACGACCGCCGCGAAGAGGGCTACGACCCCCTGCAGAAGCTCATGGAGCTCTTCGAGGGCGTCAACATGAAGTCGATGAAGGAGGGCAAGGCCGAGGAGCTCCTCGCCCTGCCCCTGGACGAGCGCCTCCAGCGCCGCATCATCGACGGCGAGAAGAAGGGCCTGGAGGCCGACCTGGACGAGGCCCTGCAGACCCGTCCGGCCCTCGACATCGTCAACGACACCCTCCTGGAGGGCATGAAGGTCGTCGGCGAGCTCTTCGGGTCCGGCCAGATGCAGCTGCCGTTCGTGCTCCAGTCCGCCGAGGTCATGAAGACCGCGGTCGCCCACCTCGAACCGCACATGGAGAAGTCCGACTCCGAGGGCAAGGGCACCATCGTCCTGGCCACCGTCCGCGGCGACGTCCACGACATCGGCAAGAACCTCGTCGACATCATCCTGTCCAACAACGGCTACAACGTGGTCAACCTCGGCATCAAGCAGCCGGTCGCCGCGATCCTGGACGCCGCGGCCGAGCACCGCGCCGACGTGATCGGCATGTCGGGCCTCCTGGTGAAGTCGACGGTGATCATGAAGGAGAACCTGGAGGAGCTCAACCAGCGCAAGATGGCCGCTGACTTCCCGGTGATCCTCGGCGGTGCCGCGCTCACCCGGGCCTACGTCGAGCAGGACCTGCACGAGATCTACGAGGGCGAGGTCCGCTACGCCCGCGACGCGTTCGAGGGCCTGCGCCTGATGGACGCCCTCATCGCGGTCAAGCGCGGTGTCCCCGGCGCCGCCCTGCCCGAGCTGAAGCAGCGCCGCGTGCCCAAGAAGGACACCCCCGCCCTGCAGGTCACCGAGGACGAGGGCCCCGCCCGCTCGGACACCTCCACCGACAACCCCGTCCCGACCCCGCCGTTCTGGGGCACCCGCGTCGTCAAGGGCATCCAGCTCAAGGAGTACGCGTCCTGGCTGGACGAGGGCGCCCTGTTCAAGGGGCAGTGGGGCCTCAAGCAGGCCAGGACCGGCGACGGCCCCTCGTACGAGGAGCTGGTGGAGACCGAGGGACGCCCCCGGCTGCGCGGCTGGCTGGACGAGCTGCACACCAAGAACATGCTGGAGGCGGCCGTCGTGCACGGCTACTTCCCCTGTGTCTCCAAGGGCGACGACCTGATCATCCTGGACGAGCAGGGCAACGAGCGCACCCGCTTCTCCTTCCCGCGCCAGCGCCGCGGCCGGCGCCTGTGCCTCGCGGACTTCTTCCGCCCGGAGGAGTCCGGCGAGACCGACGTGGTCGGCCTGCAGGTCGTCACCGTCGGCTCGAAGATCGGTGAGGCCACCGCCGAGCTGTTCGCCGCCGACTCCTACCGCGACTACCTCGAACTGCACGGCCTGTCCGTGCAGTTGGCCGAGGCGCTCGCCGAGTACTGGCACGCGCGCGTGCGCGCCGAGCTCGGCTTCGGCGGCGAGGACCCGGCGGCCGTGGAGGACATGTTCGACCTGAAGTACCGCGGCGCGCGCTTCTCGCTCGGCTACGGCGCCTGCCCCGACCTGGAGGACCGCGCCAAGATCGCCGAGCTCCTGGAGCCGGAGCGGATCGGCGTACAGCTCTCCGAGGAGTTCCAGCTGCACCCCGAGCAGTCCACGGACGCGATCGTCATCCACCACCCCGAGGCGAAATACTTCAACGCGCGCTGAGCGGTCAAGTCGTACACTTGTCGGTCCAGTGCAGGCCGGTTGCCCACCCGTCAAAAGGGGGCGACCGGCCTTCTCGTCCCTCATGGAGGTGTGCCCGGATGACCAGTACGGTTCCCGCGCTCGGTACCCGAACGGCCGAAGGCTCCGCCCTGCAGGCGGTGCTCCTCGACATGGACGGAACACTCGTGGACACCGAGGGGTTCTGGTGGGACGCGGAGGTCGAGGTCTTCGCCGCACTCGGACATACGCTCGACGAGGCCTGGCGTGACGTGGTCGTCGGCGGCCCCATGACGCGCAGCGCCGGATTCCTCATCGCGTCCACCGGAGCCGACATCACGGTCCCCGAGCTGACCGTGCTGCTCAACGACGGCTTCGAGAACCGCATCGGCCGTGCCCTGCCGCTGATGCCGGGCGCCGCCAGGCTCCTTGCCGAGCTCGCCGCGCACGAGGTGCCGATGGCACTCGTCTCCGCGTCGCACCGGCGCATCATCGACCGCGTGCTCGACTCGATCGGATCCCACCACTTCACGCTCACCGTCGCGGGCGACGAGGTGCCCCGGACCAAGCCGCACCCGGATCCGTACCTCCTCGCGGCGGCAGGGGTTGGCGCGGAACCGGCCAGATGTGCCGTCATCGAGGACACCGCGACGGGTGTCGCGGCAGCCGAGGCCGCGGGCTGCAGAGTGGTGGCCGTGCCCTCCGTGGCACCGATCGCACCGGCCTTCGGCAGGACCGTCGTCCCGTCCCTCGAACACGTCAACCTGCCTTTCCTGCAAGGATTGATGGCCGGAAAGTGCTGAACAGTTGAAGCTGTGACCTTTCCCACTCCCCGGGGGGTCGACAGCCGGTCACGGCTGTGCCGGACCCCCGATTTGGGCGAGTTGTGGAGTGACGTTGTGTCCTGATTGAGGGGAACCTCACGAAACCTTCCCGTGTCGGGTTATCGGTGCGTCCGCGCCCGGTTTCGCTGCGTGATTGAGGGTCAACTCCGGTCCCTTCCAGCCCTCCTGGCGGTGCGGACTAATGTCGTCGCGAGAACATCGACATGCCCCCACGGACTGACTGACCCCACCCCTCGTTGTCGGTCCGGACGGGACCAACAGCTCTGGAGAACGTCGAGCATGAACCGTAAGACTTTGGTGCTGCCGGCCGTCGTGGGTCTGCTCGCTCCCGCGCTGGCGGCATGCGGCGGGTCGGGCAACGGTGGGGGAGACGACGCGATCACCGTCGGCACCACGGACCGGTTCTCCACCTCACCCGAGATCCCGGCCCCCTTCGATCCGGCGTACGCCTATGACGCGGGCTCCTGGAACGTCGTGCGCCAGACGGTGCAGACGCTGATGGCCGCCCCGCGCGGCGGTGGAGAGCCGGAGCCCGACGCCGCCGAGAAGTGCGGCTTCACCGACACCGGCAACGAGCGCTACGAGTGCACGCTGCGCAAGGGCCTGAAGTTCGCCGACGGCGAGCCGCTGACCGCCACCGATGTGAAGTTCTCCATCGAGCGGGTGCGGGACATCAAGATCAAGGACCCCAGCGGCTCCGCCGGCATGGTGTCCAACGTCGACGCGATCGAGACAGAGGGCGACCGGACGGTCGTCTTCCACCTCAAGAGCCCCGACGCGACGTTCCCGTACAAGCTGGCCACGCCCATCGCGGGCATCGTCAGTTCGGACCACTACGCCAAGAACAAGCTGCGTGACGGGTTCGACCTGGACGGCTCGGGCCCCTACACCGCCAAGCAAGAGGTCAAGGGCAACGAGCTCGTCAAGACGGTGTTCTCCAAGAACCCCAACTACAAGGGCGTGCTGAAGCCCAAGAGCGACAAGATCGAGATGCGCACCTACGCGTCCGCCGACGCCATGGGCGACGCCCTCAAGAGCGGCGACCTCGACATGATGACGCGCACCATGTCGCCCGAGCAGATCAAGCAGCTCGACGCGGACCCGGGCAACAACATCGAGCTGGTCGAGACGCCCGGCCTGGAGATCCGCTACCTCGGCTTCAACACGGACGCCACCACCGTCAAGGCCAAGGCGGTCCGCCAGGCCATGGCCCAGATCGTCGACCGCGGCGCCCTCGCGTCCGGCGTCTACGGCGACGCGGCCGAGCCGCTCTACTCCCTGGTGCCGGCCACGATCACGGGCCACACCAACTCGTTCTTCAACCAGTACGGCAACCCGAGCCCGTCCAAGGCCCGCACCCTGCTGCAGAAGGCCGACATCAGCACTCCGGTGAAGCTCACCCTGCACTACACGACGGACCACTACGGCCCGGGCACCAAGAAGGAGTTCCAGCTCCTGCAGAAGCAGCTCAACGCGAGTGGCCTGTTCGACGTGGCGATCAAGGGCACGGACTGGAACACCTTCCGCCCCGCCGAGCAGAAGGGCGCGTACGACGTCTACGGTATGGGCTGGTTCCCCGACTTCCCCGACGCCGACAACTTCCTCACGCCGTTCCTCGACAAGGACAACATCCTCGGCTCGCCGTACGCGAACAGCACCATCAACGACGAGCTGCTGCCGGACTCGCGCCGCGAGGCGGACCGGCTCACGGCCTCCAAGAGCATCAAGAAGATCCAGGACATCGTCGCCGAGGACGTGCCGGTGCTTCCCCTCTGGCAGGGCAAGCAGTACATCGCGGCCCGGGACGACATCACCGGCGTCGAGTGGGCCCTCAACTCCTCCTCGAACCTCCAGCTGTGGGAGCTCGGCCGCGGTGTGAGCGGCTGACCTCCGCACACGCCGGCAGACAAGACCGCCGCGCTTCGCTCCACCGAATGACATCAACGACAAGGCACGTTCGTGAATTTGCGTAACCAGTGGCTGGCCCTTCCCCTCACGGGAGGGCTGGCCGCGGCTCTGCTGACCGGCTGCGGCACGGAAACGGGTGGAGCGGGGGAAGGCGGCGACTCGGTGGTGATGGGGATGTCGGACGACATCCTGGCCACCGACCCGGCATCCGGCTACGACCCCGGGTCGTGGCTCCTGTTCAACAACGTCTTCCAGTCCCTGATGAGCTTCCCGAACGGGGCCACGGAGCCGGAGCCCGAGGCCGCCAAGGAATGCGGCTTCACCGACACGGAGACCAAGGTCTTCGAATGCACCCTGCGGGACGGGCTGAAGTTCAGCAACGGCAACGCGCTCACCTCGAAGGACGTCAAGTACTCCTTCGACCGCGTGATGAAGATCAATGACGCGAACGGCCCAGCGCTCATGTTCCCGATGCTCGACCGCGTCGAGACGCCGAACGCCAAAAAGGTCGTCTTCAAGCTCAAGTACGCCGACGCGACCTTCCCCAGCAAGATCGCGTCCGGCGCCGGCTCCATCGTCGACCACACGTCGTACGACATGAACAGCCTGCGCGGCGGTGACGAGGCCACCGGCTCGGGCCCGTACAAGCTCGACTCCTTCAACGACGACCAGGCGGTCTTCTCGGTCAACCCCGACTACAAGGGCACCGCCAAGGTGAAGAACAAGGGCGTCACCCTCAAGTTCTTCCACGACGACCAGAAGGGCCTGAAGCAGGCACTCCTGGACAACAAGGTCGACATCGCGTACCGAGGCCTCGCCGCCTCCGACATCGCGGACATCGAGGCCGACACCTCCGACGCGAGCCAGAACATCGACGTCGTCGAGGGCACCAGCGCCGAGGTGCAGCACCTGGTCTTCAACATGAAGGACCCGGTCGCGGGCAAGCTGGGCGTCCGCAAGGCCATGGCATACCTGCTCGACCGCGACGCCCTGGTCAAGGACGTCTACCGGGACACGGCGACGCCGCTGTACTCGATCGTCCCGGCCGGGATCGGCGGTCACACCACCGCCTTCTTCGACACCTACGGCGCCCGCCCGCAGCGCTCCAAGGCCGCCGCCGCCCTGCGCGCGGAAGGCCTGAACGGCAAGGTCAAGCTCACGCTCTGGTCCACGCCCTCGCGCTACGGGCCCTCGACCGACCAGGAGCTGAAGGCGATCGCCAAGCAGCTCAACGCGAGCGGTCTCTTCGACGCCGACGTGAAGTCGGTCAAGTTCAGCCAGTACGAGCGGGACATCAAGTCCGGCAAGTACGGCGTGTACGTCAAGGGCTGGGTGCCGGACTACCCGGACCCGGACAACTTCACCCAGCCGTTCTTCGGCAAGGGCAACGTCCTGGGCAACAACTACCGGAACAGCGACATCACCGGGAAGATCATCCCCGGCACCGCCGCCGAGGCCGACCGCACCAAGACCGACGACGACTACTCCAAGCTCCAGGACACCGTCGCCGACGAGCTGCCGATCCTGCCGGTCTGGCAGGCCAAGCAGTACGCGGTGATACGCGACGACGTGTACGGCGTGGAGTCGTGCCTCGACGCGTCGACGGTGTTCCGCTTCTGGGAGCTCAGCAAGGCCTGATCCCCGGCGCCACGCACACATGAAGGTGGCCGCCCCCCTCTGACTGAGGGGGGCGGCCACCTTCGTCGGTCGTCCTGGCCGGTCCTACTGGGCGCCGGGCCGCACCAGACCGCTCTCGTACGCGTACACGGCCGCCTGCACCCGGTCGCGGAGGCCCAGCTTCGTGAGCACATGGCCCACATGCGTCTTGACCGTCGTCTCGCTCACGAACAGGTCCGCAGCGATCTCCGCGTTCGACAGACCGCGCGCCACCAGCTTGAGGACCTCGACCTCCCGCTCGGTGAGCGTGTGCAAGGTGTCCGGCACCGGCTCGTCGCCCGAGGGAAGATGACCGGCGTACTTGTCGAGGAGCCTGCGGGTGATGCTCGGCGCGAGCATCGCCTCGCCCGACGCGACCACCCGGATCGCCTGCACCAGCTCGTTCGCCGGGGCGTCCTTCAGGAGGAAGCCGCTGGCACCCGCGCGCAGTGCCTCCACCACGTACTCGTCGAGGTCGAAGGTGGTCAGGACCAGGACCTTCGCCGGCCCGTCCCGGCCGGGCCCGGTGATCTGGCGGGTCGCCTCGACGCCGTCCATCCGCGGCATGCGGATGTCCATCAGGACCACGTCGGGCTGCAGCGCCCGCACCTGGTCGAGAGCCTGCAGGCCGTCCCCGGCCTCGCCGACGACCGCGACATCCTGCTCGGCCTCCAGAATCATCCGGAACCCGGTGCGCAGCAGTGGCTGGTCGTCGACCAGTAGGACACGGATCGCCACGTAACTCTCCTTCGCTAGCCCGGGGCCATTCTGCCCTGCGCGTCCTCCCCGGACTCGGGCACCCTCACCGCAAGGGGGTACGGCGGGGGAGTCCCGCCGAATTCAGGACATACGGCCTGGTGGTCGCACCAGCCGCAGAGCTTCGTCGGCCTGGGCCGCCAGTCACCCGTCTCGGTGGCCAGCGTGATCGCCTCCCACAGCGCGTGCAGCTTCCGCTCGACCTGCTCCAGATCCTCGGTCCTGGGGTCGTACGTGATGACGTCGCCGCTGCCCAGATAGACGAGCTGGAGGCGGCGCGGGACCACGCCCTTCAGGCGCCACACCACCAGGGCGTAGAACTTCATCTGGAAGAGCGGGCCGTCCGCGTACTCGGGACGCGGGGCCTTGCCCGTCTTGTAGTCGACGATCCGCACCTCGCCCGACGGCGCCACGTCCACCCGGTCGATGATGCCGCGCAGCTTCAGGCCCGAGTCCAGCTCCGCCTGCACGAACAGCTCGCGCTCGGCGGGCTCCAGACGGGTGGGGTCCTCCAGGGTGAACCAGCGCTCGACGAGCTTCTCCGCGTCCCCCAGCCAGCGCGCGAGCCGCTCACCCTGCTCGTCGTCGGCGAACAGCTCCGTCAGCTCCGGCCTGGCCTCGCGCAGCCGGTCCCACTGACCCGGGATCAGGGACTTCGCGCGCGGCGCCGTCCGCTCACCCGCGGGCGCGTCGAAGAGCCGCTCCAGGACGGCGTGCACCAGCGTGCCGCGGGTCGCCGCCTCGCTCGGCTTCTCCGGCAGCTTGTCGATCACCCGGAACCGGTAGAGCAGCGGACACTGCATGAAGTCGCTGGCGCGCGAGGGCGACAGGGACGCAGGACGCACGGCCGTCACGCCACCGTCGGTGCTGGTTTCCATAGGGACAGACCCTACGACCCGCCACTGACAACGGCCGCATACCATCGACGACAGACCCTCTCGCCCTGCATGATCGTGCGTGTACCGCGCCGGACAGGGGCGAGGGACGCTTCGAACGAGGGGACATCGTGGACGAGAGCGGCGGGAGCGGCAGGCCGCGATCCGACGGCACGGACGGTCGGCGACCGGCTGCCGCAGAAGGTGCCGCAGCAGGCTCCGAGGCCCCTGAAAAGGCCGACGGCGCCCACGGCGCCGCCGACACCGACCGCGCTGCCGATACGAACGGAGCCGACGAAACCGCCCGGCCCCGGCCGCGTGAAGAGACGATCCGGCAGGCGCCCGGGGAAGAGCAGCGGCCCGCGGCCGAACCCCCGCGGCCCGCCGACCGCCTCACCAAGACCCCGCACGACACGCCCGGGAAGGCACCGCAGGACACCCATCCCGAGTACGCGCACGCCAGCCACGGCCCCGCCCCCAAGGCCACCCCTCCCAAGAACAAGAAGGGCCCCGGGGGAGGCCTGCTGATGGGGCGCCCCTTCGGCGTGCCCGTCTACGTGGCGCCGAGCTGGTTCCTCGTCGCCGCCCTCATCACCTGGGTCTTCGGCGGCCAGCTCGACCGCGTCCTGCCCGAACTCGGCGCCGCCCGCTACCTCGTCGCGCTCTTCTTCGCCGTCGCCTTCTACGCCTCCGTGCTCGTCCACGAGCTGGCGCACACCGTCGTCGCCCTGCGCTACAAGCTGCCGGTGCGCCGCATCCAGCTGCAGTTCTTCGGCGGCGTCTCCGAGATCGAGAAGGAGTCCGAGACACCCGGACGCGAGTTCGTCCTCGCGTTCGTGGGCCCGCTGCTCTCCCTCGTCCTCGCGGGCGTCTTCTACGGGGGCATGCGCGCCGTCGAGCCCGGCACCGTGCCCGGCGTCCTGCTCGCGGGCCTGATGATCTCGAACCTGATCGTCGCCGCCTTCAACCTCCTGCCCGGCCTGCCCCTGGACGGCGGCCGCATGCTCCGCGCGGTCGTCTGGAAGATCACCGGCAAGCCCATGAGCGGCACCATCGCCGCCGCCTGGGTCGGCCGCGCGCTCGCCATCTCCGTCCTCATCGGCCTGCCCCTGCTCAACCAGTCCGGCGCGCTCGGCGGCGAGACCCAGGACATCGGCGGCATGGACACCGTCACCGACGCCCTGCTCGCCGCGATCCTCGCCGCGATCATCTGGACCGGCGCCGGGAACAGCCTCCGCATGGCCCGCCTGCGCGAGCACCTGCCCGAGCTCCGCGCCCGCGCCCTGACCCGCCGCGCCGTCCCCGTCGAGTCGGCCACCCCGCTCTCCGAGGCGCTGCGCCGCGCCAACGACGCCGGGGCCCGCGCCCTCGTCGTGGTCGACGCCGACGGCGACCCGATGTCGGTGGTCCGCGAGGCGGCCATCGTCGGCGTGCCCGAACACCGCCGCCCCTGGGTCACCGTCAGCGGCCTCGCCCAGGACATCACCGAGGGCATGCGGATCTCCGCCGAGCTCGCCGGCGAGGAGCTCCTCGACACCCTCCGGGCGACACCCGCCACCGAGTACCTCGTGGTCGAGGCGTCGGGGGAGATCTACGGAGTGCTGTCCGCCGCCGACGTGGAGCGCGCCTTCGTCAAGGCGATGGCCCGCCCCAGCTGAACCGCACCCTGGTCCCCGGCCCTCGAACGGGCCGGTAGGCTGGTCACATGTCCGAACCGACCGGTGCCGCCCGCCGACGCGGGCCCTTCAAGGTCGGGGACCAGGTTCAGCTGACCGACCCCAAGGGCCGCCACTACACGTTCACGCTCGAGGCCGGGAAGAACTTCCACACCCACAAGGGTTCCTTCCCCCACGACGAGCTGATCGGTGCTCCCGAGGGCAGCGTTGTCCGCACCACGGGAAACGTCGCCTACCTCGCGCTGCGCCCCCTGCTCCCCGACTATGTCCTGTCCATGCCCCGCGGCGCCGCCGTGGTCTACCCCAAGGACGCGGGGCAGATCCTGGCCTTCGCGGACATCTTCCCCGGCGCCCGCGTCGTCGAGGCGGGTGTGGGCTCCGGCTCGCTCAGCAGCTTCCTCCTGCGCGCCATCGGCGACGAGGGAATGCTGCACTCGTACGAGCGCCGCGAGGACTTCGCCGAGATCGCCCAGCAGAACGTGGAGCGCTACTTCGGCGCCCCGCACCCTGCCTGGCAGCTCACCGTCGGAGACCTCCAGGACAACCTGAGCGACACCGACGTCGACCGCGTCATCCTCGACATGCTCGCCCCCTGGGAGTGCCTGGACGTCGTCTCCAAGGCGCTCGTCCCCGGCGGCATCCTCTGCTGCTACGTGGCGACCACCACCCAGCTCGCCAGGACCGTCGAGTCCATCCGCGAGATCGGCGGCTTCAACGAGCCGACCGCCTGGGAATCGATGATCCGCAACTGGCACGTCGAGGGCCTCGCCGTCCGCCCGGACCACCGCATGATCGGCCACACCGGCTTCCTGCTCACCGCCCGCCGCCTCGCGGACGGCGTCGAGCCGCCCATGCGCCGCCGCCGCCCCTCCAAGGGCGCCTACGGCGACGACTACACCGGCCCGAACGCCGACGGCGGCACCCCTCGCGCGGAGAGCTGACGGCTCAGACAGCCGCTTACGACAGCTGAACGCACAGGCGCCGTCGCCGAGTTCCCCCCTTCGACCGGGGAACTCGGCGACGGCGCCTCTCCGTTACGGGCTCGTGCGGACCCGGACCTTCATGGACCCCGGTGTTCCGCCCCGGTGTGAGGTATGGCACGATGCTGGCCACCTCCCCCACCGGCACAGCCCTCACAGGAGACACTCCTAGTGCAGCACCCCGCCGTCCCGGAACTGGCACACAACACCACCCGTCCCATCCACTGGCTGGCCACCGCGGCCGCGCTCGCCGCTGTCGTCGCCGGCTCGTCCTTCCTGCAGCCCGACCCCGCGAACGCCGCCCAGCCGGGCTCCAAGCCGTCCAGCAGGACCGCGGCCGCCCCCGCGCCCGCACCGGATCCGGCCACCGTCACGTTCCCCATCGCCTGCGGCACGGTGAAACCCGTCGTCAAGAAGAAGGCCTCCGGGGACCTCGACGGGGACGGCAGCCCCGAGACCGTCGCCGTGGTGCACTGCGCCGCCGGATCGGGCACGCCGCCCGACGGCGTGTACGTCGTCACGCGCGCCACAGGGGGCAAGCCCCGGGTCGTCGCCACCCTCGTCGACCCGAAGGACCGCCAGAACGTCAGCGGCTTCGCCCTGCGTGACGGTGTGATCACCGCCACCCTCCTCGGGTACTCGTCACCGAACGTGCCCAGCTGCTGCCCGGACCTCCAGGACGAGGCCAAGTGGCAGTGGAAGGACGGCGCGTTCGCGCGGTCCACCCCGGCCGGGGCGCACAGCGTGTGACCTCCGCGGGCGACCTCGGGGGACATCGACAAGGGCCTGTGCCCGCCGTCCAGCGGCGGGCACAGGCCCTTGTCCATGCGTCAGTTCATGTGCCGGTCCATGGGGTCGTGTGCCGGCCCGTGCCCTCAGGCGGCGTCCGGACCGTACACCTCGACCCTGTCCGAAACGCGGCGCACATGAATGCAGTCACCCGGGCACTCCTTGGCCGAATCGACCACGTCACGCAGAAGCGGCAACGGAACGGGCGTTGTGGCGCCCGGAGCCTGCAGCAGCTCGTCCTCGCCGCTCTTCACATAGGCGAGCCCGTCGATGTCCAGCTCGAAGACCTCAGGCGCGTACTGCGCACAGATGCCGTCGCCAGTGCAGAGGTCCTGGTCGATCCAGACCTCCAGCGGATCACGGCTCTCGGAGCCGTTACCGGCCTCGTCTCCCACGGTCATCTCTCCTGCCGATCGTCACGCCGAGTGAGCCCACTTTCCAGCAAGTCGGGCCAGCCCTGACGGGTGTTGAACGCTTCGACGATACAACCGCCCGCTTTCCGATGTTGTTGGGTGGGTAATGACCTGACGTGAGGGAGAGCGCAAGGGTGAAGATCGGACACACCTCTACCGTCTTTGTGATCTAGGGGTTTCAATCGACACCCACCCAGGTAGGGTCTGGAAGCGTCCAGCTCCCCTTGGAGGAGGTGAGGACCGTGGCAGCCCACGACGACGACATCAACCGCGGCATCCGGCCGGGGCGAGGGTCTGAGGACCCCGCCGGTCAGGTTGCCTATCTCGAGCAGGAAATCGCCGTCCTGCGACGCAAGCTCGCCGACTCTCCGCGTCATACGAGGATTCTCGAAGAGCGGATCGTCGAGCTGCAGACAAACCTGGCCGGCGTGTCCGCACAGAACGAGCGGCTCGCCAACACGCTCCGTGAGGCCCGCGACCAGATCGTGGCCCTCAAGGAGGAAGTCGACCGGCTCGCGCAGCCGCCGGCCGGCTTCGGAGTCTTCCTCGTGGCGAACGAGGACGGCACGGCGGACATCTTCACCGGGGGCCGCAAGCTCCGGGTGAACGTCAGCCCGAGCGTGGAGCTCGAAGAGCTCAGGCGCGGCCAGGAAGTAATGCTCAACGAAGCGCTCAACGTGGTCGAGGCCATGGAGTACGAGAGCGTGGGAGACATCGTCACCCTCAAGGAGATCCTCGAGGACGGCGAGCGCGCCCTGGTGGTCGGGCACACCGACGAAGAAAGGGTGGTGCGGCTCGCCGAACCACTCCTCGACGTCACGATCCGCCCCGGCGACGCACTCCTGCTCGAACCGCGCTCCGGCTACGTCTACGAAGTGGTTCCCAAGAGCGAGGTCGAAGAGCTCGTCCTGGAAGAGGTCCCGGACATCGGCTACGAGCAGATCGGCGGTCTGGGCAACCAGATCGAGCTGATCCGCGACGCGGTCGAGCTGCCCTACCTCTACCCGGACCTCTTCAGGGAGCACGAACTGCGGCCGCCCAAGGGCGTCCTGCTGTACGGGCCCCCCGGCTGCGGCAAGACGCTGATCGCGAAGGCCGTCGCCAACTCCCTTGCCAAGAAGGTCGCGGAGGTGACCGGACAGGCATCGGGGAAGAGCTACTTCCTCAACATCAAGGGACCCGAACTCCTCAACAAGTACGTCGGCGAGACCGAGCGTCACATCCGCCTGGTCTTCCAGCGTGCGAGGGAGAAGGCGAGCGAGGGCACCCCTGTCATCGTCTTCTTCGACGAGATGGAATCCCTCTTCCGCACCCGCGGATCCGGAGTCAGCTCGGACGTGGAGAACACCATCGTCCCCCAGCTGCTCGCCGAGATCGACGGCGTGGAAGGCCTGGAGAACGTCATCGTCATCGGTGCCTCCAACCGTGAGGACATGATCGACCCCGCGATCCTGCGGCCCGGACGACTCGACGTGAAGATCAAGATCGAGCGCCCGGACGCCCAGGCGGCGAAGGACATCTTCGCCAAGTACCTCACCGAGCGGCTCCCGCTGCACGCGGACGACCTCGCCGAACACAGCGCCGACCGGCGCACCACCGTGGACGGCATGATCCAGTCCGTCGTGGAGCAGATGTACGCGGAGTCCGAGGAGAACCGCTTCCTCGAGGTGACGTACGCCAACGGCGACAAGGAAGTCCTGTACTTCAAGGACTTCAACTCCGGCGCCATGATCGAGAACATCGTCGGACGCGCCAAGAAGATGGCCATCAAGGCCTTCCTCGACGCCAACCAGAAGGGCATCAGGGTCGCCCACCTCCTGCAGGCTTGCATCGACGAGTTCAAGGAGAACGAGGACCTGCCCAACACCACCAACCCGGACGACTGGGCCCGCATCTCCGGCAAGAAGGGCGAACGGATCGTGTACATCCGTACGCTCGTCACCGGAAAGCAGGGCGCGGACACCGGACGCTCCATCGACACGGTGGCCAACACCGGTCAGTACCTGTAGAAAGCAGGGCGGCTGCGGGTGTCCTTCGTGGGTACCCGCAGCTGTCTGTTTTTCAATGAAGGCAATGATCTCCCCACCAGCGCAAAGGCGCTCTAGGCTCTTCGGTACCGCCGAGTCGCGCAGTGCGGGGACGGGCACCGCACACGCACCGGAGAACCAGCGGTACTTGAGCGCCGCGCCCGAATGGGAGCGCCGCCGGGCAAGGAGGGCCGCATGACCGTACGGCGAGTAATGGGCATCGAGACGGAGTACGGCATCTCCGTCCCTGGCCACCCGAACGCCAATGCCATGCTCACCTCGTCCCAGATCGTCAACGCCTACGCCGCGGCGATGCACCGGGCGCGACGCGCCCGCTGGGACTTCGAGGAGGAGAACCCCCTGCGGGACGCGCGGGGCTTCGACCTCGCCCGTGAGACCGCCGACTCCAGTCAGCTCACCGACGAGGACATCGGCCTCGCCAACGTGATCCTCACCAACGGGGCGCGCCTCTACGTGGACCACGCGCACCCCGAATACAGCTCACCCGAGGTCACCAACCCCTGGGACGCCGTCCTGTGGGACAAGGCCGGCGAGCGCATCATGGCGGAGGCGGCCGAGCGGGCCGCACAGCTGCCCGGGGCCCAGCCGATCCACCTCTACAAGAACAACACCGACAACAAGGGCGCCTCGTACGGCACGCACGAGAACTACCTGATGAAGCGGGAGACCCCCTTCTCGGACATCGTGCGCCACCTGACGCCGTTCTTCGTCTCCCGGCAGGTCATCACCGGCGCGGGACGCGTCGGCATCGGCCAGGACGGGCATGAGCACGGCTTCCAGCTCAGTCAGCGCGCCGACTACTTCGAGGTCGAGGTCGGTCTGGAGACCACGCTCAAGCGGCCCATCATCAACACGCGCGACGAGCCGCACTCCGACGCCGAGAAGTACCGCCGCCTGCACGTCATCATCGGTGACGCGAACCTCTCCGAGATCTCGACGTATCTGAAGCTGGGCACGACATCCCTGGTCCTCGCCATGATCGAGGACGGCTTCATCGCGGTGGATCTCGCCGTCGACCAGCCCGTGCGCACCCTCCACCAGGTGTCCCACGACCCGACACTCAAGCGTCTGATCACGCTCCGTAGCGGCCGGACACTCACCGCTGTCCAGCTCCAGATGGAGTACTTCGAGCTGGCCCGCAAATACGTCGAGGAGCGGTACGGCTCCGACGCCGACGAGCAGACCAAGGACGTGCTCGCCCGCTGGGAAGACGTCCTGGGCCGCCTGGAGAGCGATCCTATGAGCCTCTCCGGAGAGCTCGACTGGGTCGCCAAGCGGGAACTCATGGAGGGCTACCGCCGCCGTGACAGCCTCGACTGGGACGCGGCACGGCTGCACCTGGTCGACCTCCAGTACGCGGACGTACGGCCCGACAAGGGCCTCTACAACCGTCTGGTGGCACGCGGCAAGATGAAGCGCCTCCTGGAGGAGCCGCAGGTCGAGCGCGCCCAGACCAAGCCTCCTGAGGACACCCGCGCGTACTTCCGCGGCCGGTGCCTGGAGCAGTACGCCGACGACGTGGCCGCGGCCTCGTGGGATTCGGTCATCTTCGACCTTCCGGGGCGCGACTCGCTCCAGCGGGTGCCCACACTGGAGCCACTGCGCGGCACGCGGAACCACGTCAAGGAGCTCCTTGACCGCTGCCGCACGGCAGAGGATCTGGTACGGGTGCTCTCCGGAGGCTGAAAGGTCCGGCGTGTGGGAATCATCGAGGTGGTCCCCGGACGTTCTAGTAACTACGGGACCGATGTCAGACCTGGCTTATAGGGTCTGATCAAGTGCATCGAACCGAACGAGCGGGGTGAGGTAGATGGCGACCAAGGACACCGGCGGCGGACAGCAGAAGGCCACGCGTTCCACCGAGGAGGTCGAGGAGCAGACAGAGGAAGCGCAGGGCTCCGAGGACCTCAAGGAACGCCAGGAGAAGCTGAGCGACGACGTGGACTCCGTCCTGGACGAGATCGACGACGTCCTCGAGGAGAATGCCGAGGACTTCGTGCGGTCCTTCGTTCAAAAGGGCGGACAGTAAGCACGGCGGACGCGGTGTGCGGTGCGGGGAGTGCGTGGCGCGACAGCGGGCCACGCATGACCGGCGGTCTCAACGACCTCGACCGCACATGTGGATCACCGCCACCAGGCGGGTAGGGTCCCTGACGTACCGCCCTTCAGACGTACTGCGCTTCAACTGCAATTCGGCCACCGGCGAGTTGGGATCCGCTCCCGGCGCTCAGCGCCCGGCCGTCACTTACCTGGAAGGAAACGCGTGGAAGCCAACACTCGTAGCACCGGGCGTCTGCCGGCTGCCTTCCTGACGCCTGGTTCTTCGTCCTTCATGGACTTTCTGTCCGAGCATCAGCCCGACATCCTGCCGGGCAACCGGCAGTTGCCGCCCATGCAGGGTGTGATCGAGGCGCCGCACGGCACGACCATCGTGGCGACGACGTTCCCCGGCGGTGTGGTGCTCGCCGGTGACCGGCGGGCGACCATGGGCAATGTGATCGCGCAGCGCGACATCGAGAAGGTCTTCCCGGCCGACGAGTACTCGGCGGTCGGCATCGCCGGCACCGCCGGTCTCGCCGTGGAGATGGTCAAGCTCTTCCAGCTGGAGCTCGAACACTTCGAGAAGGTCGAGGGCGCCACGCTCTCCCTGGAGGGCAAGGCGAACCGGCTCTCCACGATGATCCGGTCGAATCTGGGCATGGCCATGCAGGGCCTGGCCGTCGTCCCGCTCTTCGCGGGGTACGACGTGGACCGCGAGAAGGGACGCATCTTCTCGTACGACGTGACGGGCGGCCGTTCCGAGGAGCACGGCTTCGCGGCCACCGGCTCCGGTTCGGTGTTCGCGCGTGGTGCGATGAAGAAGCTCTACCGCAACGATCTGACGGAACAGGAAGCGACGACGCTCGTCGTGCAGGCGTTGTACGACGCGGCGGACGACGACTCGGCGACGGGTGGTCCGGATGTCGCCCGCCGGATCTATCCGATCGTCACTGTGATCTCCGACGAGGGTTTCCGGAGGCTGGCGGAGGACGAGTCCTCCGAGATCGCGCGCTCGATCCTGGAGCGGCGCATGGAGCAGCCCGACGGCCCTCGGGCCTCGCTGCTCTGATCGATCCGTATTCGCCACTGACTGAGTCACTGACAGAAAGGGACGGATAGCCGGTGTCGACGCCGTTCTATGTCTCACCCCAGCAGGCCATGGCCGACCGGGCGGAATACGCCCGCAAGGGCATCGCCCGTGGTCGCAGCCTTGTTGTGCTGCAGTTCGCCGATGGCATCGTGTTCGTCGGCGAGAACCCGTCCCGTGCGCTGCACAAGTTCAGCGAGATCTATGACCGGATCGGCTTCGCGGCCGCCGGCAAGTACAACGAATACGAGAATCTCCGGATCGGCGGCGTGCGCTATGCCGATCTCCGTGGATACACGTACGACCGCGACGACGTGACGGCCCGCGGGCTCGCGAACGTCTATGCCCAGACGCTGGGCACGATCTTCTCGAGCAACGCGGAGAAGCCGTACGAGGTCGAGCTGGTCGTCGCCGAGGTGGGCGCCACGCCGGACGGCGATCAGATCTACCGGCTGCCGCACGACGGTTCGATCGTGGACGAGCACGGCTCGGTCGCGGTCGGCGGCAATGCCGAACAGATCAGCACGTATCTCGATCAGCGTCACCGTGACGGGATGACGCTCGCCGAGGCCCTGAAGCTGGCCGTGCAGTCGCTGTCCCGCGACACCAACGGCAGCGAGCGGGAGATCCCCGCGGAGCGGCTCGAGGTGGCGGTCCTGGACCGTACGAGGCCGCAGCAGCGGAAGTTCAAGCGGATCGTCGGGCGTCAGCTCGCGCGGCTGCTCGAGGGGGGCGCGTCGGCCCCGACGGACGCCGCCTCCGACAACGAGGAGCCGGATGCCGAATCCGGCTCCGCCTCCACCTCGGACTCCGGTTCGACCGAGGAGTAGTTCGGTTCTTCGTGCGCCCCGTGTCCCGGCCCCGCGGCCGGGGTGCGGGGCGCACGTGTGTGCGGAGGGCTAGCGGGCGGCGGGGGCCGTCGAGCCGCGGACCACCAGCTCGACGGGGAGGGTGTCGGTCCGGGGCGTGCGGCCGTCGAGGACGGCCAGCAGGGACGTCATGCCGCGTTCGCCGAACTGCTCGGCGGGCAGCCGCACGGTGGTGAGCTCGGGTTCCACGGCGGTCGCCAGGGTGAGGTCGTCGAAGCCGGTCACGGAGAGGTCCTCGGGCACGCGCAGGCCCAGTCTGCGGGCCGCCTTGCAGGCGCCGGCGGCGAGGATGTCGTCGTCGCAGACGAGCGCGGTGGGGCGGGGCCCCGGCGCGGACAGGGCGGCTTCAGCAGCCGTGCGGGCATCCTCGACGGTGAGGAGTGCCCGGACGGTGCGTACGGCCGTGTGGGTGCCGCTCAGCGCCGCCGCGAGGGCGTCGGAGCGCACGTCGAAGGTCCAGGAGTCGACGTCCGCGGCGAGGTGCAGGAAGTCGCGGTGGCCCAGGGCCAGCAGATGCTCGGCGGCCCGGCGCATTCCGTCGCCGATGTCGAGGTTGACGGTGGCCGCGCCGAGGCTGCCGGCCGGGTCGCTGTCGAGCATGACCAGGGGGAGTTCGTCGCCCTGAATGGTGGCGAGCGCGTCGGACGCCATGGAGGACGCGAGGATGCCGTCGAGGGCGGCGCGGCTGGAGCCGAAGGGGTCGCGGGCGGGGCCGGTGCCCTCGGGGGAGGGGTAGAGGACGACCGCGAAGCCGTTCTCGGCGGCGACGCGGGCGGCTCCGGTGTAGACGCGGGCGAAGAACTCGTTCGTGAGGGCGGGGACGACGAGGAGCGCCGTCCTGGTGCGGCCCAGGCGCAGGTTGCGGGCGGCGAGATTCGGGCGGTAGCCCAGCTCGCGCGCGGCGGCCCGGACGCGCTCGGCGGTCCGCTCGGCGACCCGGCCGCGCCACTTCTCGCCGAACACGAGGGAGACGGTGGCCTGGGACACCCCGGCGGCGCGTGCGACGTCACGGCTGGTGGGGCGTGGCCCCGCGGCCTCCTGCTGTGGCCCGGCCACCACTGGTTCCTCCCCGGTCGGTCCCGCGGTGCGATCGGGATGGACCCGCGGTGAGCGCTCATGGTACGTATGACGCTTGACGTTATACGTAAAACCTCGGCGCGTCGGCGCAGAGGGAGGGGCGGGAAGCATGGCTGCCGGATACGCGGAGATCCTCCGGACGAGATACGCCGGACGGCTGCTCGCGGGCACGCTGGTGGGCCGGCTGCCGAACGCGACGGCCGCCATCGCCATCGTGCTGTTCATCCGCGCCGAGGGCGGCACCTACAGCCTGGCCGGCGCGCTCGCCGCGGTCTACGGCGTGGCCAACGCGGTGGGGCAGCCGCTCCTCGGCCGCCTCGTGGACCTCTACGGCCAGCCGCGCATCCAGCTCCCCTCGGCGGTCGTATCCGCCCTCGGCATGGGAGCCTTCGCCTTCACCGGGCCCGATTCGCTCCCTCTCGCGTATGTCGCGGTGGGCGTGGCCGGCCTCTTCACGCCGCCGCTGGAGGGCGGCCTGCGCGCCCTGTGGCCGAACGTCCTGGGCAAGGAGGAGCAGGTGCACACGGCGTACGCCATGGACGCCATCGCCCAGGAAGTCATGTTCACCGTCGGACCGTTGCTCGTCACGGGCTGCGTCGCGCTCTGGTCGGAGCAGGCCGCACTGCTCGTCGTCAACGCCATCGGCGTACTGGGTGCCCTCTCCGTGGTGCTGTCGCAGCCCTCGCGCGCGTGGCGCTCGGCACCCCGCGAGGCGCACTGGCTCGGCGCGCTGCGCTCACCCGGCCTCATCGCGCTGCTCGGCGCGTTCCTCTTCATCGGCATGGCGCTCGGCTCCATCACCGTCGCCGGGGTGTCGTACGCCGACGAACACGGGGGCGACGCGGTGTACGGCTGGATGATGGCGGCGCTCGGACTCGGCGCCCTCGTCGGCGGTTCCGTGTACGGGGCGCGCCAGTGGGCCGGGGTGCCGGAGAAGCGGCTGACCTTCCTGGTGGCCCTGCTCGCCCTCTGCTACTGGCCGTTGACGCTGACGCCCGGTGCCGTCGCCATGACGGTGCTCGCGGCCGTCGCCGGAGTCTTCCTCGCCCCCGCGCTCGCGTGCGCGTTCATCATCGTGGACCGGCACGCCCCGCGGGGCACCGTCACCGAGGCGTTCTCCTGGCTCGTGACCACGTTCACCGTCGGCGCGTCGCTCGGCACGGCCGCCGCGGGGCCGGTCGTCGAGTGGGGCGGGACCCGGTGGGGCTTCGCCGTTCCCGGGGCCGCGGGCGTCGCCGCGCTGCTTGTTCTGCTGGCCACAGCGCGGGCGCTCGTACTCCCCGCTGAATCGGCGGTCGTTGCGGGTTCATCGGAAAATGATCGAAACGGTGCCGTCGAACCCGGTTTCAGGGCAGGGCATCAGGCGTAATGTTCAGTCATGGACCGCCGCATTTTCGGGCTGGAGAATGAGTACGGCGTCACGTGCACGTTTAGGGGACAGCGCCGTCTGTCGCCTGACGAGGTGGCGCGCTACCTCTTCCGCCGTGTTGTCTCATGGGGCCGCAGCAGCAACGTCTTTCTGCGGAACGGCGCCCGCCTCTATCTTGACGTCGGGTCACATCCGGAATACGCAACACCGGAATGTGACAACGTGACCGAGCTGGTCACGCACGACAAGGCGGGCGAGCGCATTCTGGAAGGCCTGCTCGTCGACGCCGAACGCCGCCTGCACGAGGAGGGAATCGCGGGCGACGTCTATCTCTTCAAGAACAACACCGACTCGGCGGGAAACTCCTACGGGTGCCACGAGAACTATCTGGTGGCCCGGCACGGGGAGTTCTCGCGGCTCGCGGACATCCTCATTCCCTTCCTCGTCACGCGACAGCTGCTGTGCGGCGCGGGCAAGGTGCTGCAGACTCCACGCGGCGCCGTGTACTGCGTCAGTCAGCGTGCCGAGCACATCTGGGAAGGGGTCTCCTCCGCGACCACCCGCTCCCGGCCGATCATCAACACCCGCGACGAACCGCACGCGGACGCCGAGCGCTACCGCAGGCTGCACGTCATCGTCGGTGACTCGAACATGTCCGAGACGACCATGCTCCTGAAGGTCGGCGCCACCGACCTCGTCCTGCGCATGATCGAAGCGGGCACGGTGATGCGGGACCTGACCCTGGAGAACCCGATCCGGGCGATCCGCGAGGTCAGCCACGACATCACGGGCCGCCGCAAGGTGCGTCTGGCCAGTGGCCGCGAGGCCTCCGCCCTCGAAGTGCAGCGCGAGTACTACGAGAAGGCCGTGGACTTCGTGGAGCGCCGCGGCATCCGCACCGGCACCGTCGAGCAGGTCCTCGAACTGTGGGGCCGCACGCTCGACGCGATCGAGGCCGAGGACCTCGACCGCATCGGCACCGAGATCGACTGGGTCATGAAGTACAAGCTCATCGAGCGGTACCGAGCGAAGAACAACATGACCATGTCGCACCCCCGGGTCGCGCAGATAGACCTCGCGTATCACGACATCCACCGCCGTCGTGGGCTGTACTACCTCCTGGAGAGGAAGGGTCAAGCCGCCCGCATCTGCAACGACTTGAAGATCTTCGAAGGCAAGTCGGTGCCGCCGCAGACCACCCGCGCGCGGCTGCGCGGGGACTTCATCCGCAGGGCCCAGGAGCAGCGCCGCGACTTCACGGTCGACTGGGTGCACCTGAAGCTCAACGACCAGGCACAGCGCACGGTGTTGTGCAAGGACCCCTTCCGGTCGGTGGACGACCGGGTGGAGAAACTGATCGCCGGCATGTAACCCCCGATACAGGAGGTGCGTTGCGGGAACGCAACGCGGGGCGCCGTACGTTCCTCGTACGGCGCCCTTCTCCATGCGTAGAGTTGCGCGCACGCCAACCGACAAGATCGACCGATACGAGGCCCCCACCGTGCGCCGACGCTCACTTCTGCTTGCTGTTCCGGCCGGCCTGCTCACACTGGCCGGGTGTGGTGACGACAAGAAGGCCGACAAGGCCAAGTCCAGCGACACCCCGTCCCCCGCGAACTCCTCCTCGGCCGCGCCGACGGCCAAGATCGTGGACGGGCCCCTGCCCGAGATCACGAAGGGGACGAAGTTCGGTCAGAAGCCGACCGTCGCGAAGGGGCCCGGCAAGCCGTCATCCGACCTCGCGGTCAAGACCCTGGTCGAGGGCAAGGGCGACGAGGTGAAGAAGGGCGACTACCTCCAGGCCAACTACCTCGGCCAGATCTGGGCCACGGCCAAGGTCTTCGACAACTCGTACGACCGCGGCAACCCCACGGTCTTCCCGATCGGTGTCGGTCAGGTCATCCCCGGCTGGGACCAGGCCCTCGTGGGCAAGAAGCTCGACAGCCGCGTGCAGCTCGCCATCCCGCCGAAGATGGGTTACGGCACGGAGGGCAACAAGCAGGCGGGCATCAAGGGCGACGACACGCTGGTCTTCGTCGTCGACCTGGTGGGCACCTTCAGCGCCAAGAGCTCGGCCAAGGGCAAGGAGGTCGCGCAGTCCAACATCGACCTTCCCAAGGTCGGCACGAACACGGACGGCAAGGCCCCCTCGATCGACGTCCCCAAGAAGGACGCCCCGAAGAAGCTCGTCGCGAACTACATCCTCGAGGGCGACGGGGAAGAGATCAAGGAGACCGACAGCCTCCTGTGCCAGTACAAGGGCGTGCTGTGGGCCGACGGCAAGGAGTTCGACTCCTCGTACAAGAGGAACGAGCTCGCCTCGTTCCAGCTCGCGCAGGTCGTCAAGGGCTGGGCGCAGGGCCTGACCGGCAAGAAGGTCGGCAGCCGCGTCCTGGTCGTCGTCCCGCCGAAGCTTGGGTACGGTGACAAGCCGCCGCAGGGCAGCCCCATCAAGAAGGACTCCACGCTGGTCTTCACCGTGGACATCCTCGCGAAGATGTAACACTGTCCCGGCAGGCCATTCGTATCAAAGCAGGAGCATTGACGTGAGCATCGAGAAGCCCGAGATCGACTTCCCCGACGGCCCGGTCCCGACCGACCTCGAGATCGTGGACATCTGGGAGGGCGACGGCCCGGAGGCCAAGGCGGGCGACACCGTCCAGGTTCACTACGTGGGTGTCTCCTTCTCCAGCGGTGAAGAGTTCGACGCGTCCTGGAACCGCGGCAACCCGCTCGCGTTCCAGCTGGGTGCCGGTCAGGTCATCGCGGGCTGGGACCAGGGTGTCCAGGGCATGAAGGTCGGCGGCCGCCGCAAGCTGACCATCCCGTCGCACCTCGCGTACGGCGAGCGCGGTGCCGGTGGCGGCGCCATCAAGCCCGGCGAGACGCTGATCTTCGTCTGCGACCTCATCGCCGTCTGAGCGACGTCCGGGGCCAGGGTCCGACCGGACCTGCCCACCGAGGGTCCATGCCTGTCCCGGCATGGGCCCTCGGCTTTTGCCCGGACACCCCGGGGCGGTACGGTCGGCGGTCGGAAGCACTGTTGAGAAAGGGCGTCGATGGCGATTGCCAAGGCCGAGCGGCTGATGAACCTGGCGCTGTGTCTGCTCGGGACACGACGGCCGCTCAGCAAGCGCGAGCTGCGCGAGTCCATCGAGGCCTACCTGGAGGCGGGGTCGGACGACTCCTTCAACCGGATGTTCGAGCGCGACAAGGACGATCTGCGCGAACTCGGCCTGGTCATCGAGACGGTGGAGAACCTCGACGGCGAGGTCGGCTACCTCGCGCGCCGCGACAGCAACCGCCTCCCACCCATCACCATCGACGCCGAGGAAGCCGCCGCGCTCGGCCTCGCCGCCAAGGTCTGGCAGCAGGCCCGCCTCGCCGGAGCCGCCAGCGGCGCCCTGCAGAAGCTGCGCGCCGCCGGACTGCCCGAGGACGTGGACCCGTACGAGGCGCACAGCGCCCTGGAGCCGCGCATCCCCGTGCACGAGGCGTCCTTCGAGCCGCTGATGCTCGCCTGCCGCGACCGCCGCCCGGTGATCTTCGACTACCGCAAAGCCACCGCGGCCCGCCCCGAGCCCCGCCACATCGAGCCGTGGGCGCTCGAATGCTGGCGCGGCCACTGGTACCTCGCGGGCTGGGACCGTGACCGCGGCGCCGAGCGCGTCTTCCGGCTCTCCCGCATCACCGGGAAGGTCCGCGCCCGCGCCGGCAAGTTCACCGCCGAGATCCCCGATGTGGTCACGGTGCGCGAGACCGTCGCGAGCTGGGCGGGGGAGAGCGCCGACCGCTCCGCCCTGATCAGACTGCGCACCGGCGCGGGCTATCCGCTGCGCGCCAAGGCCGCCCACATACGTGAAGTGGGCGAGGGGTGGGACGAGTTGGAGATTCCGTACGGTCACGGGCTCGACGCCTGGCTGGTGGAGTTCGGGCCCGACGTGGTGGTCCTGGAGCCCGCGGAACTGCGGGCCGACGTGGTGGACCGGCTGCGTGCCGTGGCCAAGGGCTGAGGGGACGTACAGACCATGGCCTCGAACGCCATCGACCAGACCCGGCGGATGCTCTCCCTGGTGACCTATCTGCGTGAGCGCCCCGGCGCCCACGTCAGCGACGTCGCCCGCGCCTTCGGGATCACCGAGGACGAACTGATCTCCGACCTCGACGTGCTGCCGCTGTGCGGTACCAGCTTCCGCGGCGGCGACCTCCTGGACATCGACACCGACGGCGACCGCATCTGGTGGCACAACCCGGACGACGTGGCGGCCCCCCTGCGGCTCGCCGCCGACGAGGCCACCGCGCTCCTGGTGGCCGCCCGCGCGGTCTCCACGCTGCCGGGGCTGCGCGAGAGCGACCGGCAGGCGCTGGTGCGCGCCACCGCCAAGCTGGAGACGGCGGCCGGCGAGAACGCGGGCGCCAGCGCGCGGCTCTCGGTGACCTTCGAGTCCGAGGGCGGTGTCTTCGCCGACGTCGACCGTGCCATCTCCGAGCGGCGCCGGCTCTGGCTGCGCTACTACTCGCCCGCGCGCGACGAGCTCACCGAGCGCGAGGTCGACCCGATCCGGCTCTTCGCCGTCGGGCACACGTACATGGAGGCGTGGTGCTACCTCTCCGAGGCGCGCCGCACCTTCCGCCTCGACCGGGTCGCCGAGATCAGGATCATGGACGAGCCGTCGTCGCCGCCGGAGGTCGAACTGCGCGATCTCTCCGAGGGGCTCGTACAGCCCGCGGCGGAGGACCCCGAGGTGGTCATCGAGGTCGGGCCCGGCGGCCGCTGGGTCGCCGAGTACTACCCCCATGACAGCGCCGAGGAGCTCCCCGACGGCGGTCTGCGGATCACCCTGCGGACGCCGGACCCCACCTCGCTGCGCAGGCTCGCGCTGCGGCTCGGCGGGGACGGGCACATCGTCTCCCCGGCGGATCTCGCGGACAGTGCACGGCTGGCGGCACGCGAGGCGCTCGCCGCTTATGACCGACACCCGGGCGGCTCGCCGGACGGGTCGTACGACAGGCAGGAGCAAGGGCGTTGAACACCAGCATCTTGTCCGAGATTCCCGGAATGTCGAGAATCGCCCCTGTGCTCTTCAAGGCCGCGTGCCCCGACTGCCGCGCCCGCTTCGAACTCTCCGCGGGGGCCCTGCGATTGGCCATCGGCGCCTCGGCCCGCACCACCTTCTACTCGTTCACCTGTCCCGAATGCGGGACCGCGGTGCGCAAGCCCGCGGGCGAGCGCATCGTCGAACTGCTCACCGGCGGCGGGGTGCGGACACTGCGTCTGCACTCGACCGTCTAGGCTCGGCGCATGTTCTGGGCGATGCTGGCGATCGCCGCGGGGTTCTGTGGCCTCGCGGTGCTCGGCGTACTGGCGATTCGGGTCTTCATCGAGGCGCAGCGCCTCAGCACGCAAGTGACGCAGACCACACAGCGCATCAATCGCGCGGCCGAGGATCTCGAGGCGGCGGCGACGGGCGTGGCCCGTGCTGGTCGAGATGTCCTTTAGGTCCTGCGAATCCCGCAGATGCCACTGAGGCGCACATCGACGCCGCGGCCTGTCAACTTCCCTTGTCCGGAAGGTACGCTGCTCAAGTGGCCCGGAGTGCGAGGCGCGGGCCGCAACTGGGAGTACGCACAGGGATTGCCCTGCGTTCACCCCTGAGCGTTACGATCGCTGCCAGCACGGTGGCCGGACAGCAAGTCCGGCCTGTCCGGCAGCCCCGCCCCTGCCGCCTCGGTGAGAAGGTAAAGACCTATGTTCGGAAAGATCGGCGCCCCCGAGATCATTCTCATTCTCGTCGTCATCGTTCTGCTGTTCGGCGCGAAGAAGCTTCCCGACATGGCCCGGTCGCTCGGCAAGTCCGCGCGCATCCTCAAGAGCGAGGCCAAGGCGATGAAGTCGGACGGGAAGAAGGACGAGGCCGCCCCGGCCGACCCGCCCACCGACTCAACCGCCACCGCTCAGCCGCGCACCATCCAGGCCGCGCCCGGCGACGTGACCAGCTCGCGTCCGGTCACCGAGCCCACCGACAGCACGACGAAGCGCTGATCCAAGGCCGGCGACGGCCGGCCTGCCGCACGAGATGAGGACGTGGGTTGCTCAAGTCTGCCCGCAAGAAGGAACAGGATCCCGAGGGGCGGATGCCTCTTGCGGAGCACCTGCGTGAGCTGCGCAACCGACTGGCCAAAGCCGTGCTGGCCATCATCGTCGTCGCGATCGTCGCCGCCTTCTTCTACAAGGACATCATCGAGTTCTTCACGAACCCGATCCTGAGCTCCGTAGGGTGCGAGTCCAGCTTCGCCGAGCTGGCGGAGAAGGGCGGCGAGGAGACCTGCGCACGCATCGTCCTGAACGGTCTGCTCACGCCGTTCACACTCGCCCTGAAGATCTCCCTCATGGCCGGAGTGGTGCTCGCGTCCCCGGTCTGGCTCTACCAGCTGTGGGCCTTCGTGGCCCCGGGCCTGCACAAGAGCGAGAAGAAGTACGCCTACGGCTTCGTCGCCGCCGGCTTCCCGCTCTTCCTGGGCGGCGGCTTCTTCGCGTACAAGACGCTGCCGACGATGGCGCGCGTGCTGCTCGAGTTCTCCCCGGGCGGGGTGGACAACCAGCTGCCGCTCGACGAACTGATCGACCTCGTCACCCGCATGGTGATCGTCTTCGGTCTCTCCTTCGAGATGCCGCTCCTGCTGGTGCTCCTGAACCTCACCGGGGTGCTCACCGGCAAGCGGATGCTCGGCTGGTGGCGCGGCATGATCATGGGCATCACGGTCTTCGCGGCCGTGGCGACGCCCAGCACCGACCCGCTCACCATGATCATGCTCGCCGGGCCGATCTGGGTGCTCTACTTCGCGGCCACCGCCTTCTCACTCCTCAACGACCGCCGCAAGGCGAAGGTCGAGGCCGCGGGACCCGATGACGACGAGGCCTCCGACCTCGACCTGACCCCCGAGGACGTCGGCGCGATCGAGCCCGTATCCGCGAACAGGGCGCTCCCCGAGCAGGCCGGCGGCGACGGCGCGACCCGGGACCGGGTCAACGGTTTCGACGACGTGACCTGACCTTGTAGGGTCCTCCCTCAAACTCCGTCCGGGGGGACCCCTAGTGACCAGCGAGATCACGCTCTTCGTCAATCCCACCGCGGGACGCGGCCGGGGCGCCCACGCGGCGCAGCCGGCCGCTTCCGCATTGCGGGCCGCCGGCCACTCCGTGCGCACGGTCATCGGCGAGGACTCCGCCGACGCGCTGCGCCGGGCACGTGACGCCGTCGGTGCCGGTACGCGCGCGCTCATCGCCGTCGGCGGTGACGGCATGGCCAGCCTCGCGCTGCAGGCCGTCGCGGGGACGGACACACCCCTGGGGGTGATCGCCGTCGGCACCGGCAACGACTTCGCCCGTGCTCTCGGGCTCCCGGTGCGCGATCCGGCCGCCGCGGGGACGGTCATCGCCGACGCGCTCGACGCGGGGCGCACACGCCACGTCGACCTCGGCCGGGTGGGCAAGACCTGGTTCGGCACGGTGCTCGCCGCCGGCTTCGACTCGCGGGTCAACGACCGGGGCAACCGGATGCGCTGGCCCACCGGACGCTTCAAGTACGACCTCGCGATGGCCGTGGAACTCGCGGCCTTCAGACCCATCCCGTTCCGGCTCACGCTGGACGACGAGCGGGTCCACGAGATCGACGCGACGCTCGTCGCCGTCGGGAACGGACCCTCGTACGGCGGAGGCATGAAGATCTGCGCGCGGGCCGACCTGAGCGACGGCCTCTTCGACGTCACCGTCGTCGGCGACTGCAGCCGAACGACACTCCTGAAGGTCTTCCCGCGGGTCTACAAAGGCACGCACCTGGACCACCCCACGGTCACCGTGCTCCGGGCCTCGAAGGTGGAGCTCGCCGCCCCCGGAGTCACCGGATACGCGGACGGGGAGCAGCTCGGCGGGCTCCCCCTGACAGCGGAGTGCGTGCCGGGCGCCGTGCGGATCCTGGGACCCGAGGGGCCGCGGGAACGGCAAGACAGATAATGATCGTCCGTTGTCAGTGGTGGCCGGTAGTCTCGAAAGCACGATGACAGAGGACCTCTCACCGGCCGAGCGGTACGCGGCGGCGCGCGAGCGCGCTGTCGAGCAGGCCACAGCACTCGCCGGCTTCCGCGAGATGTACGAATTCGGCCTCGACCCCTTCCAGATCGACGCCTGCCGGGCGCTCGAGGCGGGCAAGGGCGTGCTCGTGGCCGCCCCCACGGGCTCGGGCAAGACGATCGTCGGCGAGTTCGCCGTGCACCTTGCCCTGCTGCAGGGCAAGAAATGCTTCTACACCACGCCGATCAAGGCGCTCTCCAACCAGAAGTACGCCGACCTCGCCAAGAGATACGGCGCGGACAAGGTCGGTCTGCTGACCGGCGACAACAGCGTCAACTCCGATGCCCCGGTGGTCGTGATGACCACCGAAGTGCTGCGGAACATGCTGTACTCGGGCTCGCAGTCCCTGCTGAACCTCGGCTATGTGGTCATGGACGAGGTGCACTACCTCTCCGACCGCTTCCGAGGCGCCGTCTGGGAAGAGGTGATCATCCACCTCCAGGAGTCGGTGACGCTGGTCTCCCTGTCGGCGACCGTCTCGAACGCCGAGGAGTTCGGCGACTGGCTCGACACCGTCCGCGGCGACACCCAGGTGATCGTCTCGGAGCACCGGCCCGTGCCCCTGTTCCAGCACGTCCTCGCCGGACGCCGGATGTACGACCTCTTCGAGGAGGGCGAGGGCCAGCGCAAGGCCGTCAACCCCGACCTCACGCGCATGGCACGGATGGAGGCCAGCCGTTCCTACAACCCGCGTGACCGCCGCAAGGGCAAGATGGTCCGCGAGGCCGACCGCGAGCGCGAGCGCCGGCAGCGATCACGGATCTGGACGCCGGGCAGGCCCGAGGTCATCGACCGGCTCGACTCCGAAGGGCTGCTGCCTGCCATCACGTTCATCTTCAGCCGCGCGGCCTGCGAGGCCGCCGTGCAGCAGTGCCTGCACGCGGGGCTGAGGCTGAACGACGAGGACGCGCGGATGCAGGTCCGCGAGATCGTCGAGGAGCGCACGGCCGCCATCCCCGACGAAGACCTGCACGTCCTCGGGTACTACGAATGGCTGGAAGGCCTGGAGCGCGGCATCGCCGCACACCACGCGGGCATGCTGCCCACCTTCAAGGAAGTCGTCGAAGAGCTCTTCGTGCGTGGTCTGGTGCGCGCCGTCTTCGCCACCGAGACCCTCGCCCTGGGCATCAACATGCCCGCGCGCAGTGTGGTGTTGGAGAAGCTCGTCAAGTGGAACGGTGAGCAGCACGCGGACATCACCCCCGGTGAGTACACGCAGCTGACCGGCCGTGCCGGGCGGCGCGGCATCGATGTCGAGGGCCATGCGGTCGTCCTGTGGCAGCGCGCCATGAGCCCGGAGCACCTCGCGGGACTCGCCGGAACGCGCACCTATCCGCTGCGGTCCAGCTTCAAGCCGTCGTACAACATGGCGGTGAACCTGGTCGAGCAGTTCGGGCGGCACCGGTCGCGTGAACTCCTGGAGACGTCCTTCGCGCAGTTCCAGGCCGACAAGTCCGTCGTCGGGATCTCCCGCCAGGTGCAGAGGAACGAAGAGGGACTCGAGGGCTACAAAGCCTCGATGACCTGCCACCTGGGCGACTTCGAGGAGTACGCCCGGCTCCGCCGCGAGCTGAAGGACCGGGAGACCGAGCTCGCCAAGCAGGGCGCCAACCAGCGCAGGGCGGCCGCCGCGACCGCCCTGGAAAAGCTCAAGCCCGGTGACGTCATCCACGTGCCGACCGGGAAGTACGCGGGCCTCGCGCTCGTCCTGGACCCGGGGATTCCGGCGGGGCGGGTCAACGGCCACCGCGGGCTGGAACACCACGACGGGCCGAGGCCGCTGGTCCTCACCGCCGAGCGGCAGGTCAAGCGGCTTGCCTCGATGGACTTCCCGGTGCCGGTCGAGGCACTCGAGCGGATGCGCATCCCGAAGTCGTTCAACGCGCGCTCGCCGCAGTCGCGCCGGGACCTGGCGTCCGCGCTGCGCACGAAGGCCGGGCACATCGTGCCGGAGCGGCACCGCAAGGGGCGCGCGGCCGCCGCCGACGACCGCGAGATCGCCCGGCTCCGTACGGAACTGCGGGCGCACCCCTGCCACGGGTGCGACGAGCGGGAGGACCACGCGCGGTGGGCCGAGCGCTTCTACCGCCTGCGGCGGGACACCGTGCAGCTGGAGCGGCGCATCGAAGGGCGCACGAACACGATCGCGCGGACCTTCGACCGGATCGTGGCGCTCCTCACCGAGATGGATTACCTCCGCGGCGACGAGGTCACCGAGAACGGCAAGCGGCTCGCCCGGCTCTATGGGGAGCTGGACCTCCTTGCGAGTGAATGCTTGCGGGACGGCGTCTGGGAGGGGCTCAGCCCGGCCGAACTGGCCGCGTGCGTCTCCGCGTTGGTGTTCGAGGCCCGGATGGCGGACGACGCGCTCGCCCCCAAGCTGCCCAACGGCAAGGTGAAGGCCGCTCTTGGCGAGATGGTGCGGATCTGGGGGCGTCTCGACGCCCTGGAGGAAGAGTTCAAGATCAACCAGGCGGAAGGGGTCGGTCAGCGGGAGCCGGACCTCGGCTTCGCCTGGGCGGCATACATGTGGGCGTCGGACAAGGGCCTCGACGAGGTGCTCCGGGAGATCGAGATGCCGGCCGGGGACTTCGTGCGATGGTGCAAGCAGGTGATCGACGTCCTCGGGCAGATCTCGGCGGCCGCTCCCCGCGAGGGTTCGACTGTGGCTAAGAATGCGCGTAAGGCTGTGGATCAGTTGCTGCGGGGTGTGGTGGCGTACAGCTCCGTCGGCTGACAGATGACAGGTGACAGAAGCTGACATCTGATATCTGACGGCTGACACCTGGCACCGGAGTGAGGGCGGGCCCGGGGGTTTCTACCCCCGGGCCCGCCCCTTTTCGCATCCAGATCCGCCTGTTCGACGCCATCACTCCACGTGTTCGATTGATCGCCACGCGTGCAAATGGAGCCGAGTGTATGCCTGTCGACGGGGCCGCGCAGGGCCTTGCTGAATATGACTCGGCGATGATTTCGGCCGACTAAGCTCGCCCGGAGCGCGGCGAGTTGAAACGAGTTGCGATAGATTCGCGCGCTTGTTCCCAAATCTTCAGCAAGTTCCCCTATGTCTTCCGTTCCCAACTCCCCGTAGGATCCCCACATTTCCCAGTACCACCCCCTATTCCCCCCAAGACAAGTGTTCAGAGGGCATACATGGTGAGTGTTCAATCGCCTCCCGCTGGCCGAGAAGTCCCTTACGCACGCGTGCTGTTGCTGCCCGCCATGCTGATGGCCGCGGCCACCGGCGCCGCGGTCGCCGCGGTGACGGAACCCGCCCGCATCGCGGTGGGCTGGTGCGGTGCGATCGCGACCCTCGTCGTGGTCGCCGTCGGCACCGAAGCCGTGCGTCGCGGCCGGACCATCCGGGAGTTGCACACCCAGTACGCGCAGCGGCTCGCTCATCTGGAGCGCCGCATCGCATCCCATGACGACGAGACCGTCCGCCTGGGCAGGGAGATCATCCCCGAGGCCGTCCACCGGCTCCGGCAGGGCGAAGCACCCTCGGAAGTGATCCGCAATCTCGTCGACGGCGACGAGTCCTTCTCCGAACTCCCGCAGTCCCAGCGCAAGATGCTCCGGCACGTCCTGGACACCCTGGACACCGGAGAGGCGATGCGCGAGTCCTCGCAGCGCGCCTTCGTCAACATCGCCCGGCGCGTTCAGTCCATCGTCCACCAACAAGCCGCGGAACTGCGCGAGATGGAGGAGTTCCACGGCCGCAACCCCGAGGTCTTCGACGACCTCCTGCGCATCGACCACGGCACCGCACTGATCGGCCGCCTCGCCGACTCGATCACCGTCCTCGGCGGCGCCCGTCCCGGACGTCAATGGCCCAAGCCCGTACCGCTGTTCAGCGTGTTGCGTGGCGCCATGTCCCGGATCCTGGAGTACCAGCGCGTCGACCTGCACTCGATCGCCAAGGTCGCGATCAGCGGCACGTCCGTGGAACCGCTCATCCACGCCTGCGCCGAACTGCTCGACAACGCCACCCGCTACTCCCCGCCGCAGACCCGCGTGCACGTCACCGCCGTCGAGGTGCAGACCGGCATCGCCGTCGAGATCGAGGACGGCGGCGTCAGCCTCAGCGAGGAGGCGCGGGCACGGGCCGAGCGCATGCTCGCGCAGGCCCAGGCCGGCATCGACCTGAACGACCTCGGCGAGAGCCCGCGCCTGGGCATGGCCGTCGTGGGACGTCTCTCGCAGATGTACAACCTGCAGGTGTCGCTGCGGCAGTCCGCGTACGGCGGCGTCCGCGCGGTGCTCATCGTCCCGCGCGAGATGATCACCACCGGACCCGCCCCCGGTCTCGCCCACGGCATCGGCGCCTCCGCCGTGCCCCGGGTGAACGCCGAAGGCGTGCCCATCGAGGAGGCCCACGGCATCCGGCGCAAGAAGCCCCGCGTGATGACGGCCGGACCACCGCTCTCCAAGTCGCTCGGCGCGGCCATGGAGGACGACATCCCCGAGGTCACCGAGTGGACGTCGAACGGCCTGCCGCAGCGCCGCAGCCGGGTCCGCACCCCGCTCGGCGAGCGGCTGGCCCAGGAAGCCGCGGACGAGCGGTACGCGGCGCAGCGCGCCCAGTACTCCCCGCAGGCCGCCGCACCGGTCGTACCGGAACCGGCGAAGAAAGAGGAGAAGGAACCCGGCCTCTGGATCGAGGCCTTCATGAAAGGCGTCAACGGCGACGGTTCCGCAGCCGATGACCCGTTGTTCCCCAAGGGCCACAGCGAGAACGACCACGGCGCCGCCGACGGTGCCGACAACGCCGACGAGGGGGGCTGGAAGTGATCCAGCAACGGGCCAATTTCGACTGGATGCTCAAGGAGCTCGCCGACGGCGTGCCGCAGACCCGGCAGATCGTGGTGCTCTCCGCGGACGGCCTGCGCATCGCGCGCTACGGCGGAGATCCCGACGCCGCCGACCGGATCGCCGCCGCCTGCGCGGGACTTCAGTCCCTGGCCGCCGCGGTGGCCACCGAGATCCCCCGCAGCGATGGCGGGATGCGCATGGTGATCATCGAGGTCGACGGCGGTTACTTCTATCTGATGGCCGCGGGGGCCGGGGCGTACCTCGCCGTGCTCGCCGACGAGACCGTCGACGCAGGGCTCATCGGCAATCGCATGCGGGACCTGGTCGTCCGGATCGGCGCCCATCTGACGAGCCCGCCCCGGCGAGACGGGCAGGCCGTATGAATCCTCCGCACGGCGAGAACCCCTCCCACCGAGACGACCCTCCCCACCGAGACGACCCTCCCCAACGGGAACGGCGCAGCCCGGAGAACCCCGAGCGGCTCTACATCCTGACCGGCGAGGACACGGAGCGGGCATCGCTCGACCTCGTCACGCTGATCGTCGCGCACGGCGAGGCATCGCCCACCGCCCAGCCCGAGCACTCCGTGGTCCTGCGGCTGTGCAGGACGCCGCTGTCCGTCGCCGAGCTCTCGGCGTATCTCGCGCTGCCGTTCAGCGTGGTGACCGTCCTGCTGACGAAGATGCTCGGGGCCGACCTGGTACAGGCGCGGGCGCCCATCGTCCGCTCCACGCTCCCCGATCGTTCCCTCCTCGAAGCGGTGATGCATGGACTTCAAAAGCTCTGACACGATCACCGGGCCCAGCAGCGAAGAGGTCCTGCCGCACACGGCCACGGCCGCGGTGAAGATCGTGATCGTGGGCGGATTCGGCGTCGGCAAGACGACGATGGTCGGCTCGGTCAGTGAGATCCGTCCGCTGACCACCGAAGAGACCATGACCCAGGCCGGCATCGGCGTCGACGACAACTACGGCTCCGAGACCAAGACGGCCACCACCGTCGCGATGGACTTCGGCCGGATCAGCATCTCCGAAGAGCTGGTGCTCTATCTGTTCGGCACCCCGGGCCAGGAGCGCTTCTGGTTCCTGTGGAACGGCCTCTTCGAAGGAGCGCTCGGCGCGGTCGTCCTCCTCGACACCCGGCGCCTCGAAGTCAGCTTCGACGTGATCGGCCGCCTGGAGGAGCGGGGTGTGCCCTTCGTCGTCGCCGTCAACGACTTCCCCGACGCGCCCCATCACCCGATGGAGACGCTGCGCCGCGCCCTCGACCTGGACGAGGCGGTGCCGATGGTGAAGTGCGACGCCCGGCAGCGCGCATCGAGCCGGGACACCCTGCTGACCCTCATGCGGTACCTGCACTCCCTGACCGTGGCCCGCGTCTGACACCTCACCTGATCCGCAACCCCGGAGCGACGAACGTGACGACCCCTTCCCACTCCCGCCCCGGCATGGACGACCCCGCCATGCCCCCGCCCGGCTGCCCCGCGCACGGGCTCGGCCCCGGCGGCCTGCGCCGGCTCTACGGACCCGAGGCGGACACCGACCTCGCGGGTCTCTACGAGAAGCTGCGCGCCGAGCACGGCGCGGTGGCCCCGGCCCTGCTGCACAACGACGTACCCATCTGGGCGGTCCTCGGCCACAGCGAGAACCTCCACATGGTCCGCACCCCCTCGCAGTACACCCGCGACTCGCGCCAGTGGCGTGCCGTGCAGGACGGTTCCATGGGACCGGACAATCCGCTCGCCCCCGTCGTGACCTGGCAGCCCATGGCCAGTTTCGTGGAGGGCGACGAACACCAGCGGCTGCGTGGCGCGGTCACCGGTGCCATGGCGGGCCTCGACCACCGGGGCATCCGCCGCTACATCAACCGCTACAGCAATCTCCTGCTCAACGACATCTGTCAGGACGGCAAGGCCGACCTCGTGAGCGGGTTCGCCGAGCATCTGCCGATGATGGTCATGTGCCATGTCCTCGGTATGCCCGAGGAGTACAACGAGCGGATTGTGCAGGCCGCACGCGACATGCTCCGGGGCACCGAGACCGCCATCGCCAGCAACGCGTACATCATGGACGCGCTGATGCGCCTGGTGGCGCGGCGCCGGGCGCAGGCCGAGGAGGACTTCACCAGCAACCTCATCGCGCAGCCCCAGCAGCTGACCGACGAGGAGGTCGGCACGCACCTGCGGCTGGTGCTCATCGCCTCGTACGAGGCGACGGCCAACCTCATCGCGAACGCCCTGCGCATGGTCCTCACCGACCCGCGCTTCCGCGCCCAGCTCAGCGGCGGCCAGATGACGGTGCCGGAGGCGATCGAGCAGTCCCTGTGGGACGAGCCGCCGTTCAGTGCCATGGTCGGCTACTTCGCCAAGCAGGACACGCAGCTCGGCGGCCAGCAGATCAAGGCGGGCGACGGTCTGATCTTCGGCATCGCGCCGGGAAACGTGGATCCCGTCGTACGCCCCGATCTTGCCGCCAACATGCAGGGCAACCGCTCCCATCTGGCGTTCGGGGGCGGGCCGCACGAGTGTCCGGGGCAGGACATCGGCCGTGCCATCGCCGAAACCGGCGTGGATGCGCTGCTCATGCGCTTCCCGGACGTGGAACTCTCCGTCGAGGAACACGAGTTGAAGTGGACGTCGTCGATCCTCTCCAGCCATCTGGTGTCGCTTCCGGTGCAGTTCGCGCCGCGGCCTCCGCAGGACGTGATGGCGCGGCCCATGGCGCGGGTGCCGGGCGCGCGCAACGACTGGCATGTGTCGTCCCCCGCGCCGCGGCCCGCGCATCCCGCGACGCCGACGCCCCAGCCTGTATCGCCGCCGCCCGCGCCGGAGTCCGCACCAGTGGTGGCACCGGTGCCGCGGCAGGGGGCGTGGCGGAGGCTGGTCACCTGGTGGCGCGGCTACTGACCGCCCGCTGAGCCGCTCTCCCACGCGTCGTACGAGGTCCAGGCATCCAGTGCGCGGGCGCTGACGAAGCGGTGGTCGGCGCCCGTGACGGGGTCGGTGAACTCCAGGACGCGGGAGAGGAGTTGGAGGGGCCGCCGGAAGTCGTCCGGCGGCACCGGGCCCGCCACCGCCGGGTAGACCGGATCGCCGAGGATCGGCAGGCCGAGCGCGTTCATGTGGACGCGCAGCTGATGGGTGCGGCCGGTGTGCGGAGTGAGGCGGTAGCGCCCCAACGAGCCGTTGTGCTCGACGAGTTCGATGCGGCTCTCGCTGTTGGGCTCGGCGCCGGGGACCTCGTACGCGGCGATGATGCCGCGCTCCTTGACGATGTGGCTGCGTACGGTGCGGGGGAGTGCGGTTCCGGGGTCGTGGACGGCCACGGCCTCGTACTCCTTGCGCACCCGGCGTTCGCCGAACAGCGTCTGGTAGGCGCCGCGTTCCTCCGGCCGCACGGTGAAGAGGATGAGCCCGGCGGTCAGCCGGTCGAGGCGGTGCGCGGCGCCGAGCGCGGGGATGCCGAGGTCCCTGCGGAGGCGGGCGAGCGCGGTCTCGGTGACATGGCTGCCGCGGGGTGTGGTCGCCAGGAAGTGCGGCTTGTCGGCGACGACGATGTGCTCGTCGCGGTACACGACGTCGATGCCGTACGGCACCGGGACCTCGTCCGGCAGATCCCGGTGGAACCACACGAAGGTGCTGGGCACGTACGGGGTGTCCGGCGTGACGGGAACCCCGTCCACGCCGACGATCAGCCCGTCCCGCAGCATTGCGTCGATCACCCCGGGCCCGGCCTTGAGCCGCTCGACGAGATGGTCCCGTACGGTCGCCCACGCTCCGTCGGCGGGCAGCTTGACCCGCATGGGGTCGACGCCGTGCCGCTGCGGCAGGGGAGAGGGCGGAATACGGGGCTTACGGGTCACAACCGGCAACAGTACGGGGCGCCCGAGGTCAGGAGTCCCCGGGCGCGTCCCCCTGGATGCGGGCGTGCTGGTGCATGTCGTGCCAGCCGTCCTCGTGCAGCACCGCACTGCGCTTGGTGCCCTCCGGCGCGAAGCCGGTCTTGAGCGCGACGCGGCAGGACGCTTCGTTGGCCACGGCGTGGAGGAGTTCCAGGCGGTGCAGGCCCACTTCGGCGAAGGCCCAGTCGGACAGGGCGGTGAGGGCGCGCGGGGCGATGCCCCGGCCGCGGGCCGCCGGCATGGTCCAGTAGGCGACCTCGGCCTGCCCGTCGCCGAACACGATCTGGCGCAGCGCGATCCGGCCCACCACCGTGTCCGTCGTGGCGTCGGCGATGGCCCAGTACGCGTCACGCTCCTCGGTCCAGGCCGTGCGCCAGTCCTCGATCCAGCCGCGGGCCTCGTCGACGGACTCGGCGTCGCGTGCGTGCCAGCGCTGGATCACCGGGTCCTGGAACGCCTCGTACACGGCGGGCGCGTCGGCGAGGGACCAGGGGCGGATGACCAGTCCGCCGGGGACGGGGATGGCCGGCTGCTCCTGGTGGGCGAAGGTGCCTGCTGTGACGACGTCAGGGATCTTGAAGGGCATGCGGGCATCGTGTCAGCGCCCGACGCCGGAGGAAACGGGATTTCACCCGGCCCCCGAGGGACGGGCCCCGTAAGGGGCGCGGGGAGCTGCGCGATCAGCCCCCACCCAGCGGCAGACAACGGCGCCCCGGCACCTGAGGGAACCGCACCCCGCTCAAGCCGAGCGCAGCGGTCACGCCGAGGGCGCCGGCTCCTGCTCCGCTTCCACCTGTGCGTTCCAGTCGCGCTTGGATGCCTGCCAGCCGTCCTCGTTGTGGCCCAGGCGCCAGTAGCCGGAGATCGAGAGGCGCTCACGGGGCACCTCGCGCTCCATGCGGAGATGGCGGCGCAGCTCCTTCACGAACCCGGCCTCGCCGTGTACGAACGCCTGCACGTCGCCCGCCGGGAAGTCGAGGGAGCGTACGGCCTCGACGAGGGCCTCGCCCACGGGGCGCGAGCCGCGGTGCAGCCACTGGATCTGAGCGGCCGAGCTGACCTTCTGTTCCTCGTCCGCGTCGGCGACCTCCACGAAGGCGAACGCCTTGGCGCCCTCGGGCAGTGCCTCCAGGGCCGCGGCGATCGCGGGCAGCGCGCTCTCGTCACCGGCCAGCAGATGCCAGTCGGCGTCGGCGTCCGGGGCATACCCACCGCCCGGGCCGAGGAAGCGGATCGTGGTGCCCGCCTCGGCGTCACGCGCCCACGGTCCGGCGAGGCCCTCGTCGCCGTGGATCACGAAGTCGACGGCGAGCTCGCGGGTCTCCGCGTCCCAGGAGCGCACCGTGTACGTCCGCGTCACGGGCCACTGGTCGCGGGGGAACTCCTCGCGGATGCGCTGCATGTCGAACGGCTCGGGGTACGTGACGCCCTCGGCGTCGAAGAGCAGCTTCACGTAGTGGTCGGTGGAGCCGTCCGTCGCGAACTCGGCGAGGCCCTCGCCGCCCAGGACTACGCGCTGCATGTGCGGTGTGAGGCGCTCGGTGCGCACCACCCGGCCGACGTGAGTCTTCGGTGCCTTGCGTGCCGGACGTTCTGCCATGGCGGCGGCCTCCCCTGATCAAATATTGCTTAGGCTTACCTAAGCTAACACCTCAGCCTTCGAGAGTCGTGAGCAATCGCTTGAGTGCTCCACCGAGGTTCCACCGCTCGGCGAGCTCGTCCAGGGCCGCCGGATCGCGGGGCTCTGCCGGAAGCGCGAGGTCCACTTCCGGCAGCGGTACGTCGCCCGCGACGCGGACGACCGTCGGCGCGACGGCCACGTACGCGCGGGATTCGTCGAGCCGCTTGCGCTGAGAAGGCGTCAGCTTGCTCATCGGGTCGTCCACCGCGGCCATGATTCCGGCCAGATCGCCGTACGCGTCGAGCAGCTTGGCCGCCGTCTTCTCGCCGATGCCGGGCACGCCGGGCAGGCCGTCGCTCGGGTCGCCGCGCAGCAGGGCGAGGTCGACATAGCCGGAGCCGTCCACCCCGTACTTCTCGCGGAGCCAGGCCTCGTCCGTGAGCTGGAGGGAGCCGACGCCCTTGAGGGGGTAGAGGACGCGGACGCCCCGCTCGTCGTCGACCAGCTGGTAGAGGTCGCGGTCGCCGGTGACGATGTCGACCGGGCCGGTGGCGCGGCCGGCGTAGGTGCCGATCACGTCGTCCGCCTCGTACGACGGCACGCCCACGCGGGCGATGCCGAGTGCGTCCAGGACGTCCTCGATGATCGGGACCTGCGGGGAGAGGGTGTCCGGGGTCTCCTCGGTGTCCGGGCCCTGCTCGACCTCCTCGGCGACGCGGTGCGCCTTGTACGAAGGGATCAGCTCGACCCGCCAGTGCGGGCGCCAGTCCGCGTCCATGCAGGCGACCAGGTCGTCCGGGCGGTGGTCCTGGACGAGCCGGGCGATGAAGTCGAGCAGACCGCGCACCGCGTTCACCGGGGTGCCGTCCGGGGCCTTCACGGAATCGGGGACCCCGAAATAGGCCCGGTAGTACAGGGACGCCGTGTCGAGCAGCATGAGCCGTCGCGTTCGCTGAGTCACCTTCGCATCATGCCGCACCGCACTGACATCGCACCGGGCGGCGGACCGCGGCACTTTCCGGTCGACAAAAGTGAACAGAATGTGAACTGGAACACTCTTGCGTTTGATTCGTGTAAGCGAGGGCAGGCGCCGGGCCGGAGCGCCTCCGGTCGAGGATTCAACTATTTCGCCGGGCAAGTAGCGAGCGGAACTCGCGTCGCTCCACGGCCCGCCGGCGGGGGAGGCGGGCCGTCTTGGTTCAACCCGAGAGGTGTATGTGTCCAGGCTGCAAGCCGAACACCTGTACAAGGTATTCGGCAGACGACCCGCTGACGCGGTGGAGAAACTCCGCCACGGAACCGACCGGGAGGAGCTGCGCGCCGAAGGCACCACTGCCGCGGTGATCGATGCCTCCTTCACGGTCGAGCCGGGCCAGATCTTCGTCGTCATGGGTCTCTCCGGATCCGGCAAGTCCACGTTGTTGCGCATGCTCAACGGGCTGTCGGAGCCAACGGCCGGACAGGTGCTGTTCGACGGTCAGGACCTGACCGGGCTGAGCGCCCGCGAACTGCGCGAGGTGCGTTCCAAGAAGATCAGCATGGTCTTCCAGCACTTCGCGCTCTTCCCGCACCGCAGCGTCCTGGAGAACGCCGGCTACGGCCTCGAGGTGCAGGGCGTGCCGCGCGCCGAGCGGGAGGAGCGCGCCACGGTGGCGCTCGAACTCGCCGGCCTGAAGGGCTGGGAGAAGTCCTGGCCCGACGAGCTCTCCGGCGGCATGCAGCAGCGCGTGGGCCTGGCCCGCGCCCTCGCGACCGACGCGGACCTGCTCCTCATGGACGAGTCGTTCAGCGCGCTCGACCCGCTGATCCGCCGCGACATGCAGGACCAGCTCCTGGAACTCCAGAAGCGGCTGAAGAAGACCATCGTCTTCATCACCCACGACCTGAACGAGGCCATGCGCCTCGGCGACCAGATCGCCGTCATGCGCGACGGCGAGATAGTCCAGATCGGCGGGGCCGAGGACATCCTTGTCACGCCGGCCAACGACTACGTCGCCGCGTTCACGCAGGACGTCGACCGCGCCCGGGTCCTCACGGCGGGCGCCATCATGGCCGAGCCCGAGACCGTGTTCGGCACGAAGACGGCCGAGGGCAAGGAGCTGAAGACCGCACAGGACGTGCTGTCCGCGGCCCCCGCCACGGTCGCCGCCGACACCCCCATCATCGAGCTGTTCACGCCGTGCTCCACCAGCAGCCTCCCGGTCGCCGTCACCGACGGCGAGGGCGGCCTCATCGGAGTCGTCCCGCACTCGCGTCTGCTCGCCGTGCTCGGCGAACCGATGCCCGCGGTGGACGAGTCCGGTGACACGCCGCGGGACGCGGCGCAGGTGAAGCAGGACAAGGGCGAAGGCCCCGTGAGCAAGGTGATCGCCAGTGCCTAGGATCCATATCGGCGACTGGGTCGCCTCCGGCGTCGACTGGCTGCGCGACAACTGCGAGTGGCTCTTCGACTTCATCAAGATGGTCGTCGGGAACGCCTACGACGGCGTCAACGCCGTCCTCACGTCGCCCGAGCCGCTGCTCCTCATCGGCATCTTCGCCGTGCTCGCCTTCTGGCTGCGCGGAATTCTCGCCGCCGTGGCGACCTTCGCGGGATTCGCGCTGATCGACTCGATCGAGCAGTGGGAACCGGCGATGAACACGCTGTCCCTCGTGCTCGTCTCCTGCGTGATCATCTTTGTGTTCGCGCTGCCGATCGGCATCTGGGCGGCCAAGAACCGCACCGTCAGCGGCGTCATACGCCCGGTGCTCGACTTCATGCAGACCATGCCCGCCATGGTCTATCTGATCCCGGGCATCTTCTTCTTCGGTGTCGGCCCCGTCCCCGGCATGGTCGCGACCATCGTGTTCGCGATGCCGCCGGCCGTCCGCCTCGCCGAGCTCGGCATCCGCCAGGTCGACGAGGAACTGATCGAGGCCGCCGAGGCGTTCGGCACGCACCCGCGCAACACGCTGTGGCGCGTCCAGCTCCCGCTGGCCCTGCCCACGATCATGGCGGGCGTCAACCAGGCGATCATGCTCGCCCTGTCGATGGTCGTCGTCGCCGGCATGGTCGGTGGTGGCGGTCTCGGCTCCACCGTCTACGACGGCATCAGCTCGGTCGATGTCGCGCTCGGCTTCGAGGGCGGCATCGCGGTGGTCATCCTCGCGATGTACCTGGACCGTATGACCGGTGCCCTCAACCAGCGCGTCTCGCCGCTCGGCCGGCGCGCCCTGGCCAAGGCCAACTCCGCGCTCGGCGGCCTGAAGATCATGCGGTGGAAGCCGGCCACGCCGGTCGCCATGGTCGGTGTCCTGGTGCTGGCGCTCGTCGCCGGCGGCCTGAACATCTTCGGCGGCGACGACGAGGGCCCCGCGGTCTCCGCCAACGTCGGCCAGGGCCGCTCGGTCAAGATGGGCTACATCGACTGGCCCGAGGGCACCGCCTCCACGTACCTGTGGAAGAACGTCCTCGAACAGCGCGGCTTCAAGCCCGAGGTGCAGTCGCTCGAGGTGGGCGCGCTCTACAACGGTCAGGCGCAGGGCAGCGTCGACGTGCAGACCAACTCCTGGCTGCCGGCCACGCACGCCCCGTACTGGAGCAAGTACAAGAACCAGCTCGAGGACTACGGCAGCTGGTACGACCCGACCTCGCTCGAGATCGCGGTGCCCAAGTACGTCAAGGGCGTCAAGACGCTCGACGACCTCAAGGGCAAGAGCAGCCAGTTCAAGGGCAAGATCTACGGCATCGAGCCCGGCGCGGGCGAGACGAAGCTGTACGAGGACAAAGTCCAGAACGAGTACGGCCTCAAGGGCAAGTACGAGCTGGTCAAGTCCAACACGTCGGCGATGCTGGCCCAGCTGGACCGTGCGTACAAGAAGAAGGAGCCCATCGCGGTCACCCTCTGGTCGCCGCACTGGGCATACGACAAGTACAAGCTGACCAAGCTGAAGGACCCCAAGGGCGCCTTCGGTTCGGGCGACGGCATCCACACCCTCGGCCGCAAGGGCTTCGCCGAGAAGGAGCCGCAGGTCGCCCAGTGGCTCAAGGACTTCAAGCTCAGCGAGGCGCAGCTCACCTCGCTCGAGGGCGCGATCCAGGACGCCGGCAAGGGCAACCAGGACCAGGGCGTCAAGGACTGGATGAAGAAGAACCCGGGCATCGTCGACAAGATGGCCCCGGTCGCCAAGGGCACGTACGAGAAGGGCAAGCAGGCCGGCGCGGCGCCGAACATCGGCTTCCCGGCCTGGGACGAGGGCATCGCCGCCACGTACCTGTGGAAGAACGTCCTGGAGAAGCGCGGCTACAAGCCGAAGACCACCAAGCTCGACGTCGGTCCGCTGTTCACGGGTCTGTCCACCGGGCAGGTCGACTTCGAACTCGACGGCTGGCTGCCGGTCGCGCAGAAGCAGTACTGGGAGAAGTACAAGAAGGATCTCGTCGACGTCGGGGCGTGGTACGACAAGACCACGCTCGAAGTCGCGGTCCCGTCCTACGTCAAGGGCGTCAAGACCATGGACGACCTGCGCAAGAACAAGGACAAGTTCAAGGGCAGGATCGTCGGCATCGAGCCGGGCACCGGTCAGATGACGCGTCTCAAGGACAAGGTCATGCCGGCCTACGGTCTGGACGGCTTCGAGCTGACCAGCGCGGGCACGAGCTCGATGCTCGCCGAGCTGGAGCGCGCGTACGCCAAGAAGGAGCCGGTCGCCGTCGTGCTCTGGTCGCCGCACTGGGCGTACAACAAGTACGACCTCACGCGCCTGAAGGACCCCAAGAAGACCTGGGGTGCCAACAACCAGATCAAGACGCTGGCCAACAAGAGCTTCCCGAAGAAGTACTCGGAGCTCAACGGCTGGCTGAAGAACTGGCACATGAGCCCCGACGAGCTGATGAGCCTCGAGCAGGCCGTCCAGAAGGCCGGCCGGGGCAATGAGGAAGACGGCGTGCGGAAGTGGGTCGACGCCCACCCGGGCATCGTCGACAAGATGGCGCCGGTGAAGTAGCCGGACCAGCAGCACAGTTGAGCCCCCGCCGACGGCAGCCTGCCGTCGGCGGGGGCTCGGTCGTGCCCGGGTGTCCTGCCCGGGTTCAGGCCCGGCGACGGGGCGTCAGAACTTGCGGCACAGCAGGTGCTTCCGCTGCACGAAGGCGTTCCTGACCTTGCCGGGAACGTCCTTGGCGATGATGCGGTACGTCACCGCGCGCTTGCCGGTGGGGGTGTAGCGGGGCGTGAACAGGTAGCCCTGGGTGTTGCCGAAGTCGTGGGTGTAGACGTGGTGGCCGCTGCCCGGCGTCTTGAACTTGTGGATGACGCGGCCGCCGGCGGTGGAGGAGATGATCACCTGCTGGCCCCTGCCGCAGCGCTTGGTGCCGCCCTCCGTCTCGGAGGCGTGGGCTGCACCCGCCGGGGAGAGGAGTGCGGCGGCGCAGGCGGCGAGGACGACCGTGGTGAGCTGCTTCTTCATGGTCCGATCACAGTCCCGTCTTGCTGCAGTACGCGTACACCTTGACCAGGGTCTTCGTGTCCTTGCCCGGCAGTGCGGTCACCTTCCAGTACACGTCCTTGCGCCAGGTGGGGATCTTGCGGATGCCGATGGTGCCGTCGCTGGCGTTCCAGTAGTGCTGGGAGTGGAGCTTGCCGCCCGGGCTCTTCCACGTGAAGCGGTACTTGAGCGCCGCCTTCACGGAGAGGAAGACCGTCTCGCCCCGCTTCGAGCAGCTCTTGAGGCCCTTCTTGGAGTGGAACCCCTGAGCGGCCCGGTACTCCTTGGCGGTGCTGGAGCCGGCCGTGGCGGTGGGCCGGGAGCCCTCCTGCGCGGACGCGCTGCCGACGGCCGGCAGCGCGAGCGCCGCTCCGGCGATGACTGCTGCGCACACGCCGGTGCGTATGCGGTGCTGGTGAGTGAGCATGGTTCCTTCCGGGTCAGCGCGGGCAGATCTTCTTCGGCTTGGATGTCTTGGCGAACTCGTACACGGCGTTGCCGCGGCTGTTGAAGGCGAGCGTCCAGACCTTCAGCTTCCAGGTCTGGCAGTGCGTGCCCGACATCCCCGCCGACGTCTGGGCGTAGGCGTAGCGCTTGCCCCTGGGGCCGGGCAGGTTGACCTTGTCGACCTTGTGGCCGTTGCGGTACAGCGTCACGACGTTGTTGATCTTGCGGACCTTGGAGGCCTTCGAGCAGTGCACCTCGACGTTGCCGACCACCACCGTGGTCCGCGCCGGGTGGTAGAGCTTCCGCGCGACCTTGCACTTCTTGGCCTTGGCGGTGGCCTTGACGGCGGTCTTGGCCGCGGTGGCTGCCGGGGCGTTCGCGGGCGGGCCCTGCGCGGCCTGGGCCTGGGCGACACCGCCGGCGAGGACGGTCACTGCGGAAAGTGCTGCGACGGCCGTCATCCGGCCCTGGTTCCTGACCACGTGGTGGTCTCCTCTCGTGCGACCCGCCGCAAGTTACTAGTCGTCGCCGACGCCCGGTATTGGCCGAAAGGGCACTGCCTGAAAGGGACGTGACGGGTGGCTGCCGAGGGTTGTCGGGGAATCGCCTTCGCAATGTGCAGCGCGTAATAGCAAATCCGGCGCTATGGGTGAGATCGGCGGCTTTCGGCCCGTTGGCGGCCATCTTGTGAGAGGCGGGGCGCACCGGCCGCACCGGCCGCACGGCAACCTCAGATCCACCTCAAGGAGAACTCTCCGACGCCCAGTGGCCTGTCAAAATGCCTGACAGGACCGGAAGATGGGCACTAATGGCGACATTGCGGAGCTGGCTGTTCCGGTGAGTGGAAGCGGGATCGGATCATGTAACGAACGTCCTTGGCTTCGTTGTCTCACGTGGTCAGCCGGAACGCCTAGCCGCAGCCGCGGCGATCGCCGCCGTCCACTCCGGCTCGACCCCGGCCTCCGCCGCCGCGGCGTGCAGGCGTTGCCACAGGTCGGAGCGGGTCCAGGCGGTGCAGCGGCGATGCGTGGTGGCGGGCGAGACGCCGAACACCGTGGGCAGCTGCCGCCACGGGCAGCCGCTGGTCAGCACGTACACCACCGCTGTGAACACGGCGCGTTCATCATGCGGGGCCGTGCCTCCGCCCTGCGGGCGCGCGGTGAAACCCGGCAGCAACGTACGTGCCAGTGCCCAGAGTTCGTCGGGTACGAGACGGAGTGAGAGGTCGTCGGTCACGCCCGCCATTTTGCCGTATGCCATACGCCACATGAGACATGACATTTCTGCCTCACTACTGCGAACTCATTGGCCTACAGTGCCTGTTGAGTCATGACAACGGGGAACAACGGGGAACGGGGAAGGTGACCATCGCAGTGACGATCCAGAACGCGGAGCAGAACCACCTGTGTGGCGAATCGCTGGACACACTCAAGACCATGGAGGAGCTGGAGCCCCACTGTCCGTGCCGGTCCGCGCTCCACTCGGCCATGGCGCCGCCGGCCGTCGATGACCTGACGGCCCGGGAGAGGGAGGTCCTGCTGCTCCTGGGTGCCGGGCTGCCCAATCCGGCCCTGGCCCGTCAGTTGGGGATAGCGGAGCGCACGGTCAAGGCGCATGTCGCGCGCATCACGGAGAAGTTGGGGCTGCGCAGCCGTCTCGACGCCGTGGTCCTCGCCATCGTCCACCACGGACTGCTGTGCCCGGACGGAGCGGGGACCGGAGCGTCGGCGCGCGCCTGACCGGCGACACCGCCGCTCCATCTCCACGGCCCACTGCCCACTGGCGACTGACCAAAGGATTGCTTGCACTAAAGGGCAGTGCACAAAGATTCACTATGAAGCGTTCCCCGGTCTTCCTACGCTCTTGCCCGTAGCGGAGCAGGACCGATGAACGGGGAACAACAGAATGATCATCGCGCGGACAACCGTCGCGTCACTGGCCGTGGCGGGAGCCCTGGTCGCGGGTTCGGGCGTGGCCCAGGCCACGCCCGAACCCGGCCCTGAGGCGACGGCCTCCACGGCTTCCACGGCTTCCACGGCCTCCACGGCGGGCGGCCCGAGCAAGATGGGGCGGCTCCATGAGCTCACCCGCTCCACGAAGACGAGCGTCACCGACTGGCGTCGGACGCGCAAGCTCGCCAAGGCGGGCGTCGACCGCTGGTCGTTCCGCTGGGACACCGACTGGTGCACGCGCCTGGCCGACAAGCCCGGCGGCTTCGACTTCCGGCTCTCCTGCGCGCGGCACGATTTCGGGTACCGCAACTACAAGGCGCTGATCGGCAAGAAGGCGTTCGCGGGCTCCACGCACGAGCGGCGCGTCGACAAGGCGTTCCTCTTCGACATGAACCGCCAGTGCGCCGCCCAGCCGCACAAGACGAAGGCCGAGCGCACGAAGTGCCGCAAGATGGCCAAGGCGTATTACGACCGGGTCAGCTGACCCCGCCGCACTGACACCGCCCGGCCGGGCGCGGCGAGGCGGTACGGACGAGGCGGGGTGGGACGTGCCGTGTGGCGCATCCCACCCCGCGTTTCGCGCCGGTGGCCGGGGTCGAGTCCCTAACCTCGGTCAGGTCCCCGCCAGCCTCGGCGGGGCCCTCGCCGCCCCGCACGCCGTCCCGCGTGAATCCCCCCGTGAGCAGCCCCGCCCGTGACCGACACCCGTTCCCTCCGGGCCGTACCGCTCCTGGCCGTCCTGGCCGTCCTGGCCCTGGCTCTCCTCGGGGTGCTGCTCGGCTGGCGCCTGCCCACCGCGAGCGCTTCCCCCGCCTCCGCCGGCACCGCGCGCCTCGCCGCGCTCGCCGACGACGTGACGGCCGCCGACGGCCACCGCTACGACGCGCGGGACCACACCGGCCGCACCATGGACGCCGCGCAGATCACGCAGGCCACCGACGGCACCTATCTGGCCGTCTACCACACCCTTCTGCGCGACGGCCGCTTCCATGCCGCCGTGGCCACGTCCACCGATCTGCGGCACTGGCACCGCCGCCATGACTTCGGGCCCGGCACCCACCAGGCCTCGCTCGCCGCCGACGGGCGCGGCGGGTACGTCCTCGCGTACGAGAGGGACCCGGAGAACCACATCGCCGTACGCGGGTACGGGGACCGGGCGGCGCTGCTCGACGGGCGGGCCGACCGTGCCTTCGACGCGCCGCGCACCCTCTCGCGGTGCGCCGAGGGTACGCCCAGCATCACCGCCGTACACGGGAAGACCATCGAGCTCACCGGGCACTACCGCGCCGACTGCGACACCGACCGCCAGCTGCGCGCCACCCTCACCGGGTTCCGCGACTGGCACGCGACGCCGGACCGGCGGCTCGACCGGGCACTGCAGACGTGGGGCAACAGCGGGAACTTCGGGGACCGGGCGCCCGTCGAGCTCGACGGGCGGCGGCTGCTCCTCGTGGAGGGGCAGCGGTGGCGGGGCGACTTCGGGAGCTGGCGGACCTACGCGTACGACCCCGTGAGCGGCCGGGCCGACCGGCTGGCCCTCTCCACCCATGGCGGAAGCCGCGCCTTCGCCAATCCGTCGGCGACCCTCCTCACCGACCCGCAGGGCAGGCCTGCGTTGCTGGTCAGCCTGTTCATACCGGCGGAAGGGGCGGCTCCCGGGGAGGCGGGTCAGCTTGTCTACTGGCGGAAGCTGTAGACGGCGGTCCTCGCAACGGGGCGAAACCGTTTGGCGAACATGCGTAGGGTGCAGAAAACCCCTCAGGGTTGAGAGTGGACCGACGCGCAGAAGGGAGCCGAGGCGATGGACGAGCAGAAGGAAACCCTCCGGGTGGGCTCGGCCGTGCGGCGCCGCCGCCGGCAGCTGGAGCTCACCCTCGCCGTGGTGGCCGAGCGCAGCGGTCTCTCGGTGCCCTTCCTGAGCCAGGTGGAGAACGAGCGGGCGCGGCCCAGCAGGCGCTCCCTGCAGCGGGTCGCCGACGCGCTCCTGACGACCGACGTCGAACTGCTCGCCGCCGCCGATCCCGCGTGCACGGTCGACCTGACGCGCGCCGACGAGGGCGACGGCGAGGGCGCGGCCCCTGACGCCCGGGTGCGCGACCTGGTCCGGGGCCACCATCAGCTGCATGCCATCGAGTTCACCGGCGACCACGACGAGGGACGCGAGTTCCAGCACCGGAACGACGAGCTGATGTACGTGGTGGGCGGCGCCGTCGAGGTCGAGGCGGAGGGCAGGGCGTACCGCCTCGGGCGCGGCGACAGCCTGTATCTGACCGGCGGGGTGCGCCACCGGTGGCGGGCGACCGTGCCGGACAGCCAGGTGCTCGTCGTGGCCGTGGCCGATCACATCGAAGCCGTGGACGGCTCGCGGCGCTGAGGGGAGCGCACGGTGACTGCGGTACGGGTCGTGTCCCTGGTGCCCTCGCTGACCGAGGCGGTCGCGGTGAGCGTGCCGGGAGCGCTGGTGGGGGCCACGGAGTGGTGCAGCCATCCGGAGGATCTTGACGTCGTCCGCGTCGGTGGCACGAAGAACCCTGACGTGCGCCGGATCATCGGGCTCGCCCCGGACCTGGTGGTCGCCAACGAGGAGGAGAACCGCGCGCCCGACCTCGCGGCGCTGCGGGCGGCGGGGATCCAGGTGCTCGTGACGGAGGTACGCGATCTGCCGGGCGCCTTCCGCGAGCTGACCCGGGTGCTTGCCGCCTGCGGGGCGGGGCGGCCCGGATGGCTGGCGCAGGCGGAGACGGCGTGGGATCAACTCCCCGAGCCGGCCGCCCGGTTGAGGGCGGTGGTTCCGATCTGGCGGCGCCCCTGGATGGTCCTGGGGTGCGACACGTTCGCCGGGGACCTGCTGCGGCGCCTGGGCGTCGACAACGCGTACGCGACACACGCCGAGCGCTATCCGCGCATCCCGGTCGAGGACCTGCGGGCGGTGTCCCCGGACGTGGTGGTCCTGCCCGACGAGCCCTACCGCTTCACCCGTGAGGACGGCCCCGAGGAGTTCACTGCCCCATCGGCCCTGGTCAGCGGCCGCCACCTCACGTGGTACGGCCCGTCCCTGGCGGAAGCACCCGCGGTTCTGGGCGAGGCGCTGCGAGCAGCTTGCCGTTGAGTGTGCCGCGCAGGGTCTGGGTGAGGGCCACTGCCCAGGCGGTCACCAGGAGGGCGTACAGGGCGATCGCCAGCCAGTCGTAGACCGCCAGGCCCGTGTGTTTGCCCAGGCCCTCGGCGCCCGTGACGCACGTGCCGACGGGGAACGTGAACGCCCACCAGGTCATCGCGAAGCCCATGCCCCGGCGCCTGGCCCGCACCACCATCGCGCCCGCGAGCGCGAGCCACAGCAGGGCGAAGCCCATCACCGGGACGCCGTAGAGCACGGCGAAGACGGCGAAGCCCTGGTCGTACGGGGCGGGGACCACGCCGGTCGCGGCCGTGTCGGCGAACTTGTTGACGGCCGTCGTCGACTGGCCCAGCGGGCCGAGCACCAGGAAGAGCGCCGGAGTGAGCGCGATCGGGAACGGGCCGCCGGTCAGCAGGCGGGCGAAGATCATCGGCAGCATCACCAGGGTGGCGAGCAGGCTCAGGCCGAACATCGCGAAGCAGGCGTAGAGGAGGGTCTGCTGGGCCTGGCCCGCCGGGACGTGGGGGATCAGGAGGGGGCCGAGTGCGGCGGACACCATGGGCGCCACCAGGGGCAGCAGCCAGACGGGCGACGCCTGGCCCGGCTCCGGACGGTGCTTCACCACCATCAGGTACGGGATCGCGACGGCCGCCGCGAGGCCGATGACCGTACCGGCGACGAAGAGCACGGCGTCGAGCGCGACCGCCGCGCCCGTCCCGATCCAGTCCTCGCCCACGAGGAGGGCGCCGCCGCCGACCGCGAGCAGAGCCATGGAGAGACAGCCGTAGAAGGGCGCGACGGCCGGGTCGAGGAGATGGGCGCGGGCCTGGTCGCGGTGGTGGATCCAGTGCAGCGTCCGCGCGGCGATGAGCGTGACCAGCATGAGCAGCGAGAACGCCCAGACCGCGGTGCAGGCGGTCCGCAGGCCGGGGACGTGGACCGGCAGGGTCGCGCCCGCTCCGGCGATGATTGCCGTGCCCATGACGGAGGCGTACCAGTTCGGGCCGAGGTGGCGGGTGGCGAGGGCGATGCGGGGGGTGCCGGAGGTGGGGGACGTGGCGGAGTTCGAGGGTGCCTGCGGGTGGGCGACGGTGACCATGGTTCCACGGTCGCGCCTCGGCGGACCCCCCACCAGGAGGCATCTTCGTATGAGGACATAACCTGGGCTTATGAGTACGTCTTCTGGGTCGGCCGGTGTGTCCGATACGTCGACGGGGGCGGCGCCGCTCGCGCACCGGGTGCCGGACCTCGGGGCGCTGGAGCTGCTGCTCGCCGTGGCGCGGCTCGGCAGTCTGGGGCGGGCCGCGAAGGAGCTCGGCATCACGCAGCCCGCCGCGAGCAGCCGCATCCGGTCGATGGAGCGGCAGCTGGGGGTCGCGCTGGTCGACCGGTCGCCGCGGGGGTCACGGCTCACGGACGCGGGGGCGCTCGTCACGGACTGGGCGCGGCGGATCGTGGAGGCGGCGGAGGCGTTCGACGCGGGCGCGCAGGCGTTGCGGGACCGGCGGGACTCGCGGCTGCGGGTCGCGGCGAGCATGACGATCGCCGAATATCTGCTGCCGGGCTGGCTCATCGCGCTGCGGACGCAGCGGCCGGACACGGCGGTGTCGTTGACGGCGGGCAACTCGACCGCGGTCGCGGAGCGGCTCCTGTCGGGGGAGGCGGACCTCGGCTTCGTCGAGGGGCTCGCGGTGCCGACCGGCCTCGACTCGGCGGTCATCGCCCACGACAGCCTGATCGTCGTCACGGCGCCTGGCCACGCGTGGGCGCGGCGCGGAAAGCCGCTGGGGGCGGGGGAGTTGGCGGCCACACCGCTGATCCTGCGGGAGGAGGGTTCGGGGACCCGGCAGGTCCTTGACGCGGCGCTGGGCGGCCTGGCCCGCCCGCTGATCGAGCTGTCGTCCACCACGGCGGTGAAGGCGTCCGCGGTGAACGGGGCGGGGCCCGCGGTGCTGAGTGAGCTCGCGGTGGGGGAGGAGTTGTCGGCTCGGCGCCTGGTGAACATTCCCCTGGAGGGGGTTCAGCTGCGCCGCGCCCTCCGGGCCGTGTGGCCCACGGGGCACCGTCCCACGGGGCCGGCCCGCGACCTGCTTTCCCTCACCCGGGCGGGGACGGCTTAGCTTTCCCCGGGTTGGGGGTCCCTGCCCCCGCCTTCGGCGACTGCTTTCCGCCTTCGGCGGACTTTCCCACCCGCCCGTCCGGTACGCCGGGTAATCGGGTGGGTGGGTGGGAAGGTCCTGGCGAGGGTTGACCAGGCGTCGCGGATCCGGGCAGGGCAGGTGCCTCCCGGACCGGGGGACCCGCTAGCCCCGGGGTCGCGCCGCCCGGACCAGGGCGGACATGACCCGGAGGTCCTCACCCATCTCCGGGTGCCACTGCACCCCCAGTGCCCAGTGCGGGGACGGGAGTTCCACCGCCTCCACGGTGCCGTCCTCGGCGTGGGCCGACGCGATCAGGTCCTTGCCGAGCCGGTCCACCGCCTGGTGGTGGTACGTGGGGACAGCGGTCGACGGCTCCGGCGCGATGGACTCGTACAACGTGCCCGGCACCGGCTTCACCCCGTGCGTGCCGAAGACGCCCACCGCCTCCACATGCCCCTCCAGGTGCTGCACCAGCGTCCCGCCGAGCGCCACGTTCAGGAGCTGCATCCCCCGGCAGATGCCGAGCAGCGGCGTCCCGGACGCCAACGCCGCCCCGATCAGCGCCAGCTCCCACGCGTCCCGCTCCCGTGCCGGGGGGCCCGTACGCTCCTCACGCTCCGAGCCGTAACGGACCGGCTCGACATCGGGCCCACCGGCGATGACCACGCCGTCGAGCCGGGCGACGACTTCATCCGCGTACGAAGGATCGTCCGGCGGGAGCATCGCGGTGAGTCCGCCCGCCGCCTGGACCAGCCGCGGGTAGCCGGCGGGGAGCAGCGCCGCGGGCAGCTCCCACACGCCCCAGCTCGCCTTCGCCTCCAGGTAGGTGCTGACGCCGATCAGCGGTCGGCGGGTGGTCTCACTGCTCACCCTCGTCTCCCGTCAAGTTCCGTCGCGACATGCTCGACATGCTCAGTCGCGTTCCAGTTCCGCCTCCGCGGCGGCCAGCGCCGCGAACTCCTCCTCCGGCGCCCGCGCCACCAGATGCTTGCGGCTGTAGAAGCCGAAGTACGCGATCGCCACCACGTATACCGCGAGCGCGATCAACGCCGCCGTCACGTCCACCAGGAACGTCGCGACCAGCGCCGAGCAGGCGAGGACCAGCGCCACCGAAGAGGTCACCATGCCGCCCGGCGTACGGTACGGCCGCTCAAGGCCCGGCTCCCTGCGACGCAGCACGATGTGCGAGAGCGACATCAGGGCGTACGAGATGGTCGCCCCGAACACCGCGACGTTCAGCATCCGCGCACCGTCCCCGGTGGCCGCCGCCAGGCCGAAGCCGATCGCCCCGGGGACCAGGAGACCCAGGTACGGAGCCTTGCGGCTGCTCGTGAGCGACAGGAACCTCGGCAGGTAGCCCGCCCTCGACAGCGCGAACAACTGGCGCGAGCCCGCGTAGATCAGGGAGAAGAACGACGCCACCAGGCCGGCCAGACCCGCGTAGTTGACGATGCGGCTCAGCGCCGTCGCCTCGCCGCCCGGCTGCAACGCCTCCACCAGCGGATTGCCCGCGCCCTGGATCGCGTTCGCGCCGCGGGCCCCCGCCGACGCGAAGAAGGTGAGGAGTGCGAGGACGACGAGGATGGCCATCGACCAGCGGATCGCGCGAGGCAGCGTGCGCGCCGGGTCCTTCGTCTCCTCGGCCGCCAGCGGCACGCCCTCCACGCCCAGGAAGAACCACATGCCGAACGGGAACGCCGCCCAGATTCCCAACAGCCCCATCGGCAGCCAGGAGTTGGAGCCGAACGCGTTCGCCTCCACGGGGATGTCGTTCAGCTTCGACGCGTCGAAGTCCATGAACGCGCCGACCGCGAAGACCAGCAGCGCCGCCACCGCGATGCCCGTGACGACGAAGCTGAAGCGCAGCGCCTCGCCGACACCCCACAGGTGGATGCCGATGAAGACGACGAAGCAGGCCAGGTACACCGGCCAGCCGGAGGTGAGCCCGAAGAGGCCGAGCGACTCCACGTAGTCGCCGATGAAGATGGAGATCGCGGCCGGCGCCAGGATGTACTCGATGAGGATCGCCGTGCCGGTGAGGAAGCCGCCCCACGGGCCGAGCGCCCGGCGTGCGAAGCCGTAGCCGCCGCCCGCGGTGGGCAGGACCGACGACAGTTCCGCCAGTGAGAAGACCATGCAGGCGTACATCACGCCCATGAGCGCCATGGCGATCGCGAGGCCGCCGAATCCGCCCTCCGCCAGGCCGAAGTTCCACCCCGAGTAGTCGCCCGAGACGACATAGGCGACGCCGAGCCCGGTGAGCAGCAGCCAGCCCGCGCTGCCCCGGCGCAGCGTTCTGCGCTCCAGATAGTCGTCCGCCGGTTCGGCGGTACTCGTCTTGGGGGACTCCACGGTCATGGCACGGCTCCTATGCGGCGGCACTGCGGTGGGGTGACTCAATGGAACGGATCCATACCTTTGCCGTGCCGGGTACGAGAAATCAAGACCCCTGCGTTACGCCGCGGTTAATCGCCCCTGGCTCCGCCCCTTATGTCAGGAAACCCCGCAGCAAGGCGGCCGTACCGCCGCAGTGCTCGCGCATCATCTCCCGCGCGCCGTCCGCGTCCCCGTCGAGTACCGCCTCGACGAGTGCGGTGTGCTGGCGCTGCGAATGCTCCAGGTTCCGTACCAAGAGCGGGATGCAGTCCAGGAGGTCGTTGACGGTCGCGCGGACCGCCGCGTACTGCGCGGTGAGCGAGGGGGAGCCGCACAGCTCGGCCAGGGTCAGGTGCAGGAGGGTGTCCAGGCGGCGGTACTCGGAGAGAGGTGCCTCGTGGGTCTGCGCGAGCGCCGTGCGCAGCCGCTCGCGCTGCTCCCCGCTCAGGCCGTGCGCCGCGCAGAGCCCGGCCGCGCCGACCTCAAGGACCTCGCGGAACCGCAGTGCGTCCTCGACGTCGACGTCCGCCACGCGCCGCCGCAGCTCGTCCTCGCCCGCCGCCTCGGGGCGCGGGCGGACGAACGTCCCCCCGTACCTGCCCCGCCGCGACTCGACGAGGCCCTGGTCCTGCAGCACCTTGAGGACCTCGCGCAGCGTGACCCGGCTGATCCCGAGCCGTTCGGCCAACTCCCGCTCCGAGGGCAGGCGTTCACCGCCGGGCACCAGGCCGAGGCGTACGACCTGGAGGATCTGTTCCAGGGCCTCCTCGAAGCCGTTGCCCGCCCGTACGGGACGTAGTACCGGCGTGAGCCGGTCGTCGGCGGTCGCGGCGGCCGTCTCTGCCGCCGCCCCCGGGGTCGTCCCCGCGGCTCCGTCGGCATCCGTGTGCGACATCTGGCCGTACCCCCTTCCCAATCAATGGTTCTCGGCAATACCTTATGGCTCTCGGCTGACCCAAGGAGGATTTTCCCGTGGCAGACCGCACACCCCCGCTCGGGATCGAGGAGCTGCGTGCTCTCGTCACGAGCGGCGAGATCGACACTGTCGTCCTGGCCTTCCCCGATATGCAAGGGCGGCTGCAGGGCAAGCGGTTCGCCGCCCAGTTCTTCCTGGACGACGTCCTGGAGCACGGCACGGAGGGCTGCAACTACCTCCTGGCCGTCGACGCGGAGATGAACACCGTCGAGGGCTACGCCATGTCCTCCTGGGACCGCGGCTACGGCGACTTCGCCATGCACCCGGACCTCAGCACCCTGCGCCGTGTCCCCTGGAACGAAGGCACCGCGATGCTCATCGCGGACCTGGCCTGGAACGACTCCTCGCCCGTCGTGGCCGCGCCCCGCCAGATCCTGCGCCGCCAGCTCGACCGGCTGGCCGAGCTCGGCTACACCGCCAACGTCGGTACGGAGCTCGAGTTCATCGTCTTCAAGGACACGTACGAGCAGGCCTGGGACGCGGGCTACAAGGCCCTGACCCCGGCCAACCAGTACAACATCGACTACTCGGTGCTCGGCACGGGACGCATCGAGCCGCTCCTGCGCCGCATCCGCAACGAGATGGCCGCGGCCGGACTGGTCGTCGAGTCGGCCAAGGGCGAGTGCAACCCGGGCCAGCACGAGATCGTGTTCCGCTACGACGACGCCCTCGTCACCTGCGACCAGCACGCCATCTACAAGACCGGCGCCAAGGAGATCGCGTCCCAGGAGGGTGTCTCGCTCACCTTCATGGCCAAGTACAACGAGGCCGAGGGCAACTCCTGTCACATCCACCTCTCCCTCGCGGACGCGGACGGCACCAACGCCATGGCCGGTGACGGACCCGGTGGCATGTCGCCCGTCATGCGGCACTTCCTGGCCGGACAGCTCACGGCGCTCCGCGAGTTCTCGCTGCTCTACGCGCCCAACATCAACTCCTACAAGCGGTTCCGGCCCGGCTCGTTCGCGCCGACCGCCGCCGCCTGGGGCTACGACAACCGCACCTGCGCGCTGCGCGTGGTCGGCCACGGCCGCTCGATGCGCTTCGAGAACCGCCTCCCCGGCGGCGACGTGAACCCGCACCTCGCGGTCGCCGGACTCGTGGCCGCGGGGCTGCACGGCATAGAGCAGAAGCTCGAACTGCCCGAGGAGTGCACGGGCAACGCCTACACCGGCGACTACGCACACGTCCCCACCACTCTGCGCGAGGCCGCCGAGCTCTGGGAGAACAGCGCCATCGCCAAGGCCGCCTTCGGCGACGAGGTGGTCGCGCACTACAGCAACATGGCGCGGGTCGAGCTGGACGCCTTCGACTCCGCGGTGACCGACTGGGAGCTCCGCCGCTCCTTCGAACGCATGTGAGGCACCCTTGCCCGACGCACAGAACCTCGAAGCACTGAACCTCGAAGTACTGAACCCGGCGACCGAAGAGGTCATCGCGACCGTCCCCGCCGCCACGCCCCAGGACGTCGACGCGGCCGTCGTGCGCGCGAGCGCCGCACAGGCGAAGTGGGCCACCGCTGCCCCCGCCGACCGCGCCCGTCTGCTGCGCCGCTTCGCGGTGGCCGTCGACGACCACCTCGAAGAGCTGGCCCAGTTGGAGGTGCGCGAGGCCGGTCACGTCATCGGCAACGCGCGCTGGGAGGCCGGCAACGTCCGCGATCTCCTGGACTTCGCCGCGGGGGGAGTGGAGAGGCTGAGCGGCCGTCAGATCCCGGTACCCGGCGGCCTGAACGTCACGATCCTCGAACCCCTCGGGGTCGTCGGCGTCATCGCCCCCTGGAACTTCCCGATGCCGATCGCCGCCTGGGGCACCGCCCCGGCGCTCGCGGCCGGCAACGCGGTCATCCTGAAGCCCGCCGAGACGACACCGCTCACCG